>DATBSF010000328.1:0-2481 GCA_036559905.1 Thermoanaerobaculia bacterium | reverse complement strand
CGTGCGACTGATTGGCGCGTGGTCGCACGCAATCGTCGATTACTGCGTTGTCGCGATCCTTTTCATCGGGCCGTCGATCGCAGGTTTCGCGGGCCGGCAAGCGAGCATGGCGTACACCCTGGGCATCACGCTGCTGGTGTTGTCGCTGTTGACGCGATATCCGCTCGGACTGTTGCGATTCATTCGATTCCCAGTGCACGGCGCGATGGAGATGCTGATCGCGCTCCTGCTTCTGATTCTTCCGTGGCTCGCGAATTTCGCGAAGGGTATTCTTTCGCGCAATTTCTATCTGTTGATCTCGGTGGTCATGCTCGCGATCTGGTTCATGACCGATTTTCGAGGCACTCGCGACCGCAATGCCGCAGCGTAAGCGCATCCTCGTGGCTGACGATCAGGGCGCGAATCGCAAGCTGACGATGCTTCGCCTCGAGCAGATGGGCTTCGACGTCGACGTCGTCGAAAACGGACTGCAGGTCATTGAGGCGTTCCACCGCGCGCCGTACGACCTCGTCTTCATGGATTGCCGCATGCCGCACATGGACGGCTTTCGAACTTCACAGTGGATCCGACAACGCGAGGGATCGCAAAAGCACACGCCAATCGTCGCGTTCACCGCCAGCGTCAGAGCGACGGATCGCGAGCGATGCCTCGCCGCCGGCATGGACGATTTCATTTCGAAGCCCGTCGCCGACTCGGAACTGCTGCGCGTGCTCGCGAAATGGATTCCCGATGCGCCGATCGCCGGCGGATCATTCGCGATCGATCGCGCCGACCTCATCGCGATCTTCCTGAGCGATGCGCCCAAGCACATCCAGGCGATGCGCGACGCGCTCGCAGATCGAGATGCCGCCGGTGTTGCCGACGCGGCGCACGCGCTCAAGAGCGGATCGGGGCACGTCGGCGCGACACGGGTGTACGAGTTGTGCCATGCGTTGGAGGTGATCGGCGGTCGCGGCGATCTCGCGGAAGCCGGCGCGATCTTTTCTCAGCTCGAGACCGAGCTCCGCAACTGGCGATCGTGAATTCGCCCCAGCAGCAGCGGCGCGAGCAGCGCGCCGACGAAACAGGTCGCCATGTCTTCCTGCGTGTCCCACACGTCGCCTTGAGTGCCGAGGAATGCGTCGCCTTTTGAGCCGGTGGCGACGGAGACGCGCCACTCCAGCAGCTCGTAGGCCGCGCTGATCGCGAGGCAGATCGACACGACGATGAAGTACAGCCAGCCGCGGCTGCGCACAACATTTTTTCGAATGAGGACCTCACGCGCGATGATCGCCGGCACGAAGCCCTGCGCAAAGTGGCCGATGCGATCGTAGTTGTTGCGCGCGGTATGAAACACCCGCTGCATCCAGAATCCCAGCGGCACCTCGGCATACGTGTAGTGGCCGCCGAGGATGAGGATCGCCGCGTGGATGATGAGGAGCGTGTAGAGCAGCGGCGTCAGCGGAAAACGGCGATACGTCGCCGCCAGAAGCGCGAAGCCGATGATCGCCGGCAGGACTTCGAGAAACCACGTGAAGTAGTCGTGCGGCCGGATGAGAGACCAGACGAACACCGCGCCGAGTGCGATCAGGAGCGCGGTGTTCGTGCGCGTCATCCGCGCAAGTATGCGCGTCATCCTGAGCGAAGCGAAGGATCTCCATGCGCGAGATCCTTCGCCGCCTTCGCGGCTCAGGATGACGTCGGATTACTTCTTCTTCGACGACTTCTTCCTCGGAACTTTCGCGCCCGCCGCACGCGCTTCCGAGAGTCCGATCGCGATCGCCTGCTTGCGGCTCGTCACTTTCTTTCCCGACCGGCCTGACTTCAGCTTGCCCTGCTTCCTCTCCTTCATCGCACGTTCGACTTTTTCGCCAGCCTTCTTGCCGTACTTGGCCATGACAACCTCCAGCGCGGCGAAAAATGCAAAGCGCGCGCCTCACTCGCGATCGACGTATGTGCTGCGCGCCATCACGTCGGCGCCTTTGCGATCCACTTCGACTTCGATGCTGTGCAGTCCGCGAACCTTCGTGTCGGGCTTTCGCACTTCGAGCTCGTAGTGCCCCGCCAGCGTTTTGTGCAGCCGCTCGATCGCGATTTGCGGAAATCGAAAGGTCGACGCGTAGAAGCCGCCGGTATCAGCGGAAACCTGGCCGAGTCCGACGGCCAGCGAGTGCGCGTCGGCTTGCGTGAAATCGAGCGAGAAGACACTCACGCGCGCGCCTTCGAGCGCCTGACGCGCCGGCCCGTAGCCGCGCTCCATGAACACGCGCCCGCCGCTGAGGCGCCCGAGGCCCCAACTGAAAAAAATCATGGACTTCGGTCCGGGAATCGGTCGCAATGCGTTGCCGATCATCAGCAGCGCCGTCTCCGGATTCGCAGCGTCTTTCATCTCCTGCGGATCGAGACGCGACGCCAGTGATGGCATGGGTACCGCCGGCGGCGGATTCGCTTCATTGATCAAAATCGAATCGTGCATCGCGGCTGTGATCCGGTGTTTGTCGT
>DATBSF010000327.1:0-12616 GCA_036559905.1 Thermoanaerobaculia bacterium | reverse complement strand
GTCGGACCGAGCTACTTCAACACCGATCTCTCGGTCTTCAAGAACGTTCGTTTTGCGGATAAGGGAAAGGTGCAGTTGCGCGTCGAAGTCTTCAACGTCTTCAACAGGAAGAACTATCGAACGATCGAGACGAACTTCACCAGCTTGCGCTTCGGCTCCGTGACAGAATTCGAGCCTCCGCGCATCGCACAACTGGGCGCCAAGTTCTCGTTCTGACGCTGCAAGTCATCTGTGCGACGGCCGCATCGAAATCGCTGCGGCCGCGCCGGCCCGTTAGCACATAAACATTTTTGATTTGACGAAACGCACCTGTAATTGCTAAAACCGCGCAACTCATGACGAACGGCAAGTCTTTTTCGACAGTCGCCTTCGCGCCCGACGCGGCCAGCGTGGCATTCGCGTTCGTGTCGTTCGTCCTCGTCAGCCTGTCGATTCTCTCGATTCTCCTCCTTACCGGGAGCGGATGACGGCCTGACACCAGCAACATCGTCACTCGAGGCCGTCATCCAAAAAAGGATGACGGCCTTTTTCGTTTGCGGAGATTTTGATGACAGCGATCGCCGAACTGCAGCGCGAATGGCCCAAACCGACGCCCGATCCGATGACCGGTGCGCAGGTGGTGTGCGAATCCCTCGTGCGCGAAGGCGTCGATACGCTGTTCGGATATCCGGGAGGCGCGGTTCTTCATCTCTACGATCAGCTCACGCGAATGCGCGGCCGCCTCCGTCACGTCCTCGTGCGCCACGAGCAGGGAGCGGTGCATATGGCCGAGGGCTACGCGAAGGCGACCGGCAGGCCAGGCGTCGCGCTGGTTACTTCGGGGCCGGGGGCGACCAACGCCGTGACCGGAATCGCCAATGCCTTCATGGATTCCACGCCTCTGGTCGTCATCAGCGGTCAGGTGCCACGCAAGATGATCGGCACCGATGCATTCCAGGAGATCGACACCGTCGGCATTACACGGCCGTGCACGAAGATGAATTACCTCGTGCGCGACGCCGGTGAGCTGGCCACCGTCATCCACGAAGCATTTCATCTCGCGTGTACCGGCCGTCCCGGTCCGGTGCTCATTGACATTCCGAAAGACGTGACCGCCGAGCGAACGGCGA
Source organism: Thermoanaerobaculia bacterium (assembly GCA_036559905.1). GTDB lineage: Bacteria > Acidobacteriota > Thermoanaerobaculia > Gp7-AA8 > Gp7-AA8 > Gp7-AA10. The sequence goes on along the minus strand of DATBSF010000327.1, from coordinate 11,507 downwards.
ACATCGATCCATCCCCGCTTTGTCTTCCCGGTTATGCGCCCGACGAAGACGGGGACCCGAGGGATGTTAGGCGTGCAGTGGAGAGAATGCTCGCTGCGCGCCGGCCGATTCTCTACGTCGGAGGCGGCGTGGTCCACGCGAATGGCGCGCGAGAGTTGCTGACGCTCGCCTCCCGTCTGCGATTCCCCGTCACCCCCACCCTGATGGGCCTCGGCTGTTTTCCGGCGCGCCACCCACTCTGTCTCGGCATGCTCGGCATGCATGGCACTTACGCGGCGAACATGGCCATTTCCGACGCCGATCTGATCGTTGCCATCGGTGTTCGATTCGATGATCGCGTGACGGGAGCGCTGGAGAAGTTCGCACCGAACGCACAAATCGTTCACGTCGACGTCGATCGCTCCTCGCTCTCGAGGAACGTCCGTGCTCATCTTGCGATCGCCGGCGACGCACGCAGCGTCATGCGCCAGATGTTGCGAGAAGTCCCCACGGACTGCGACGACGCGCGGCTCGACGCCTGGTGGTCACAGATTGGCGATTGGCGGAACGCCGAGCCGCTGCGCTACGAACGCTGCGAACACTCGATCAAACCGCAGATGCTCTGCGAAGAACTGGCGCACGCCACGCGCGGCGAAGCGATCGTGGTCACGGACGTCGGCCAACACCAGATGTGGCTCGCGCAGTATTACCCGTTCCGCGCACCGCGGCAGTCGATCACTTCCGGCGGATTGGGAACGATGGGCTTCGGTTTTCCTGCGGCTGTCGGCGCGCAGCTGGCCTGCCCCGACCGCCAGGTGATCGCCTTCGTCGGCGACGGCGGCTTTCAGATGACGGCACAGGAGCTCGCCACCGCCGTGCAATACCGCACCAACACGAAGGTCGTGGTGATGAACAACCGCTATCTAGGAATGGTCAGGCAGTGGCAACAGACTTTCTACGAACGTCGCTACTCCGAAGTTGATCTCGAAGGCGGTCCCGATTTCGTGAAGCTCGCCGAGGCGTATGGGGCGCGCGGTCTGCGAGCGACGCATCCGTCCGAGCTGCGTGCAGTGCTCGACGAAGGTCTGAGCACGCCGGGCGTCGTGGTCATCGACGTTTCCGTCACCGCGGAAGAGAACGTCTATCCGATGGTTCCTCCCGGAGCGGGGCTCAAAGAGATGGTGCTCCGATGAGCCGGACCATCACCGTCGATGTGGAAAACCGTCCGGGAGAGTTGGCCCGGATCGTCGGCCTTTTCGCGGCGCGCGCCGTCAACATCGATTCACTGGTAGTCACCGAGCCGAACGCCGACAACATCTCTTCGATCACCGTCACCATCAACAGCGACGGGCGGACGACCGAGCAGATCGTTCGCGTCCTCGACAAACAGGTTCGCGTGCTCTCGGTACGCGAGCTGGTTATTCACAAACAGGAGCGAAAGACGATGCAAGCACTTTATGACCAGGACATCGATCGGCGCGCGCTCGCCGGCAAGACGATCGCGGTGATCGGCTACGGTAGTCAGGGACATGCGCACGCCAATAATCTGAAAAACTCCGGCTGCAAAGTCGTCGTCGGCCTTCGCCAATCGAGCCCGTCTCAGACCAAGGCAGAAGAAGCCGGGCTTCCGGTGCGCACGGCAGCGGAAGCGACCCGCGTCGCCGACATCGTCATGATGCTCGTCCCGGACGAGTTGGCGCCGCGCGTCTACACCGAAGAGATCGCGCCGAACTTGCGTGCGGGAAGCGCGCTGGCCTTCGCGCACGGATTCGCCGTCCACTTCAAGAAGATCGTCCCGCCGGAAAACGTCGATGTCTTCATGGTGGCCCCGAAGGGTCCCGGACATCTGGTGCGCCAGGAGTTTGTCCGCGGACGCGGCGTTCCCTGTCTGGTGGCTGTCGAGCGCGATCGTTCCGGCAACGCGCGATCGATGGCTCTGGCATACGCCGCATCGATCGGTGCCGGCCGCGCCGGCATCCTGGAAACGACTTTCAAAGAAGAAACGGAGACGGATCTCTTTGGCGAGCAGGCCGTGCTTTGCGGCGGTCTCACGGCGCTGATTCAGGCGGGCTTCGAGACGCTCGTCGATGCCGGCTACGCGCCCGAGATGGCCTACTTCGAATGCATGCACGAGATGAAGCTCATCGTCGACCTTCTCTACGAAGGCGGTCTGGCGAAGATGCGCCACTCGATCTCCAACACAGCGGAATACGGCGACCTGACGCGCGGCCGGCGCATCATCAACAGCGCCGTACGTGCAGAGATGCAACGACTGCTCGCGGACATCCAATCCGGCAAGTTCGCCGACGAGTGGATGGCCGAGTGTGAGGCCGGTAAGCCGTCGTTCAACAAATTGGAAACCGATGGCCTTCGCCACCCGATCGAGGAGGTCGGGAAACGACTCCGCTCGATGATGCCGTGGCTGGAGAAGGAACAGAAATCCGAGCCGCACCAGGAGGTCGCAAATGTCGTTCGATGAAGCGAAATCGGTGTGGATGAGCGGTGAGCTCGTACCGTGGTCGAAAGCGAACATCCACGTGTCATCGCACGCGTTGCATTACGGCAGTGGAGTGTTCGAAGGGATCCGCTGTTACGAAACGCCGGAAGGGCCGGCGGTCTTTCGTCTCGAGGAGCACATCAATCGTCTCTTCGACTCGGCGCGCGTCTACGGGATCGAGATGCCGTATACGCGCCGCGAGCTCGGCGCCGCAGTTTGCCAGATCATTGCCGCGAACGCGTTCACGAGTTGCTACGTGCGGCCGATCGTCTTCTTCGGCAGCTCCACGCTCGGTCTCGATCCGCATTCCTGTCCCGTCGAGGCGGCGGTCCTGGCGTGGCCCTGGCCGGCACTGCTCGGCGATGACGCGCTGGAACGCGGCGCGCGCGTCACTGTCTCGCCGTGGCGCAAATTCCACGCCCAGATGATTCCAACGACCGCGAAAGCATGCGGCCAGTATCTAAATTCGATCCTGGCGGTGCGCGAGGCCACAGGCCGCGGCTACGACGAGGCGCTGCTTCTCGATGCCGCCGGCGGAATCGCCGAAGGAGCAGGCGAAAACCTCTTCGTCGTGCGCGACGGAATCGTGCAGACCAACGACGAGCGCCAGTCGATTCTCATGGGCATCACCCGAGACTCCGTCCTGACGATCGCGCGTGACCTCGGATTCCGCGTCGAAACGCGCGAGCTGGCCCTCGAAGATCTCCTGACCGCGGACGAAGCATTCTTCAGCGGAACGGCGGCGGAGATTACGCCGGTCTGCGAGGTGGATGATGTGGTGATCGGTAACGGGCGGCCCGGGCGTTTCACTCGCTCAATCCAGCGTGCGTTCTTCGAAGCAACGCGTGGTCGCATGCCGCGCTATCGCAAGTGGCTGCATTTCGTCGATGAATGCACGTTTTCCGGCGCCTACGTCGCGGTGCCGTGCATCTGACGAGCGGGAGGGAGAGCATGGAATTCAAACAGCTGGAGATGTTCGTAGCCGTGGCCGAGGAACGCAACATGATGCGCGCGGCCGAGCGGGTGTTCCGTACGCAACCGGCGGTGAGTATGGCCGTGGCGAAGCTGGAGGAGGAGTTCGGCTCGTCCCTTTTCCACCGGTCGCGCCAGTGCGGGTTTCAGCTCACCGCAGCCGGTCAGGTGCTTCGTGATTACGCGAAACGCATGCTCGCCTTGCGCGATGAGGCCGCGCAGGTCGTCATGGAAAAGATGCGATGAGAAGCCGAGCCATCACGGAAGGTGTCGCGCGCACGCCCAATCGCGCGATGCTGCGAGCCGTCGGTTTCGGCGATTCCGATTTCGAGAAGCCGATCATCGGCGTAGCGAACGGCTACAGCACGATCACTCCCTGCAATCTCGGCCTCGACCGGCTCGCCGATGCCGCGATCGCGGCGTTGCGCGCGAACGGGACAATGCCTCAGGTCTTCGGCACGATCACCGTCAGCGATGGGATCTCCATGGGCACTGAAGGCATGCGCTACAGCCTGGTTTCGCGCGAGGTGATCGCCGACTCGATCGAGACGGTCTGTCAGGCGCAACAAATGGACGGCCTGCTGGCCATCGGTGGCTGCGACAAGAACATGCCCGGCGCCATGATGGCCATCGCACGCCTGAACATCCCGGCGATTTTCGTTTACGGCGGCACGATCCGCGCCGGACGATTCGACGGCCGCGATCTGACGATCGTCAGCGCGTTCGAAGCGGTCGGCAGCTTCTATGCCGGCGCAATGTCGGAGCGCGAGCTGATGGAGATCGAACGGCACGCCTGCCCCGGCGCAGGTTCGTGCGGCGGCATGTACACGGCAAACACCATGGCAGCGGCGATCGATGCGATCGGCATGAGTCTTCCCGGCTCGTCGACGATGGCTGCTGAGGATGACGAAAAGCGCGTCAGCACCGCAGACTCTGCGAAAGTGCTGGCACGCGCAGTGGCGCAAGGTCTTCTGCCGCGTCAGATCCTCACGCGTGAGGCCTTCGAAAACGCGATCGCCGTCGTGATGGCCATCGGTGGATCGACGAACGCGGTCTTGCACCTGCTGGCCATCGCTCAGGCTGCCGGCGTTCCGCTGCAACTGAACGATTTTCATGAAATAGGCTCGCGCGTTCCGGTGCTCTGCGATCTCAAACCATCCGGACGCTACGTCGCTGTGGAGCTCCATCGCGCCGGCGGGATTCCGCAGGTCATGAAGATGCTCCTCGTCAACGGGCTGCTGCACGGCCGCGCCGTGACGATCACTGGTCAGACCGTCGAGGAATCGCTTCGGCATGTGTCACCGTCGCCGCGCGCCGATCAGGATGTCATCCGTCCCTTTCACGCTCCGCTGTATGCGAGAGGTCATCTCTCGGTTTTGCGCGGCAATCTGTCCGAAGAGGGAGCGGTGGCGAAAACGAGCGGGGTCAAGGTGGCCAGGATGACCGGTCCGGCGCGAGTGTTCGATTGCGAAGAGGATTGCCTGGCTGCGATTCTGGCCGGAGCGATCCGGCGTGGTGACGTCATCGTCATCCGCTATGAAGGACCAAAGGGTGGTCCCGGTATGCGCGAGATGCTGGCGCCGACATCGGCACTCATCGGCGCCGGGCTCGGCGACGCTGTCGGATTGATCACCGACGGCCGTTTCTCCGGCGGCACGCATGGCATGGTGGTCGGCCACGTCGCCCCGGAGGCGGCTGCCGGCGGAACGATTGCGCTCGTCGAGGAGAACGACACGATCACCATCGATGCGCATGATCGCATTCTCCAATTGCATGTCTCCGACGATGACCTGCGCGAGCGGAGCGCGCGATGGCATCCGCCCGAGCCGCGGTATCGCACCGGGGTTCTGGCGAAATACGCGCGGCTGGTTTCGAGCAGCAGCCTCGGAGCGACGACGGATGGAGCGGGGTCGTGAATCGAATTGCCATCTTCGATACCACACTGCGCGACGGCGAGCAGGCGCCAGGCTGCTCGATGACGCGCGAGGAGAAAGTGCGCATGGCGCGGCAGCTCGAGTCCCTCGGTGTGGACACGATCGAAGCCGGTTTCCCCATCGCTTCGGAGGGTGATTTTCATTCGGTGCGCGCGGTCGCTTCCCAGTGCCGTGATGCCGCGGTAGCGGCACTGTCGCGCGTCAGCCGGATCGACATCGCGCGCGCGGCGGAGGCCCTCGAACCCGCTGTTCATCCCCGGATCCATCTCTTCGTCGCCACCTCCGACATTCATCTCCAATTCAAGCTTCACAAAACGCGCGAAGAAGTCCTGGATATGGCTGGTCATGCAGTCCGTCTCGCGCGTCAGTATGTTCGTGACGTCGAGTTCTCCGCCGAAGATGCGACCCGCAGCGATATCCACTATCTCTGCGACGTTCTGAAAGTGGTCATGGACGAAGGAGCAACGGTCCTCAACATTCCGGATACGGTGGGCTACACCACTCCGGCGGAATACGCGCAGCTCATTCGCGCGATTCGCGATCGCGTCGTCGGTGATCGGCAGATCACGATCAGCGTGCATTGCCACAACGATCTCGGTCTCGCTGTCGCCAACACGCTGGCCGCACTCGACGCAGGCGCGCAACAGGCGGAGTGCACGATCAACGGAATCGGCGAGCGCGCCGGAAATGCGTCCCTGGAGGAGATCGTCATGGCCTGCGCCGTGAGGTCCGATCGCCTTCCGTTCACCACAGGGATCCGAACCGAACAGCTCTATCCGACCAGTCAGCTCCTGTCGGAGATCATCGGCTTTTCGGTGCAGCCGAACAAAGCCATCGTCGGGCGCAACGCTTTCGCCCACGAAGCAGGGATCCACCAGCATGGAGTGCTGAACAATCCGCTCTGCTACGAGATCATGACGCCGGACTCGGTCGGAGCTCCCACGACGCAAATCGTCCTCGGCAAACACTCCGGCCGTCATGCCTTGGCTCGGCGTTACGAGGAACTGGGAACACCGCTTTCCAGCGACGAGCTCGATTTCGCCTACGCGCGGTTCATCGCGCTCGCGGATCGGAAGAAGCATATCTACGATCAGGATCTGCTCGCCATCGCAACAGAAGCGAAGCCTCTGGTCGCGGAGGCCAGATGAAACTGACCATCGCCGTCCTTCCTGGTGATGGCATTGGCCCGGAGGTGACTCGAGAAGCGGTCCGTGTTCTGCGAGCGGTCGCCAATCGGTTCGGTCACGACTTCACATTCGTCGAGAAACCGATCGGCGCTATCGCCTTTGGTTCGCACGGCACGGTGTTGCCGCAGGAGACTCTGGAGGCCACTCTCGCTGCCGACGCGGTGTTGCTCGGCGCGGTCGGCTCTCCCAACCTGGACCATCTGCCGCCAGCGGAGCGTCCCGAGGCTGCTTTGCTGATGCTTCGCCGCCGCCTCGGCGGATTCGCGAATCTGCGTCCCGCGTTCTGCCACGAAGCCATCCTTGATTGTTCACCGCTGCGTCCGGAGATCGTGCGCGGCGCGGATGTTCTGATCGTGCGCGAGCTTCTCGGCGGGATCTACTTCGGCGAGCCCCGCAGGTTGTCGTCGCACGAAGGCGTCAACACCATGCGCTATTCAGTCGAGGAGATCGAGCGCGTCGCCCGGGTGGCATTCGAAGCGGCACGTTCGCGGCGGCGCAAAGTGACGTCCGTTGATAAGGCCAATGTGCTCGAGACCTCGCGCTTGTGGCGTGAGGTCGTCACGCGCGTCGCCGCGGATTACACCGACATAGATCTCGATCATCTTTATGTCGATGCGTGCGCCGCCCATCTGGTGAGCAATCCGCGGCGCTTCGACGTGATCCTCACCGAGAACATGTTCGGCGACATCCTTTCCGACGAAGCGGCAGCGCTGGCCGGCTCGCTCGGCATGCTCCCTTCGGCAACAATCGGCGGGGCCGTCGATCTGTACGAGCCGATTCATGGATCCGCTCCCGATATCGCCGGCGGGAACGTCGCCAACCCCCTCGGCGCGATCGCCTCCGCAGCCTTGCTGCTGCGATACACCGCGCACCTCGAGGAAGAGGCGCAAGCGATCGAGACGGCGATCGCCGACGTTCTCTCTGGCGGTCATCGGACGCGCGACCTCGGCGGATCGGCCACAACGACCGCCATCGCTGACGAAGTCATGAAAGCCGTCAAGGGTCCGCAAACTCTCTTCGACAAATTGTGGGACAGACACGTTGTCTGCGAGCGCGATGACGCTCCTCCCCTCCTTTATATTGATCTCCATCTCGTCCATGAGGTGACCTCGCCCCAGGCGTTCGAAGGCCTTCGCGCCGCGGGACGGCGCGTCCGCAGACCCGAGCGGACGATCGCCACGGTCGATCACAACGTGCCGACGACCGATCGCCGCCGCGCCATCGACGATCCTCTCGCGGCACGGCAGATCGCGGCGTTGCGCGCAAACTGCCAGGAATTCGGCATCACCCTCTACGACATCGACTCCACCGAGCAGGGAATCGTGCATGTGATCGGGCCCGATCTCGGATTGACGCAGCCAGGAATGACCATCGTCTGCGGCGACAGTCATACCAGCACTCATGGTGCATTCGGCGCACTGGCATTCGGCATCGGTACCTCGGACGTCGAGCACGTTCTGGCCACGCAATGCCTGCCGCAAACGAGACCGAAAACAATGAAGATCGAGATCAACGGAGCGCTCGCGGAAGGCGTGACGGCGAAGGATCTCGCGCTGGCCATCATTGGCCGCATCGGAACGCACGGCGCCGCCGGGCACGTGATCGAATACTGCGGCGAAGTCGTGCGCGCCCTGTCGATGGAAGGCCGAATGACACTCTGCAATATGAGTATCGAAGCAGGAGCGCGCGCCGGGATGATCTCGCCTGACGCGACCACGTTCGCTTACCTCAAGGAACGGCGCTTCGCACCACGAAATTGGGACGACGCTCTATCACGCTGGCGAACGTTGCGAAGCGACGATGACGCGACATTCAATCGCGCGGTGACCATCGACGCCACAGCGGTCGCTCCGCATGTAACGTGGGGAACAACGCCCGGCATGGTCGTGCCGATCACCGAGGCCGTTCCTACGCCGCGGGACCCAGCCATGCAGCGCGCGCTCGAGTACATGGCGCTCAGTCCCGGCACGCCGCTCGAGGGCGTCAACGTCGATCGCGTGTTCATCGGCTCATGTACGAACGCGCGCCTCGAGGATCTTCGCGCCGCCGCGCGCGTCGCCCACGGCTACAGTGTGGCCATGGGTGTCAAGGCCATGGTCGTGCCGGGATCACAGCGCGTGAAGCGCGCCGCGGAAAAGGAAGGGCTCGACCGCGTCTTCCGCGATGCTGGCTTCGAATGGCGTGAGCCCGGCTGCTCGATGTGCCTCGGCATGAACGCCGACGTACTGCAGCCCGGCGAGCGATGCGCGTCGACGAGTAATCGCAATTTCGAAGGACGCCAGGGACGCGGCGGCCGCACGCATCTGGTGAGTCCGGCCATGGCGGCCGCTGCGGCGATCGCAGGCCACTTCACCGATATCCGTCGCTGGAGATTTCGATGACCACTCCTTTTCGTGTGCAGCGGGGGCTCGTTGCGCCACTGCCTCGTGCCGACGTGGACACCGATCAAATCATCCCCAAACAGTTCCTCAAGCGAATCGAGCGCCACGGCTTCGGTGAATGCCTGTTCTTCGACTGGCGCTCCGACCCTGACTTCGTTCTCAATCAACCGCGCTATCGCGGAGCGTCGATCCTCGTCGCGGGAAAAAACTTCGGTTGTGGCTCGTCGCGAGAGCATGCCGCATGGGCGCTGCTGGATGCCGGCTTCCGGGCGATCATCGCCCCTTCGTTCGCCGACATCTTCCTGGCCAACTGCACAAACAACGGGATTGCCGCAATCGAGTCGACCGACGACGTGATCGCCGAGCTCACCACTCGCGCGCAGAACCGCGAAGGCTATCGACTGAGTGTCGATCTCGAGGTCCGCGAGTTTCGCGACGACTATGGGTTTGTCGCGAAGTTCACCATCGACGGATTCCGTCGCAATCGCCTGCTGCACGGCCTCGACGAGATCGGCATCACCCTTCGAGACGAAGGGGCAATCGCGGCGTATGAAGCTGCCACGGCACGATGTGACTGAACTCGTTCTAACGCAAGAGGGGCGAGACGGAAAACAGGGAATCTACGCCGGCGTCGTCACTCAACTTGCGGCGGTGGGTACCATCGACATCAATCGCGTAGATCTTGTCTACACCTTCTTCGTTCGATCGATAGAGGATGACTCGTCCATCGGGGGAAAACACCTCGTCTAAGACGCGCCCTGATCCAAGAGGAAGCTTCACGCCGGTGTTGGCCTCGACATTCACGACATAGGTGCCGCCGCTGGCGGCGCGTATCAGCACGTTCCTGCCGTCGGGCGACCACGAGACGCTCGTTACCAGCAGTTTGCTGATGCGTCTTGCATGCGCACCGTTCGCGTCCATGACGTAGGCGCCACTCCCGATATCGGATAGAACCTGTGGCGCCGCCACAAATGCAATCCGATGTCCGTCGGGCGAGAAAGTGGTAGAGACGGCCGTCCCCCCTCGAGCAGTCAACTGCTCCTCATGAGCTCCGTCGGCATCGACAACACAAACCTCTCGCGGACGCCGGCCGCAGGTGAAAAGCACGCGCGCTCCATCTGGTGACCACGAAGCAAAGACATTCAAATCGGTTCTTCCCACGCTGGTGATTCGCTTGTAGCGACCTGTCGCAAGATCGAGAACATAGAGCGCGCTGGGAACCGACTGCGTTCCTTTTCGGACGCCGGGGTCGTTCCGATGCGGGTCCTCATAAGATGAAGTGAACAGAATGCGCTTTCCATCGGGCGACCATCTAGCTCCCGGAACCACGGGGACATCGAGCAACCTCTTCTGGCCAGAGCCGTCGGCGTTCATGACGTACAACGGGAAATGAAACGGTAGCGGGTATTTCGATATCAGCTTTTCGTCGCCATCATCATTCCATTCCGGACCCTGTACGCCGAGGCGAAGTCCATGCTGCCGAAGGGCATTGAAAATGAGCTGTTGTCCGTCCGGTGACCAGGCGCCGTCAGACAAGAGCGCCAACTTATCGTCCGTCAGTTGCTTTACCCCGGAGCCATCGGCGTGCATGACATGAATACCGGTCGCGTTCTTGCGATTGGACAGAAAGGCGATCCGATATTCTTGCGCCGCCAAAAAACACGGTAACGCGATCAAGAAAACTGCGCTGGTCGCCCAGACTCGCGAGGTCTGCGGATGCATGATGGTCATCATGACGGAAACAGATCGTGGCGTTACATAGTCTTGCGCTACTATCCTCCCCACCCGCGAAGTTCCGTTCCCCAACAAAGGAGGATTCATGAATCTCGCTCCCGCGCTCCGTCGAGCGTTTGTCCTTTCACTTTTCGTCGCGCTGCAGGTCCGCGCGTCGAGCCATCGCGAAGCGCTGGCCATCCTCAACGAGCCCTGCGCCGACAACACCGACACGTTCGCCTGGGTCTCCAGCGGCGCTCACGACAAGCTGTACCTGATCATGGATTTCAATCCGCTGCACGAGCCGGGACAGGGCAATCAGGGTCTGCGCGCTTGTGACGGATACCGTTACGAGTTTCACATCGGAAAAGGCACGAGCCTGAAAGACGAAGCGGTTTACCGCATCGAGTTCAAGAAGACTCTCACGCCCGAAGCGGCGCCCTCAGCCACCGATTCCCTCGGCGGCGGCAACGAGCTGCTCTGGCAGCTCACCGGCGGCACGGAGACGATGACCGTAACACGCGTGATGGCTCCCGGAAATCCGAACCCGACAGTCATCGGCGAAAACCTCAAAGTGCTGCCTAACAATCACGGACCGCAAACCGACCGCCTGGTTTACGGACTCGGTCCATTCAAAGGTTACGACTCCGGCGATCCGAGCAGTCGCGACACGGGACTCTTCGATCAGACCTTCATCGATTCTTTCATGCAGACCCTCTCCGGCGGCGCACGCATCATCGCGGGCGAATTCGACGATCCCTATCAGCTCGACGAGAAAGGGCTCTTCGATCTGATCAATCTCGGCAAGTCCGACCTCGGCGGAATCCAGGGTGCGCGCAACACG
>DATBSF010000326.1:0-11609 GCA_036559905.1 Thermoanaerobaculia bacterium | reverse complement strand
TGTTCGCCGGTTAAAGCGGTACGTGAGCTGGGTTTAGAACGTCGCGAGACAGTTCGGTCCCTATCTGTTGTGGGCGCACGAGAATTGAGGGGAGGTTTCCTTAGTACGAGAGGACCGGGAAGCACCGACCTCTAGTGTACCGGTTGTCGCGCCAGCGGCATCGCCGGGTAGCTAAGTCGGGAAAGGATAATCGCTGAAAGCATATAAGCGAGAAGCCAACCCCAAGATGAGTTCTCGCTGAAGACCCGTGGTAGATCACCACGTTGATAGGCTGGATGTGTAAGTTGCCGCGAGGCACTCAGCTAACCAGTACTAATCGGTCGTTTGGCTTGCTCGTAAAGTGTCTTGATCATCATGACATCTGCAGTCACTGCATAAGAGCTTCACTACAACCCGTATTCATTGTTTCTATGATTATAAGTTTCCGGTGGTCATAGATCGGAGGTCACACCCGTTCCCATTTCGAACACGGCAGTTAAGCTCCGCATCGCCGATGTTACTGCGTGGGTAACTGCGTGGGAAAGTAGGACGCCGCCGGGATAAATTCTACAAAGGCCGTTGGGCTCAAACCCAACGGCCTTTTTCTTTAGCCATTTCTCCGGAACACCGCCTGATTGAGCCTCGGCCGATAATAGACCAACTGCCAATGCGGATCATTGAGCAGTGCGCGAATCACGCGCGTGTCTTCTTCGCTCGGCCGCCCGGCAAACATCGCTTCGAACGCTTTGCTCATGTCCGTCAACGCCGGACTTCGCCAGATGAGATTCCACGTGCGATCGACCATCACCCACTGCGCGTCGGGTGGGATCTGCAGCGTCTGATGCGAAATGAACTCGAGGCGCCGGCTATGGCGCTCGCCCATCGCGGGATAAATCCACGTGTCGAAATCGCAATCGATGGCCACGACGTCGTTCGGCCCGGCATTGCGCTCGAGATAGTTTCCCGCGCGCCACGGGCTGATCCAGATCCATCGCGCGCCCGGCTCGTTCGCGATACGTTTCGCATACACCCATGGAGAAAATCGATCGTAATACCCGCACTGGAACCCCTCGTAGGCGAAGTAGATCGCGAGCGCGATCAGGCACGCGCGCGCTGCTACCGGCCGATCACGCAGTCGCTCGATAAGTGGCGCGAGGCTGCACGCCATCACGGCCGGAATGATGAATGCGATGAATCTCGGCAGGCCGCCGAAGAATCCGACCGGACGGAATTGCAGCGGCATGATCAACAACGCCGCGATCAATGCCGCCATGCAAAAGACAAATCGCTCGCTCCTGTCGACGCGGCGAATGCGATCGCGAAATCGATAGAGGCAATACGGAATCGCGCACACGAGAATCGTGAAAAGCGGACCGAAGCCCGAGAAGAACAATTCATAACGCGGCCAGAACCAGAACTCCTGTCTCCAGGGGACCCACACGGCGAGCGGCTCGCGCGAGAACGGCTCGGCCAGAGCCATGTACGGGAAACGCCAGAGGTTCGCCCAGTCGCCATAGCCGACGAAATTCGGTGTCGCGCCGATGGCCGCATCGGCCGTGTGCGCGTGCGCGAAGTTGTAGGCGTAGACCGCGCCTCCGCCGACGGCGAAGACCACAATCGAGAATACAGTCGTGAGCGCGAGATCACGCCAAGCGATACGCCGTTCTCGGATCACGCGCATCGCGAAAAAAGGCGCAAGCCCCACCAGCACCGCAGCCACGTGCGGCTTCGTGCCGCCGCCGAGCACGAGCGAGACGATTGTCAAAACCCACGGCACCGTGCCGCCATGGACTACCCAACGCGCTCCCCAAAGGAGCGCGGTGACCGCGAAGAAACATGTCATCAGATCGTTCTTGTCAGCGCCGCTGTGCAGGAGGAGCACCGGCGTGGCGGCAGTGGCGATGATGCACGCCGCGACCTGCGGACCCGATCCGAACCACCGCTGGATGCAGGCGCCGGTCGCGATTAGAAAGAGAATGTAGAAGAGCGTGCCCAGCCACTCGGTGATGTGATCGGTTCCGGTCAGGATCATTACATCGCTCAGCAGCAGCTCGTAATTTGCCGGCAGCACCGTGACCCGAGGGTCGCCGGTGACGAAGTAGTCGTAGCCGTGAGTCTGCGCGATGAACGCCGCTTTCGGCAGGTGATAGGCGAGCGCATCGTGATTGTCTGGCGGAAGAATCACGCCGCGCCATAAGACATAACAAATCCAGATTGCGATCGGGATCAGAACGGCGATCGTCACGGGATCGAAACGCGGACGCCGGAAGCGCCGCCGGAGCGCGGCGACCGCTGCGATCACGAAAACAGCTGCTGCGATCGACAGAGTCACGCGGTTTAACGCATGTGTCAGCGCCAGGATCCAGTTGACGGCGATCCACAGCATCAAGCCGATGACAGCATCGGCCGTCATCCGCTCGAGAGGAGTCATCTCCTCGAAAGCCGATTGGCCGTCTATCGCACCGACTCCCACTTGGTCTGCGCCGCCTTCAGTGCAGGATGACTCACAATGAGATGCCAGACCACCGCGCACAGACCTTCAGTGTGCGGCGTAATACGCTCTTGTGACGCTGTAGGAATCACAATGCATTCGTCGGCGACTTTCTTCGTGTACCCGCCGTCTTTTCCGACGATGCCGAAGATACGCGCGCCGCGATCGCGGGCTTCGTCGATGGCGCGCACCAGATTGACGGAAATGTTCTTCTCGACATTACCTCCGCCGACAGAGAAAACGAGAATCGCATCGCGCTTCTCGACGCGCGAGATCTTCAGCCATTCCGCGAAGCAGCTCTCCCATCCTTCGTCGTTGACGCGTGCCGTGAGCTCGGAGACGTTATCGGTCGGCGTGTAGGCTTCGAAGCGGCAGATCTTGCGGAAATCGTTGACGGCATGGCTCGCGTGCCCTGCCGACCCGCCCACCCCGACGATAAAGAGACGGCCGCCGCCGTCACGCACTTTCGCGAGCGCTTCGGCGAGCCGATCGACCGCAGCGGCATCGATTCGGCGGACGATATCGACAGTCTCGTCGAGAAACGTGCGGCTGAACGACATCGCTGACATCGTATACTCAATCGTGTCGCGGGCTCGCTTCGCCGGCATGCTGATCGTCATCGCCGCCGCGGCGCGCAGCCTCTCCCTCGGCTGGCTGCATCCGCTCAACTGGGACGAGATCGAATATTTTCGCGCGACCGACTGGGTCCGTCAGGGCCTCGTCCCTTACCGCGATTTCTGGGAGCACCACACGCCGCTGCAATGGTTCGTCTTTGCGCCGGCCGCGTCTCTTGTGGATTCGCCGGGCTCGTCGGCGATCATCGCAATGCGTTGGGCGCAGGTGGTGCTGTGGCTCGCCACGTTCGCGCTGCTCTCACTATGGATGCGGCGCGCGGGCATCTCACTCATGTCGCGGTTAGGCGCGATCGCGCTCGCCCTGTGCAGCTCGATGTTCATGCTGCCGGCTGTCGAATACCGGATCGATTCGCTCGGCTGCGCGCTGTATGTACTCGCGTTGGTTCTCCTGCAGAGCAATCGAGACTTCGAGGGCGGCGCCGCACTCTGCCTCGCCGGCTTCGCAAACATCCGCCTCGGACCGTTGCTAGCGCTGACGGTGTTCTTGTGGCTGTTCAAGCGCTCGCGCATCGCGGTCATTGCGGGCGGGCTCGCGACGTTCGCACTTTGCTCGCTGTATTTCTTCGCGACGCACAGCGCATCGATCGCCTTCCGCCGCGTCTGGACTGAAAACTACCTTGGCGACAAATTGTCGGAGGGAACCGGCGGCGTTTTTCTGCACCGTCTCGCGGGCGTGATCGGGTGGCGGCCGCTGACGCATACGTTCGATCCTGCGTCAGTCGACGTGGCGACGATCTGCATCCTCGTTCTCGGCACGATCGGAGTCGTGCGCGCGTTGATCGCACGTCCCGATCATCTTTTCCAGCTCGCGATTCTGCAGATCGGCAACATTCTCTTCATCGCGATCATGAAGTTCGTCTACACCTACCACTTCGAGATCACGATTCTGTTGATGCTTCCCTTCGTCGCGGCGGAGATCGAGCGATTGACTCTGCGTCGATGGTCGGCCGTCGCAGCAGTTCTCGTGTTGGCGTCCGGCGTCAACATCTTTGCGTCGGTCTTTCGCGGAAAAGAAGCGGACCTCGCGTATCAGGATCTGATCATGCGCGAGGTCGATCGCCTCACGCCGCAGGACGGAAAAGTTTTCGACGGTGTCGGCTGGGCATTGCGCAGGCGTCCCGCGTATCGCTACTGGTTTCTTCCGAAGCTGGTGCAGAGTCTCGAATCGAAGGGTCTTTTCGAGTCTTATGACCCTCGCCGCGAACCACCCAATGCGATCATTACGGATCACAATGCCTATGTGTGGCTCGGACTGCATCCGCAGACGGCGGCATTTGCGACATCGCACTATCTGCCGGTATGGCGCAATCTCTGGCTGTCGGGAATGAGCGCTCGGTTGAGCGCAGGCGGATCGGCGGAGTGGATCGTGCCGGCGACCGGTCTCTATCGCGCGTACGCGTCCGAAGCGCTGTCGATGCATCCGTGGTTTCGCAATCCACTGGCGTATGGCACTTTCGAAAGCCGCAACACGCGCGTTGATCTCACCAGATCTCGACAGAGCGATCTTCAATTGACTGTCGACGGAATTCCGATGACCGCCAGTGCGCTGCGATTGAAGCGCGGTCAGCATCTTCGCGCCGTATCTCCTCGCGCGCTGGGCGTCATGATCGTGCCCGCGGGAATCCGCAGTCTCTTTCAACAGCCGCCTCCAGGCGTGACGCTCGACGCCGCCGCGCCGCCGACGACCCACGTGCCATTCCAATGAATCGCGCGATATTTCTCGATCGTGATGGCGTCCTCGATGAGCTCGTGCACTATCCGGAAGGTTGGGGAGCTCCCCGAACGCCCGCGGATGTTCGCGTCCGTTCTGGAGCTCGCGACGCTCTCGGTCGAGCCGCGGAGAATGGCTGGATGATCTTCGTGATCTCGAATCAACCGGACGCCGCCAAAGGACTCACGACCGTCGCATCGCTGCACGCAGTGCATCTCGAGCTGCTCGAAAAACTCGGTGACCCTCCGATTCGCGAATTCTTCTACTGTTTCCACAAGTCCGAGGATCGGTGCGAATGCCGGAAGCCGAATCCTTTCTTTGTATTGCACGCGGCGCGAAAGTACGACATCGACCTCGCGGAGTCCTGGTTTGTGGGCGATGTGGACACCGACATCGAGACCGGCCGGCGCGCCGGGACTCGCACCGCACTGTTAGAATATGAGCACTCGAGCTCGAAGAGAGGCGCGCAGAAGGCCGATCTCGTCTGTCGTGATCTCGATCACTTCGTGCGCACCCTCGTCCGGCAAACATCGTTGAATGGCCCACAGTCTAAAGATTGACCTGTACGCCGACGGCGCGGACATTCGCGACATGATCGCCGCGCGCGACGGCGGTCTGGTCAAAGGCTTCACAACCAATCCGACGCTGATGCGAAAGTCGGGGATCAAGGATTACGAGACATTTGCGCGCGACGCACTCAAGGCAGTCAGCGGAATGCCGATCTCATTCGAAGTCTTCGCCGACGAATTCGATGAGATGGAGCGCCAGGCCAAATTGATCACGACCTGGGGCGACGGCGTTTTCGTGAAGATTCCCATCACCAATACTCGTGGACATTCATCGATCGATCTCATCCGCCGCCTTTCCGCCGCCGGCATCAAACTCAACATCACCGCGATCCTCACGCTCGATCAAGTGCGCTGCGTTGTCGATGCCGTCGATGCGAAAGTGCCGGCGGTCGTATCCGTCTTCGCCGGCAGAATTGCCGACACTGGGCGCGATCCCGTTCCGCTGATGACCGAGGCGGCGGCGATCGTGCGGAAGAAACCGAAGGCGCAACTGCTGTGGGCCAGCCCGCGCGAGCTCCTCAATATCTTTCAGGCCGACGCTTGCGGCTGCCACATCATCACCGTCACGTCCGACATCCTCAAGAAGCTGGCGATGGTCGGAAAACCGCTTGAAGAGTTGTCGCTCGACACCGTGAAGATGTTCTACACCGACGCTGCGGCGGCGGGATTCCATCTGTGATCGTCACACGCACGCCATTTCGGGTCACGTTAGGCGGAGGCGGGACGGACCTGCCGTCGTATTACTCGCATCACGGCGGATTCATTTTCGCGATGGGCCTCGACAAGTACATGTACGTCGCGGTCAACCGTCCAGTGGTCGGCCATCAGATCCGACTTCACTATTCGCATGCCGAAGTGGTGGAGAACGTCGGGGACCTGAAGCACGAGCTGGCGCGTGAGGCCCTCAAAGCACATGGAATCGAGAATGCGTTTGAAGTCGCGTCCATCGCAGATCTTCCCGCGGGAACGGGGCTTGGATCGTCGAGTTGTTATCTCGTCGGTCTGCTCAACGCGCTGCATCACGACCGGCGCGATTACGTCCCGCTGCAGAAGCTGGCGGAAGAGGCGTGTCACATCGAGCTCGATATTCTGAAGGAAGGGATCGGAAAACAAGATCAATACATGGCGGCGTATGGCGGATTGACGGTGCTCGAGATCGAGCGCGACGGCAAGGTCGCTGTGCGTCAGCTCGCTCCCAGCAGCGGCGACATCGCGGAGTTCGTCGCGCACACGCACATCTACTACACCGGCTCGCAGCGCGATGCGCGGGAAGTCCTCGTCGATCAGAACCAGGCGATGCAGCGCAAGGACAGCGTGGATCACTCGCGCGTCGCGGACAGTCTGCATCGCATCAAAGAGCTCGGTCACCGCATTCTCGAAGCGATCGAGAACAGCAACTTCGATCGATGGGGACAGCTCCTCGACGAGCATTGGCAGAACAAGAAGAAACTGTCTTCGAAGATCACCTGGTCGCGCGTCGATGAGATCTACGACGAAGTCCGCAAGCGCTTCGGTGTCCTGGGCGGAAAAGTCATCGGGGCGGGCGGTGGCGGATTCCTGATGCTCTATTCACCGAAGCAGCATGCGGATCTCGAGAGATTCATGGCCTCTCACGGCATGCCGCGCATGCACTACACCATCGAGCCGGAAGGCACGAAAGTCATCGCGCAGATCGGCCACGGATTTCTCTCCGCATCGCAATCGCTCGCCGTCGCCGCGCGGGAGAGCGCTTGATCGGCATTCTGGGCGGCGGCATTTCGGGAATCTCTCTCGCTGCCCACCTCGATGAAAACGTAGAAGTCCTGGAGAAGCGGCAGCGGATCGGCGGCCTGTGCGGCTCGATCATCGATCAGGGGTTTACGTTCGACGCCGCCGGCCCGCACATCATGTTCAGCAAGAACAAGGAAATTCTGAGCCTGATGGTGAGCGCGCTCGGCGAAAACGTCCAGCAGCGCCGCCGCGAGAACAAAATCTGGTTCAAGGGAAGGCTGGTCAAGTATCCGTTCGAGAACGATCTCGCGTCGCTGCCGAAGGAAGACAACTTCGAGTGCATTTACGGATACATCGTCAATCCGCACGCGAATGAGAAGCCGACAAGCCTTGCACAATGGTCTTATGCGACGTTCGGCGAAGGGATCTCGGACAAATACTTCATCCCGTACAACCGCAAGATATGGAATTACGATCCGTGGAAGATCGGACTCGAATTCGTGTCGCGGATTCCGAAGCCGCCGATGCAGGATGTCCTCAAGTCATCGATCGGGATTCCTACTGAAGGCTATCTGCATCAATTGCACTTTTACTATCCGGCCGAGGGGGGCTATGAGGCGATCGTGCACGCGTTCGCGAAGAATGTGCGCGGAAAGATCACCACGTCGCATCCCGTGAAGGAGGTTTCTCGCGCGGGTAAGAAATGGGTCGTGGATGGTCACGCGTATGACACGCTCGTCTCGACGATTCCGATCCACGAGCTGCTGACGATCTGGCGCGACGCGCCGAAGGAAGCGCGCGAATCCGCGGCGAAGCTTCGCTACAACTCGCTCATCAATGTTCTGTTGGGAGTGCGCGGCGAGGCGGATCATCAATACACGGCGGTCTACATTCCCGATCCCGGGATCCTTTTTCATCGCATCTCGTTTCCGCAGGCATTCAGCCCACGCAACGTGCCGCAGGGCGGATCGGCGATCATGGCGGAGATCACCGCTAATGCCGGCGATGGTGTGTGGGAGCTGGCCGACGATCAGATCCTCGAGCGCACGATCAGGGAGCTGGAGAGCATCGGCTTCGTGAATGCATCGAACGTTGTCTATCGGCGCGTGGTGCGATTCCAGTACGGCTATCCGGTGTACGACGTCGATTACACGAAGAACGTCACGGCTTTGCGGAACGCGATCGCCGCGACAGGCTTGCGTCTGTTAGGCCGATTCGCACAATTCGATTACATCAACTCCGACGTCTGCGTCGAGCGCGCGCTGGCGCTCGCGTCTGAACTGCGCAATGGATGAATCGGCCCCTTACGCCTATTACGAAGACGTCAACTGGGGCCTGCTGCGCCTGTGGGGCGATCGCAAAGGAAAAGACGTGCTCGATGTCGGCTGCGGATTCGCGACGACATCCCAATTCATCCAGCAGCGCGGCAATCGCGTCGTAGGAATCGAATCGAATGCCGACGCCGTCGCGGTCGCGCGTACGCGCATCGGCGAAGTCATTGAAGCTGATCTTCAGGCTCTGCCGAAGGTCGGAAAGTTTGACGCGATCATCTTCGCCGATGTGCTCGAGCATCTCGCCTGGCCGGTTGGCGTCTTGAAAAAATACGCCGATCTGCTGAAGCCCGATGGCACAGTCATCGTCTCGCTCCCCAATGTCGGCTTGTGGTCCGTTCGCCTCGGCCTCCTCTTCGGAGGATTTCGATATCAGGACAGCGGCGTGCTCGATCGCACGCATCTGCGATTCTTCACGCGGCGCAGTGCGATCGAGATGCTGCGCTCCGCCGGATACAAACCGATCCGCAGAACGTACAACCCGGGACTCGCGAGGCCATTCGTTCCACTCGCGAAGAAGATGTTAGGCGGCGGCGAAGGTGGCGATCCAGCCGCGATTCTCGAGTCGAAGCCGTACAAGCTCTATCTGAAGACTGCCTATCCGGTCGAGCGAGTCGTCGCGCGACTCTGGCCCGGTCTGCTCGCGTTTCAGATGATCTTCGAGGCGCGGCGCGCATGAAGGTCACCGTCTCGATGATCACGCTCAACGAAGAGCGCGCGGTCGCTAAGGTCGTCGAAGACATCCGCCGCGTCGTTCCCGATGCGGAAATCTTCCTGGTCGATTCGAGCCGCGATCGCACCGCCGAGATCGCGACGGAGCTCGGCTGCCGAGTCTTCAAGCAATTTCCGCCGAAGGGTTACGGCCCGGCGATGGATCGCGCGGTCCGCGACGCGAGCGGCGACGTCGTCATTACGCTCGACTGCGACGACACGTATCCTGTCGAAGCGATCTCTCAATTGGTGCATATGATCGAGGATGGTTTCGACCTCGTGAATGCCACGCGACTCGCGAAACGGCCGAAGGCGATGCCGTTTTCCAACTACATCGCGAATCGCGTTTTCGCGTGGACCGCGCGCCTGCTGCACGGAATCAAGACGACGGATGTGCACAGCGGAATGCGCGCGTATCGCAAATCGATGATCGACGCGATCGCGTGGGACCCGAACGGCCCCGCGCTGCCGGTCGACATGCTGATCATTCCGCATCGCCGCGGGTATCGCGTCGCGGAGATTCCGATCGAATATCGCGAGCGCATCGGCGCATCGACGCTGCAGCGATTCAAGAGCACGCTTTGGACATTCAAGCGGCTGTGGAGGGCGCGTACGATCCGATGAGAGTCGCGATTCTCGCCGGCGGCCTCGGCACCCGACTCGGGGAAATCGCGCGCGATCTGCCGAAGCCGATGGTGCCGATCGGCGATCGCCCGTTTCTCGAATTCGTCATCGAGTCGTTCGCGCAGCGCGGCCTTCACGATTTCGTTTTGCTGACCGGCTATCGCAGCGAGCTGATCGAAAAACATTTCGCCGACGGCGCGGGCTTCGGCGTTCACATCGAGTACTCCCGCGAGCGCCAGCCGCTCGGCACCGGCGGCGCGATCCGCCAGGCGCGCCACCTCCTCGGCGATCGCTTTCTGCTGACCTACGGCGATGTTCTGCGCCGCTTCGATTACGATCGGTTCGTGCGCGAACACAGCGATCCGTGCCTGGCCGTGTATCCGCGGATCTCCGCCGGCAACACCGACATCGCCGGCGATCGCGTCATCCGATTCGACAAGCGCGCGCCGGAGTTGCCGTACATCGACGCCGGATTCTGCGTGATGCCATCGAGCGTGATCGACTGGCTCGGCGACAAAACCTCGTTCGAGGAAATTGTTTTCCCGCGACTGGCGGTCGAACGGCGCCTCGCGTGTGAAGTCATCGATCAGAATTTCCTCGAGATCGGCACACCCGAAGATCTCGAGCGCACGCGAAAGGCGCTGGCGTGAAGATCGTAGTAACCGGCGCGGCGGGTTTCATCGCGACGAATCTGCTTCCTCGATTGTTCAAAGGCGGACACGAGGTTCACGGCATCGACAATTTTTTTCTCGGCAAACGCGAATTCATCGCGCGCTCGGCGGGCAATTCGAATTTTCATTTTCACGAATTCGATCTGCTCGATCGCGAGCGTGTCGTCGCGCTCTTCCAGCAGATCAGGCCCGATCTCGTGTGGCATCTGGCCGCCAACAGCGACATCAGCTTCGGGACGAAATACACCGACTTCGATCTCAAAGGCGGCACGCTCGTCACATACAACATCCTCGAGGCGATGCGAATCGCCGGAACAAAGGAGTTGATCTTTTCGAGCAGCGGCGCGATCTACGGCGAGCCGCGGGTGATGCCGACTCCGGAGAACTACGGCCCGATCCTTCCCATCTCGCTGTACGCGGCGAGCAAAGTCGCGTGCGAGACGTTGATCACGGCCTTCGCGAGCAACTACGGCATCCGAAGCTGGATCTATCGATTCGGCAACATCGCCGGACCTTTTCCAACGCACGGTGTCATCCACGATTTCGTTTTGAAACTCCTGCGCGACCCCACCCGCCTCGAAATTCTCGGCGACGGCCGGCAATCGAAGCCGTATGTCCATGTCGAAGATTGTCTCGACGGCATGATGTTCGGACATCAGCGCGCCAAAGACAGCGTCAACTACTTCAATCTCGCCGTCGCCGGTTCGACGTCCGTCAACGAGATCGCCGATTGGACGATCGCAGCGATGGGTCTCGATAACGTGCGCATCGATTACACCGGCGGCTCGCGCGGATGGCCGGGCGATGTTCCGCAGGTGCGGCTCGACACACATCGCATGGAAGCCCTGGGCTGGCACCCGCAAATGTCTAGCGCGGAGGCGGTCCGGCGGGCGATTGGGGAGACGGTGGAGCAGCTCCGCCCGCGCTGAGCCATTGCTGCGCGAGAAGAATGTTGTTCTTCGCGTGCGGCGCATTCGGATCGATCGCGAGCGCGTGCTGAAACTGCGCGATCGCGTTGTTGATCTCGGCGGTCCGTTCGGCACCGACCGGCAGCGGCCGCGCTCGCATCATCAATGCCGTTCCAAGGCCGACGTAGGCCTGGGCACGCCATTTCGGATCGGCGCCGCGCACCTGCTCCACCAGCTCGATCCCGCGACGCAGATGCGTGATCGCGCGA
>DATBSF010000325.1:0-10962 GCA_036559905.1 Thermoanaerobaculia bacterium | reverse complement strand
GATCCTCGCGTCATCGCCGCCCTCGGCACGCCGATGGAAACCGGCATCTGGGTTAGCGGCAACGTCAACGTCGACGCCAATGGCGGTAACGCCGATTTCGTTTTCCCGATACACGGTCCGAAGGGCGAGGCCCGCGTCCACGCTGTCGCAACGCGCGACATCAGCGGATGGCATTACAGCCTGCTGACGGTGACTCCGCAGAACGGCGTGCCGATCGATCTTCTAAAACCGTAAGTCGACGATCGACTCGTACAGATTTTCCAGCCTCGAGATCCGCAGCTCCTTGGAGAATCCGCGCACGACATGACGTCGTGCGTTGCGCGCAACGGCGCTCGCACGATCGCGATGATCGAGAACGTCGCGCATTGCATCGGCGAGCGCCTTCACGTTGCGCGTTGGAATCAGCCAGCCGACATCCCGTGACGACACGAGCTCGCCGTTGCCGCCGCAATCGGTCGCGATCACCGGCTTCTGCATCGCCATCGCTTCGCGGATCGTTCCCGTGATTCCCGTTCCGGCCCACGAGGCATCGACGACGAGATTGCAGGCCGCAAAAACGCTGGGCATATCGGTCCGATACTCGACGGCGGTGACGCGATCGCCAATTCCCCGCGCGCTCGCATACGCATTCACCTTCGCCGCTTCGGATTGATCGCGACAGCCGATCAGTGCGAGTTGCACGTCCCGATGCGATTGCGACACTTCCGCGGTCGCGTCGATCAACTCCTTCCAGCCCTTCCAATCGCGTACACCAACCTGCGCGACGAGAAACTTGCCGGAATCGATGCTCTTCTCCGCTCGAAATGCGCGCGGGTCCCATCTCTCGGGATCGAAGAGGTCGATGTCGGTTCCGGCATAGACCACCACGACTTTTTCCCGAGGGAGCTTCGCGGACTTGATGACAACCTGGCGGATCTGCTCGCAGACCGTGACGATGCGATCGACGCGTCTGGATCGGAACTTTCCCCGGTTCCAGATGTCGAGGGGAAACGAAACGCCGCGATTGACGATGAACGCCGGTCGGGGGCGTGCCCAGATGGCCGCCAGCGCGAGCGCATGCGCGACGCCTTTGTGCACGTGGATCACGTCCGGATTGCGTTCGCGAATGAGCGCCCGCAATTTGCGCACGCTGTTCAGATCGAATTGATTGCGCATTCGCAATCCGACGAAGTCGACGCGTGTTTCATGACAACGGCGCTCTAACGTTTCATCCGGCCGGCTGATGACGGTCACCTGATGTCCGCGCTCGCGCAATCCGGTCGCGGCCTGGAACATCTGGTGCACCGAGCCGGTGTTGAATTGGTTGAATTCGAGAATGTGGAAGATTCGCATCGCGTCCGTCGCCGCGATCATTAGCCTGAGTTGCACTACAGATGCAACTCGACGCGGCTACCTCCGAACCATTGCCGAGAGCTACGGTGCTCCGCCGCGGCCGGCGATCATTGTTCCAGGATTCGGCGTCACACGACTCTTCGACCCCGTGACGCAACGCTATGTCTGGGGAACGGGACGCGCAACTTTTCAGACGCACTACGACGACGATCTCGATCTGCCCATCGATGACGCAGGAAATGTTGGACACGACCGGCTCATCCCGAACGGATATGTCGGGTCGCGAGGGCCCGTCAACATCGGATGGCAGTTGATGGAAGGCCTGCGGAAGTTCGGCGCGTACACGCCCGATCGCGACGTCTTTCCGTTCTACTACGACTGGCGCCTCAGCGCGCGCGAGAACGCCATGAAGCTCGACGAGCTCGTGAATCGCGTTCGCGGCGATGGAAAAGTCGACATCATCACGCATTCCGCCGGAGCGATCGTCGCGCTCACGTACGTGAAGTTAGGTGCCGGCGCTTCGACCGTCGATCATCTCGTCCTCGTCGCGCCGACGCAGCGCGGAGTAGTCGACGCGTTTCGCGTCGTGGTCAAACCCGAGCGCTTCATCCGCCGCGTTTTCACGGCCGAAATGGTGGAGACATGGCCGTTCGTCGCTGAGCTGATGCCAGAAGACGGACGATTTCTCGTCGACGAAGACGGCCATCCGATCGATCGCGATCTGTGGACCGCCGATGGATGGAAGGGGATCAAACGCGTGAGGCCGCAGCAGCTCATTCGCGCGCGGCAGCTTCGCGACGAGTTGAAGAGCCATCGCATGCCGGCGAGCGTCCACGTTTCAGTCATCGCCGGCGATTGCGTCGCGACCGCGCGTCGCGTTTTGATGCGGCGCGACGGCACCTTCGCGTTCTATCCGAACGAGTTGTCGCCCACGGAGCGCAACCTCGAGAAGCTTCTGTTCGAGCCCGGCGACGGGACTGTCCCGATCAGCAGCGCCGAAGGCGGAAGCGACGCCATGATCGTCTGCGATGGCCATCAGGGAATCGCCACCGATCCGAGTGTGCACCGCGCCATCATCCGCACGTTGCGCCAGCAACCGTAGCGCAGTATCGTCGCAGTCGAGAATCGACGGCCTGGACGCTCGCTCCGGCGTGATAAGATTCCAAACTGTTGATTCCAATGGAGATCGAGTTGCCAAAGGAAAAGAGTCCTCAAAAAGAACAAATCAAGGTCACCGATAAACGGATCTTCACGCCGGAGGGGGACATTCGCGAGGAGTTTCGCAAGGACATTCGCCCGTCCGAGCCGTCCTTCACGAGGATGGAAGAACCCGCGGCGCCGCCAACGCCGGAAAAACCTGCCGCGAAGCCCCCGCAGCAACCCGCTGGGGAAAGGCGCAGCCGCATGGAAGGTCCGCCGCCCGGAGGCGATCGTCGCCGAACCCTCGCGGACAAAGCCCAGAATCCGGGCACAGCTTTCAGTCACTTCGTCGAGCCGCTGATTGCGCAGGCCTACATGTCGCTGGGCATGCTGCGCAATCCGTACGAGCCAAGCAAACCAACGGTGGATGCTGGCGCGGCCCGGCAAATGATCGAGATACTCACGATGCTCCACGAAAAGACGGCCGGCAATTTGACGCCGGACGAAGAAGACTTTCTGACCACGCATCTGGGAGAATTGAAGCTCGCATTCGTCCAACGCACGAAAAGCCTGTAGATGAAACGGCGGCTGGTGGTTTGGGTACTTGTGTGGGTGTGCCTTGGAGCAGTCCAGGCACTCGCGGACCAACCTGCGCCACGAGACATCTGGCCTCAGGCGACTGCCGCCATCGATGCCGGTGACGTCGACGGCGCGAACAAGAAAACGAACGAGCTCGTCGAAGTCGGAAAGTCGTACGCCATCAAGAATTTTCCGCTGTACGCAGAATCGGCAGCGGCACTCTCACGACAGGCGGCCAAGCGCGGCAACAAAGCCGTCGCCGATTGGGGCAGCAAGACCGCCGATCAACTCGATCCGACGTCACCCGCGATCGCGTTCAGCAAAGCAGAAGCGGCGTCGGAGCAGAAGAACTGGGCGAAAGCGATTCCGACGGCGTTCGGGGGTTATGCGAACATCTGGAAGAAGTATCGCTCACGCCTTCTGAGCCGCTCCGATTCGCTGATCGTAATCACGTCGGCGCTGACGTTGACCGGGATGATCTTCGCGATCGCGTTGTTCATTCGCTATGGCCGCTCGATGGCGCACGACTTCCGCGAAATGCTCGGCGCACGGATGGGCGGCGGCGCGGTGACGGTGCTGGCAGTTGCTTTTCTTTTCCTGCCGCTCTTCCTGTGGCTCGGTCCGATGTGGCTCCTCTTCTACTGGTTCATCATCTTTTTCAGTTACGCCGGCGTTGTCGAGCGCGTTCTCATCATCGTCTTCGCGCTGATCATCGCCGCGGCGCCCGTCATCCTCGACCTCACGGCGCACTGGATCGCCGGCGTGGACGGACCGGTTGTGATGGCTTCGATCGCGAGCGACGAGCAGAGCTATGAGCCGGAAGCGCTCCGGCGTCTGCAGGACCTGGCCACGCTCGTTCCGGACAGCGCGACGATCCATCTGCTCCTCGGCAATCTGCATCAGCAGGAAGGTAACGAGCCCGAGGCGGCGGTGCATTACCGGAAGTCGAATGAGCTCCGCGACAACGCCGGCGCGCACGTCAACCTTGGCAACCTCCATTTCCTGGAAGGGGATCTGGCGGCGGCCATCAACGAATATCAGCGAGCGGAGGAGCTCGATCCGCATCTCGCGATCGCTTTCTACAATCACTCGATCGCCAGCGGCTCGTTCAACAAGTTCGACGAGCAGGCGCAGAAGCTCGATCAGGCGAAGCGGATCGATCGCGCAGCCATTGAGCGCATCACGTCCAATCCACCCAGCCCGCCGTCGCCGGTCGTCGTCATGTACCGCCCGCCGATTTCCGAAGCGTGGACCGTTTCGTCCAGCATTGCGAAGCGCGGCGTTGCGACGACGCAGTTCGGGAACTACTCGTTCTTCGACATCATGACCAGCGCGCAGAATCCGATCACGCTGGGTGGTGTGTTTGCGGCTGTCCTGGCCCCGTTGGTGTTGTTGAAACGCCGGCGTGCCGGACTCGCGGGTTCCTGCATCAAGTGCGGCCGCACGTTCTGCCCGCGCTGCAAGTCCGCACGCGAGAGCACGACGTACTGCACGCAGTGCATCCACATCTATCTGAAGCGCGACGGTGTTTCAGTGGCCACCAAGCGCAGCAAGCTCGAAGAAGTCGGGCAGCATCAGAGTGGAATGATGCGACGCAACAAGTTCTTCGCGACATTTCTCCCCGGTTCCGCACAGTTGCTGGAAGGCCGCACCATCGTAGGGTTCCTCGGTCTGTTTGTGTTCCTGCTGGCCGTTTGCCTCGCGATCCTGGTCGGTCGTCTCGCGCCGGTGCTCGCTCCCGGTGAATTGCCGAAAATGATCGTGCGGGTTCTCGCTGTCGCAATTGCCGTCCTGACCTGGTTTTTCATGACTCTGCCGATTTATCGCCGGAAGGTTGTAGCCTAACCACATGGCTCTTGAAGGAACTCTCAAGGATTTCAGTCTCGCCGACATCTTTCAGCTGATTGGTTTGCAGCGAAAGACCGGCGTCCTGACATTGACCGGCAAGGACGACAACGTCACGGTGACGTTCCTCGACGGAAAAGTCGTCGGTGCGGATTCCGGAAGCCATCGCCTCGAAACCCGCCTCGGCCACGTCCTGATGAAGAGCGGAATGCTGACGCAGGATCAGCTCGCGCGCGCTCTCGAAATCCAGAAGGAGACGCTGCAGCGCCTCGGATTCATCCTGACGCACTACCAGATCATTTCGAATGACTCGCTGAAACAGGCACTGCAGCTTCAAATCCTTTCGATCGTCTATCGCCTCTTCCGCTGGAAGGACGGCGAGTACCACTTCTCGCAGGAAACGACGATCGAGTACGACCGCGACAACGTCCAGCCGATCAGCGCCGAGTCGATTCTGATGGAAGGCGCCCGGATGATCGACGAGTGGCCGATCATCGAGAAGCGGATCCGCTCGCCGGAGCAGGTCTTCCGCAAGAAGGGCAGCGGTCACGAGATTGTCGTCGTTGGCGGCGAGGACGTCGATGAAGTCGACTTCGAGCCTGCCGGCCCGTCGAAGAAGCGGAAGGGCGCCGGCGGCGACAAAATCCGAATCTCGGAAGAAGAAAAGCAGATCTACGACCTGCTCGACGGCAAGCGGATAGTCAGCGACATCATCGAGATGAGCCGCTTGTCGGAGTTCGATACCAGCAAGGCGTTGTACGAGCTGCTCACGCGCGATCTGATCGAGGAAGTGCGCGGAGCGGCAGTTGTCGCGGAGGCGTCTGCGCCGGTCGACGAGCTGGCGGTCGCGGAAACTCCGGTACCGCTGCCGCTGGTATTGCTGCTCGCGGCGATCGCGATCGGGTCGATCGTCACGTCGTTCAAGAATCCGCTGAATTCGATCAGCCCGATTGGGACCAAAACGCCGCGAGCGTCGGCTCCGGTCGAGGCTCTCAAGGCGATCTCCATGGAGCGCATTCAGAACATCGGCGAAGCGATCGAGAAGTACAACCTGGTCAACGGCCGCCTGCCGGTACGCCTTCAGGACCTCGCGCCGATTTATATCTCGGCGGCGCTGCTCTCCGATCCGTGGGGCAATGCTTACAAGTACCTGCAGCAGCCGTCGCGCTATCTCGTGATCGGCTTCACGCCCGATGGGAAAGCGGACACCGATCTGTTCCTTTCGCGCGGAATCGATACGTCGACCGCCAGCGCCCCGACGAAACAGGAGCGCGGCGGGATTACGTTGATCGATTAGTCTCTTCGACGAAGTCTGAAACCCTTCACCACAGAGAGCACAGAGAAAGGTTCCCGGCTCAGGATGACGGCACGGCGATCCGCAGTTTCTGATCCGCGATCGAAAAAGTAACGGGCGTCGTCGTCAACGGCTCGCCATCCGCGTAGACATCCATCGTCGTCTCCGATTCGACTCGAAACTCGCGCCCGCGGCGCATCTCCACGAACGGCTTCTTGACATGCGCGCCGGTGTAAGCGAGCGGCAACGTCATGAGCAGCTGAAATCGCGAAGTGCGATGCACAATGCACACATCGAGCAACCCGTCGTCGAGTAACGCCGCCGGCGTGATCTTGATCCCGCCGCCGTACTGCGGCGAATTTCCAAAGACCACGAACATGACTTCCTCATCGCGACCATCGATGCGCACGTGGCGCGGCCGAAAATTCGGCAGCACGCGAAGGATCGCGTAGAGGTAGACCGGCGATCCGCGCAGAAGCTTCACACGCTCGCGCGCGAAGCGGGCACATTCGGAATCGAAGCCGAGGCCCGCGACGCCGGCGTAGCGGAGATTGTTGGCGAGTGCGACGTCGACTTCGCGGACCTGGCCGTCGATCGCGACGTCACACGCTTCGCGAACGGTTCGCGGGATTCCGTTCACTTTTGCGAAATCGTCTCCCGATCCCGCCGGCACGAGCGCCAGCGTTCCGCGGCCGAGGTCGAATTCGCGGATTGCGAGGTTGAGCGTTCCGTCGCCGCCGCAGACCACCACCCGATCGAATCCGGCGCGGGAACTCTCCGCCGCCGCTCGCGTCAGATCCGCAGGACTCGTGCTGGCATATGTGTCGACTTCCGCTCCGCGCTGGCGCAGATGCTGCTCGACTTCACGGACGTGATGCCTCGCGCGGCCGCGTCCGGCCATCGGGTTGTAAAGTAGCTTCAATTTCATGGAACAGTAGAAATGTAACATCAGGACTATGAAGCATTCTCGAATTGCGCTCTTTCTCGTTTTTATCAGCATCGCCTGCAAGCCGGTCGCGGAATCGCAGACCGTTGATCGATCGCGGCAGGTTGGCCCGATTCCGGCGACCGTCAGCGCATCGCGGCGGACGCCGATCGTCATCGTCGCGCACAACGTTCTGCCCTCGGTCGTGAACATTCAGACCGAAGCGACGATCCGCCGCCGACAGGCCGATCCCTTCTTCGATCCGTTCGGATTCTTTGGCGGCGGAGGCAATCGCACGTACACATCGCTCGGCTCGGGATTCGTGTGGTCGACCGACGGCATCATCGTCACCAACAATCACGTCGTGGAAGGCGCGTCGCGCGTCAGCGTCATCTTCAGCGACGGGACGCAGGTCAGCGCGAAGTTGATCGGCGTCGATCCCGATAGCGACCTCGCCGTTCTGCGCGTCGACTCCAAGAACCTGACGGCGGCGCCGGTCGGTACTTCCTCCGATCTGATGATCGGCGAGACAGTCGTGGCGGTCGGAAATCCTTTCGGTCTGAGCGGCACAGTCACGACCGGCGTCGTTTCCGCCCTCGGGCGATCGGTTCCTTCGAAGGAAGAAGGGCGCACGTTCACCGATTTCATTCAGACCGACGCGTCGATCAATCCCGGCAATTCCGGCGGACCGCTTCTCAACATCGAAGGGCGCGTGGTCGGCATCAACACCGCGATCCTCGGAAACGCCCAGGGCATCGGCTTCGCGATTCCGGTCGATCGTGCGCGTAAGGTGATTCAGGATCTGCTGCGATACGGCCAGGTGCACAGCGCTTGGATCGGCGCCGTCACGAACACGATCACTCCCGAGGAAGCAAAGCGGCTTGCGATCCGCGCGCCGCGCGGCGCGATCATCTCGCGCATCTTCGTGGGATCGCCGGCACAGACGGCCGGATTGCGTCCTGGCGATGTGATCACGGCGGTCGAGGGAAAACCGGTCGATTCGCGTGAAGCATTCGCAACGTTTACATCGACGATTCCGAGCGGCCAGCCGGTTCAGTTGACTGTTCTCCGCGACAATTCGCCGCGCACCATCACGATCAAACCCGCCGAGCCACCGCGCGATCTCGGCCTCCGCATTCTGTGGGAGATCGCCGGGTTGCGCGCCACCGATTCGCGTGGCGTAGTGATCGATCAGGTGGCCAGCGGCTCGCGCAGCGCGAACATCGGACTCGCACCCGGCGATGCGATCGTCGGCGTCAATGGCAGTCAGGTGCGCTCGCTCGCCGACTTGAACAACGCGTTGATCAGCTCGACCGATCGCTCGTCGATCGTGCTCGACGTCGAGCGCGGGCGGTTCATCTACAGCCTGACCTTTCCGATGGCGGTGTAGAAAGTGCCTAGTGCCTAGTGCCTAGTGCCGAGGCCCGCCCATCCGGCTCGGCACTCGGCACTAAAAAAGCACCATCTGCGGCGTCGGCACGCGCACGATCCCGTCTTTGCGCTGCACACGGCGTCCGAGCAGCAGGAAGAGGTTGCGGCGGATCCATTCCTTCGATTCGCGGAAGTAGCGAAATTTCCGCTCGTGCGAATGGAAACGCCGATTGTGATTCGGCCCCAGAAGATGATGCAGATATTCGTGATGAATTATTGACTGTATAAAAAATGCAGGAATATTATGCGCATTTAGCGATGGGTGGATGCGGATCTCAGTTGTAGCGTGGTTGTACGATCCGAGACGGATGCTGCGCCGCGATTTGCGCTGGATTCTCTGGCCCCATCGCACGGACAGCGGCGGGCATTTGAAAAAGTATGTGCGATGAACCTCAGCCGCCAGCGAAGAAAGGTGATGATGGCCGTCTTCGGGCAGCTCGAGAGGAAGCGGCTGCGTCTCCACCGCCCTCCATTTTACCGCTTACTCGGACGAACCTCCGAAACGATCCATCGCCTGACTGACATTCGACATCGCGGCAGCGGTCACCATCGACGTTCCGGCGGCGATGACTTCATCGCCTTTTTTCATTCCGAGCCACATCCCGACGCCGAATCCGAGGAGGACGGCGGCGATGGGGAATTGGGTGATGTGCTGGCGCCACGATTCGGGAAGAAGGTTCTCGATCTCCTCGAAAAGTGCGTCCGGCCCGTTCTCCGCCAGCGTGCTGCCTAACTTCGACGCTTTTTCTTTGATGGGATAGTCGAAATCCATTCCAGCAGCCGATCGTTCGTGATTGTCATCTGGGGTCGCCATCGTGTTCCTCTCTCGCTAGTCCTCGTCGCTGTCGCTCCGCCGGAGCAGCAATCCGATTACAAATCCCACGCCGATCGAGATCAGCAGCGCCTTACCGGGGTTGGATCGGACGTAGCCGCGGACCTGATCGGTGATCTCGCCAAAATCGGCGTCTTCGACCTTCTCGCGCACGCGGTTGTACTGGTTCTTGACCGCATCGGAGGCGGCTGTGTATTTGTCGCCGACATACTCCTTGGCGCGGCCGAAACGGTCTTCTGCGTCACCGGAATCGGCGCCGGAGCCCTTCCTGGTTGACTCGTCCATGGCGTACCTCCTGGGCGCGTGAGCGTATCACGTGCCGGTAGAATCGCGGCCCGCATGCGGGTCCGACTCGATCACGTCACGCACATTTACGCCGGCAGCGATGAATCCGCGCCGGTGCAGGTTCTCGATGACGTCTCGCTCGAGATCGCGAGCGGCGAATTCGCTGTGCTCATGGGCGCGTCGGGAAGCGGCAAATCGACGCTGCTGAATCTGATCGGCGCCGTCGACCGTCCAACGCGCGGCCGCATCTTTCTCGGCGATGAGGAGACATCGGCGCTCGATGAACGACAGCTCACGATGCTGCGCCGCAGCGCGATCGGCTATGTCTTTCAATTCTTCAATCTCATTCCGACGCTGAATGTCTTCGAGAACGTGGCGTTCCCTCTGTCGCTGGCGCGCGTCCCACGCCGCGACATCGAGCAGCGAGTGCATGAAGTGCTCCACAGGATCGGCTTGCCGGAGCGGGCGCGGCATTTTCCGAATGAGCTGTCCGGCGGCGAGATGCAGCGGGTCGCGATCGGACGCGCCATCATCCACCACCCTCCCCTGCTGCTGGCCGACGAGCCGACCGGAAATCTCGACTCGCGCAACGGCGAAGCGGTACTGGACCTGCTGAAGATGATTCACGAACAGGAGAAGCCGACGATCGTGCTGGCAACGCATTCCGATCGCGCCGCTGCGCGCGGAAGCAAAACAATTCACATCGAAGACGGAAGGGTGCGCCGCTGATGGTCTTCCGCGCGCTGGTCTTTCGACCGATGTTGCGCGAGAAGCTGCGCACGCTGCTGACGCTTTTCGGCATCGCGGTCGGCGTCGGAGTCGTGGTCGCGATCGCGCTTTCGAATCAGAGCGCGCTGCGTGCGTTTCGCGAATCGGTCGATGCCGTCTCCGGACGCGCGAACTATCAGATCGCGTCCGATTCAGGACTGGATGAAGATCTGCTGCTGAAGCTGCAGCCGTTCTGGCGGCGCGGCGTGCGATTCGCGCCCGTCATCGACGTCGACGGCATGATCGAACCGGAGCAGGTTCCCATTCGCCTTCTCGCGGTCGATCTTCTCAGCGACATCCACTTCCGCGATTACCGCTACGCCGAGATCCAAAGCAAAGGGGCGCCGGACGCTGCCGCGTTCTATCTCGATCTCTTCAAAGACGACTCGATCATTCTTCCGATGACCTTTGCGCTCGACCACCACCTTCGCCTCGGCGACCCCGTGACGCTCAACGTCCTCGGCCACGAGACGACGATGATCGTGCGCGGACTCCTCGAGGCGCGAGGACCGGCGACGGCGTTCAACGGCA
>DATBSF010000324.1:0-8051 GCA_036559905.1 Thermoanaerobaculia bacterium | reverse complement strand
GCGCGTCATGCACGTCGCTGATGAATTGCTTGCGATCCGTTTGCGCCGCAGGCCGCGATGCGCCACCGAGCACCTTCGACGCCTGCATGCGCTCGTCCTTCATGCTGGAGAGAACGCGAGCGTCGATCGCGGCAGCAATCGTCGGCACCGGCACCGCGAGATCGAGCGCAACCTGCGCGGTCCACTTGCCGGTCCCCTTCTGGCCTGCCTTGTCGAGGACTTTCTCAACCAGCGGCGCTTTGGTCTCCGGATCTTTGATACGAAAAATATGCGCGGTAATCTCTATGAGAAATGACTCTAATTTTCCGTGGTTCCACTGATCGAAGATCCCCGCCAGCTCATCGGCGGTCGCCCCGATCCCCATCTTCAGCATCCAGTACGCCTCGGCGATCAACTGCATGTCGCCGTACTCGATGCCGTTGTGCACCATCTTCACGTAGTGTCCGGCGCCGTCCGGACCGACGTGCGTGACGCACGGGCCGGAATCGCTCTTGGCGGCGATCGCCTCGAACACCGGCTTGATCGCATTCCACGATTCCACCGAACCGCCCGGCATCAGCGATGGACCGTAACGCGCTCCCTCTTCCCCGCCCGACACGCCCGACCCGACGAAGTGCAGCTTTTTTGCTTCGAGCCGCTTCGTCCGCTCCTGCGTGTCTTTGAACCACGAGTTGCCGCCGTCGATGATGACGTCGCCCTCTTCGAGATATGGGGAGATCTTCTCGATCGTCTGATCGACCGGCGAGCCAGCCTTGATCATCATCATGATCCGGCGCGGCCGCGTGAGCGCTTTCGTGAAATCGGCGAAGGTCTTGGTGCCGGTGACTTTCTTGCCGCTGTTCTTCGCGACGAATTCGTCGACTTTTTCCGGCTCGAGGTTCCACACCGCGACCGGGAAGCCATGCTCCTCGATATTGAGCGCGAGGTTCTCGCCCATGACGCCGAGACCGATCATTCCAAACTGCGCCTGGGCCATCGCTATACCTTCGCAGCAACGGCGTTCTTCACCGTCTGCGCGAGTTTTTCGAGACCGCGATCGACATCCTCACCGAGAGTGATGCTGATCGCGCGGCGCTTGCGGCTCGCCAGCGATTGGAAATCGCCGATCGCCTGCGCGCGTACGAGGACGCCGAACGTGAACTTTTCGCCCGGGAGCGGCACGTCGGTGCCTGGTCCGCCGGTGAGCTGCAGGAACACGCCGTTCGCGGGACCGCCCTTGTGGAGCTGGCCGGTGGAGTGGAGAAAGCGAGGGCCGTAGCCGGTTGTGGTCGCAACGTGCAACGACCGCGCGATCGTTTCGCGGATCTCGGCGATCAGCTTGTCGCGTTTCGGAGTCTCGCCGAAATACTCGGTGAGCGCGACGTAATCGCCCGGTTTGATTTCGCCCAACAGACGCGCGACGGCCGGATCGTCCGGCGTCACCTGCGTGCCGCTGTGCGTCATCTTGCCGGCCGACTTGTACTCCTCGAGCAGTTTCTTCGTGTTGTCCTTCGATTCCTGAACATTCGGTTGATCGAACGCATCGATGCCGAGAAGCGCGCCGGCGACCGCAGTCGCAAACTCCCACGTGAAGAAAATCTCGCCGAGGTCGAGGGGATCGGCGAGGACCTGATCGACGACAGGATGGCCGGCGTCGGAGAGCTCCTTGAGGCGCCGAACATCATCCGATCCGCGCAGCCGCACCGCGACGAAGAGGCGATCCTTGCCGTAATCGCGAACGTCGAGCAGCGGTTCGCCCGCGACGGGCAGGATACCCTTGCCTTCCTTGCCGGTGCTCTCCGCGACGAGCTGTTCGATCCAGAGGCCGAGCGTGTCGAGCGGCGCAGGCGTGATCAGCGTGAGTTTGTCGCGTCCCTGCGCTGCCATGGCGCCCATCACCGCGCCTAACATCGCGGCCGGATTCTTCTTCGGCGAGGGAACGATCGCGACATGCGCCGCGTGCACGGCGCGATCGAGCAGCGTCTCGACGTCGACGCCCGAGATCGCGGCCGGGACCATTCCGAAATACGACAGCGCGGAATAGCGTCCGCCGATGTCAGCCGGATTGATGAAGATCTTGCGGAATTTGTCGCGCTGCGCGTCCTTCTGCAGCTGCGTGTCGGGATCGGTGACGGCGATGAAGTTCTCGCCTGCTCGATCGCCTTTCACCGACTTCACGCGATCGTAAAAGTAATGATGAAACATCAATGGCTCGGTGGTCGTGCCCGACTTCGACGCGACCATGAACAGAGTCCGTTCCAGCTTCAGCTTCGATTCGAGTGCCTTAATCGCCTCCGGAACCGTCGAGTCGAGGACGAGCAGTTCGGGGTAGCCGTCTTTCTTGCCGAACACGCGGCGCGTCACTTCCGAGCAAAGGCTCGATCCGCCCATGCCGAGGACCACGATGGCGTCGAAGTCGCGGCGGACTGAATCCGCAAACGCGCGAAGCTCTTTCACATTCTTCAGCATCTGATCGGCGACCGTGAGCCAGCCCAGCGCGTTGCTGATGATCTTCTTGTGCGCCTCGTCGTTCTTCCAGAGCGTCGCATCTTTCTTCCAGATGCGCTCGACGAATTTCTCTTTCTCGATGCGCGCAATTGCGGCATCGACCGCCGCCTGATGCGGACCGAGATGCTCGGTCTGGCGATCGTCGAGTCCGCGCGTGACGGCATCGCGCCGCGCTTCGAGCACCGCATTGAGCGACGTGAACGACCCTTCGAACGATTTCACGCCTTCGATGGTGAGCTGATCGGTGATCTTCTTGAGGCTGAAACCCTTCGCCTCGAATTTGCGCAGCACTTCGCGCGCTTCGTCGAGTTTCTCCTCGATCGTGATGCGCACCTTGCCGTGATCCTTGAAAGCGTCGTAGGTTGCTGGCGGCAGCGTGTTGACCGTGTCGGACGCGATCAGCGACTCGACGTACAGCACGTCGCTGTATTTCGGATTCTTCGTTCCGGTGGACGCCCACAGCGGACGCTGCACGCGCGCGCCTTTCGCCTTCAGTTTCTTGAAGCGCTCCGAGTTGAAGATCTCTTTGAACTGCTGATACGCCATCTTCGCATTCGCGATTGCGATTTTGCCCAGCAGCGATTCGAGCTCGCGGTCGCCGGTCTGCTTCATCTTCTCTTCGATCTGTTTGTCGGCCTGCGTGTCGATGCGGCTGACGAAAAAGCTCGCGACCGAACGGATCTTGTCGATGGGAAGGTTTTTCTCCACGCGGCGTTCGAGGCCGCGCAGATACGCCTCCATCACCTGTCCGTAGACATCGTTCGAAAAGAGCAGCGTGATGTTGATGTTCACGCCGTTGAAGAGCGACTCTTCGATGGCCGGGATGCCTGCCGGCGTTCCCGGGATCTTGACCATCACGTTCGACCTCTTCAGCCTCCCGAATAACCTCTTCGCCTCGGCGATCGTCCCCTGCGTGTCGTTGGCGAGCGTCGGGCTGACTTCGATGCTGATGAAACCATCGGTGCCATCCGTCCGATCGTGCACAGGACGGAAGATGTCGGCGGCGTCCGAGATGTCCTTCAGGACCAGCTCGTCGTAGATCTCGTCGCGCGATTTGTTCTCGGCGGCGAGCTGCCGCAGCTGTGCGTCGTAGTCCTCGCTGCCGGCAATCGCCTTCTCGAAGATGGTCGGATTCGAGGTCATGCCGCGCAGGTCGTCCTGCTCGATCATTTTTTTGAGTTGTCCGGTCGTGATCAGCCTGCGTTCCATCTGGTCGTACCAGACGCTCTGTCCGACTTTGGCGAGCTCAGCGAGTGGGTTGCTCATGGGTCCTCCGCTCAAGAGCGGAAAGCATACCCTCGCCTTCGCGGAGCGGGGTAGCTACAATTCAGCCCTCTCTGAGAGATGACGGAACTCCCCGCGGGTGCAGCCAAGGCTATTAGTGTCGGCATCGAGGCGACCGATCGCGGAGATTTCGAGAGCGCTCTGAAAATCTTTTCCGCGGTCTACACATCAGTGCCGGCAGACAGGTTGCCGGACGGTCTGTCGGCATACGGCCTGTGTCTGGCGCGCGTCGAAGGAAAGCGCAAGATGGCGACCGACCTCTGTCAGAAGGCGATTCAGTTGCAGTCGTACGACGGCAGACACTGGGCCAACCTCGTGCGCGTCTACATCGTCGCGAAAAATCGCAAAAAGGCGGTCGAAACGCTCGACGACAGCCTCAGAAAGCTGCGCAATGACCCGGAGCTGATTCGCGTGCGTCAGGAGATTGGATATCGCCAGGCGCCCATGCTCACCTTTCTGCCGCGGCGAAATCCGATCAACAAGTTTTTCGGCCTCTATGCCGCGCGGCTTGCGCGGCGAAGCAAGATCATCGTGATCGTCATTGCTTCACTTCTCTACATCGGCATCGTCGGCGCCATCTTCAAGCTGATCGTGAAATAGCGCGCGCTTCGCGATCCGGCCGACAAAAATCGAAACCGCGAACGCGATTGCGACGCCGACGATCGTGATGATGGTCCTCGCTTTGTTTTGCGTCGCTGCCGCCGCTCCAGCCGCACCGAGATAAACGAAGGCGATCGCTCCGGGGAGAATCCCGATGAACGTCGACACGATGTAGGGCAGCGGACGGATGCCGGTGAGTCCGAACGCGTAATTCACGAAGAGAAATGGGAAGACCGCCGCCATGCGGACGAGGACGACGATCTTGGCGCCCTCCTTCGCGATCGCGCGGTCGACCGCGAGAAACTTTCGATTCTTCGCCACCCAGTGCTCGATGCGTTTTCGCAGAATCGTGCGCGCGAGAAAGAACGCGATCGTTGCGGTCAGCGTCGCGCCGATCGCGACGACGATCGTGCCGCCGATTACACCGAACAGCGCGCCGGCGCCGATTGTGAGAACCGATGCTGGAACGAACAATCCGGCGATGGCGTAACCGAGCGTGTAGACGACGTAGCCGAGCGCGCCGAGGCCGCGGACGTAATCCAGAAACTGTTGCACGGTGGGAAGTCTATGTGAGTCGCATCCAGGCGACGCACCGTTCGAGCTCGTGGTGCATCCGGTCGGCAGGCAGATGAACGGGCCGGCCGTGGCCGGGCAAAACCCACTCGAAGCTGAAATCGAGGAGACGCGACATCGACGTGATCTGCTCGCTCCACGAATACCAGCACGCGTTTCGAAATGCGATCAGCCTCTCGTCGTCCGGATCCCACGCCAGATGATCGCCGGTGAAGAGGAACTTCTCGCGATACAGAAAAACCGAGTGGCCTTTCGTGTGTCCGGGAGTCGGAATCATGAGGAAGTCGTCATTAACCCGAAATGGATCGAGTCCCTTGGGCTGCACTTCCACCGATGCTGTGCGGCTGCGGATGTCATCGCGATGCAGAACCCGTTGGCAGCCGAATCGCTCGTGAAACTTTTCGTGGTCGGCGACATCGTCCTGATGCGTCAGCAGCATTCTGTCGACGCCGCCTAACATTTCGATATTCCTGACGAGCGGATTCGCGAAGCGCGGTGAATCGACGAGCGTCTTCGAATCGCGCAGGTAGTAGCTGATCGCGCCGAACGACGACTCCGATGTGTAGCCGCAGCGAAAGACATCCTCGGCGATCGGCTCCGGAAGACTCGCGACCGCGGCACGCATGTCGCGCTTGGCAACATCGCCGATGGATGCAGTGGGACACGAGATCAGAGCGCGCTGTGCTGCCAGAAGCTCCTCGGCCGACTCGGGTTGATGGTAGACAGCGGACTGATCGCCAATATCGTAGAAAACCGTCGGCGCGATCAGGCGGCAGGCGTCGCAGTCGATGCAGGTCGAGTCGACGAAGAAATCGCCTGGTGCGTTTTCGGCGATCCTGAGAGCTGAGCGGGCCATCCTGAGAACCGACAACTGAGAACCGGGAACTAAACTGCGATATTTTCGCTTCTACCGATCGCGATGTTCGACAACCTCCAGGAAAAGATGGACCGGGTCTTCAAGACCCTGCGCGGCGAGGCCGCTCTCAATGAGTGGCACATTGACAACGCGCTCAAAGAAATTCGCGTCGCGTTGCTCGAAGCCGACGTCCATTTCAAGGTCGTCAAGGAGTTCACGAACCGCGTTCGTGAGAAAGCCGTCGGCGAAAACGTCCTGACCGCTTTCTCTCCGGCGCAGCAGGTCACCAAGATCGTCCGCGACGAGCTCCAGCAGCTCCTCGGCGGCACCGAGGTCGGCCTGGCACTCGTCGGCAGTCCGGCAGTCGTCATCATGGCGGGGCTTCAAGGCTCCGGTAAGACCACGACATCCGGCAAACTCGCGCTACATTTGAAAAATCGCGGGCGTCGTCCGCTGCTCGTGCCGTGCGACGTCTACCGACCCGCGGCAATCGATCAGCTCCGCATCGTCGCGAACAATGTGAAGGTGCCCTTCTTCGAGATCGGCACCGAGCGAAATCCGGTGACGATCGCGACCAAGGCGGCGAAGGAAGCCAAGACGCTGCTTTACGACACGGTCATCCTCGACACCGCGGGACGTCTGCACGTCGACGATGAGTTGATGCAGGAGCTCGAAGCGATCAAGGCCGAGACGCGTCCGAGCGAGATCCTGTTCGTCGCGGATGCGATGACGGGCCAGGATGCCGTCAAATCAGCCAAAGAATTCGATGACCGCCTCGGCGTCACCGGAATCGTGCTGACGAAGCTCGACGGCGATGCCCGCGGCGGCGCGGCGCTGTCGATCAAGTCGGTCGTCAACCGGCCGATCAAGCTCGTCGGAACGGGCGAGAAATACGAAGACCTCGACGTCTTCCATCCCGATCGCATGGCCCAGCGCATCCTCGGCATGGGCGATGTGCTGACGCTGATCGAGAAAGTCGAGGCGGAAGTCGACCGCAAAGAGGCGGAGAAACTTGCGCACCGCGTCGCGAAGGACAAGTTCACGCTCGAGGACCTGCGATCGCAGCTCCAGCAGGTCAAAAAGATGGGCCCGCTTTCGCAGATCGTCGGGATGCTCCCCGGCGGCTCGAAGATCACCGAGGATCAGATCGACGAGAAGTCGATCGTGAGGATGCAGGCGATCCTTGATTCCATGACCCGCAAGGAGCGCGAATACCCTCAAATCATCAACGGCGGCCGGAAAAAGCGGATCGCCAAGGGCTCCGGGACCTCGGTCCAGGAGATCAACCGCCTCCTGAAGCAATACCTGGCCATGAAAAAGATGATGAAGACCTTCTCCAAGGGCTTTGGGGCGCGCCGCTTTGGGAAGATGGTCAAAGGCCTTCCTCCCGAGTTCCTGCAGTGATTCACCACAGAGATCACAGAGAGCACAGAGACGTCTCTGTGTGCTCTCTGTGGCCTCTGTGGTGAATAAAAGGAATTCCGGCGGCGGTGCCAGCCGTTTCGCGGTAGTCTAGAAAGAGGAGTGTTGGAATGCTGAAGATTCGTTTACGCCGGGGCGGGGCAAGCCACGCGCCGTTCTACCGCGTGGTGGTCTCCGACTCGCAGCGGACGCCGCGAGCGTCGGTTGTCGAACAGATCGGCCACTACGACCCGAAGAAGAAGCCGGCCGATGTGAAAATCGACCGCGAGCGCGTCGATTACTGGGTCAGCAAGGGCGCGCAGCTCTCGCCGACGGTCAAGTCCCTGATCAAGAACCTCAAGTGAAAGAGCTCGTCGAGTTCGTCGCCAAATCGCTCGTCGACGATGCCGACTCGGTAAGGGTCCGGACGCACGAGCGCGATCAGGCGACGATCGTCGAGCTCGAGGTCGCCGAGCTCGACCTCGGTAAAGTCATCGGCCGCCAGGGCCGCACGGCGCGCGCAATGCGTACGTTGCTGACGGCTGCCGGACAGAAAACGCGGCGCCGCTACATCCTCGATATTCTTGACTAGCCGCATTGCGCTCGGCGTCATTCGCAAGCCACACGGAATCCGCGGCGAAGTGAGCGTCGAGCCCTGGACTGACTCCTTCGAGCGCTTCGAAGAGGTGTCGAAAGTCATCCTCGTTTCTCCCGATGAATCCATCACGCGCGAAGCGACGATCGAGTCAGCGCGCGCACATGGCGGTCGTGCTCTCTTGAAATTCGAGGGCATCACGACGCCGGAAGACGTCGAGGCGCTCCGACAATGGACGATCGAGATTCCCGAAAC
>DATBSF010000323.1:0-3576 GCA_036559905.1 Thermoanaerobaculia bacterium | reverse complement strand
AGGGGCACGCGGAGCACGACAATCAGTCCTACGTGCCGGTCGAGATCATCGACGAGTGGCGCGGACGAGATCCAATCGAGCGCTACGAACAGACGCTGATCGAAAACAAGATCGCGACCGCAGAAGACTTCGAGGAGATGCAGAAACGCGTCCGCGCGGAAGTGGATGAAGCCACCGACGAAGCCGAGCGCTCGCCGATGCCGCGCGGCGAAGAAGCGGCGCGCGGCCTTTTCGCCGGCGATGGGTATTGGGATGCCTGAGACGACCTACATCGACGCGATTACACAGGCGATGGCCGAGGAGATGGCACGCGACGAGCGCGTATTTCTGATGGGGGAAGACGTCGGCTCGTACGGCGGCGCCTTCAAGACCAGCGCGGGGCTCATCGAACGTTTCGGACCGGAGCGCGTGATCGACACGCCGATCTCGGAGATCGCGATCGTCGGCGCGGCGTCGGGAGCGGCGCTGATGGGAATGCGTCCAATCGCCGAGATGCAGTTCATCGACTTCATCACGTGCGCGTACGACATCCTCGTCAACTTCGCGGCCACATCACGCTATCGCGTCGGAAGTTCGTGTCCGATCGTCGTGCGCGGGCCTGCGGGCGGAGGCGTCCATGGCGGGCCGTTTCATTCGCTGAACCCGGAAGCGATGTTCATGAATCGGCCGGGCTTGAAGATCGTTTACCCGGGAACCGCTTACGACGCGAAAGGCCTGCTCAAGGCCGCAATTCGCGATGACGATCCGGTCCTCTACATCGAGCACAAGTTTCTTTACCGGCGCATCAAGGAAGATCTTCCGCAGGAGGACTTCGTTGTGACGATCGGAAAAGCGAACGTGCGGCGCCGTGGAAAGGACCTGTCGATCATCACGTGGGGCGCGATGATCTATGTCGCCGACGAAGCGGCCGAAGAGCTCGCGAAGGATGGAGTGAGCGTCGAGATCGTCGATCTGCGCTCGATCATTCCTTTTGACGAGCAGGCGATTCTCGAGTCGGTCGCGAAAACGAATCGCGTGATCATCCTTCACGAGGCGCCGCTCACCGGCGGCGCAGGCGCGGAGTTCGCCGCGCGCATCGCCGAGAAGGCATTCGAGTATCTCGACGCGCCGATCAAACGCGTCGCATCGCTCGACGTGCCGACGCCGTACTCCCCGCCGCTGGAGGAGTTTTATCTGCCCAACAAGGACAAGGTGATCGCCGCCGCGCGCGAACTGCTTTGCTACTGATGGTGCCGGATCTACGTTTTCTCGTTTTTTCCACCAATTGTAGAAAAGCGACTTGGCGTCCCCCGTGCCGTCATTGAGCTACGGCCAGTAGAAAAGAAGGCGTCTCTGCTTTTCGGCGGTTTCGCTACAACGCGTAGAAAAAACGAGAAAACGCAGCTCCGGCACCGTCGTGACACATCTTGTGACCCTGCGGAGAGGACTCTCCACATCCGGCGGTGCATCGTGTTGAATCATGCTCAATGCGATGCTGCTTCTCGCAACGCTGACGTCTTTCAACATCAAGAAGCTCGATGCGCCGATCGTGATCGATGGTGACATCTCGGACTCGGGATGGAGTCGCGCGCTGCGCATCGACGACTTCGTCGAATTCTTCAAGGGTGACAACGCCGTGCCGCCGGTTCGCACCAGCGCCTGGCTCGCGTACGACGAGCGGTATCTCTACGTCGCTTTCCGCAACGACGATCCGAAGCCGAGCGCGATCCGCGCTCCGTTCGTCGATCGCGATCAGGTGCTGCCCGATCAGGACTACGACACGATGATGCTCGACACGCAGAACGATCGGCGCGCAGCGCAGGTG
The DNA here is from genome assembly GCA_036559905.1 of Thermoanaerobaculia bacterium. Lineage (GTDB taxonomy): Bacteria > Acidobacteriota > Thermoanaerobaculia > Gp7-AA8 > Gp7-AA8 > Gp7-AA10. The sequence goes on along the minus strand of DATBSF010000323.1, from coordinate 1,772 downwards.
TTCCGCGTCAACCCGCGCGGCGTGCAGACCGACAGCGTCCTCGACGATGGCAGCGGCAACGAGGACTTCGCGCCGGACTTTTTCTACGAAAGCGCCGCGAAGATCACGCCGGAAGGCTGGACGTCGGAGATGCGCATTCCACTCGCCTCGCTGCGCTACCGCGATACCGAGAATCAGAGCTGGGGTGTGATCCTCAGCAGAAACTATCCACGCGATTTTCGTTACCTCATGGCCAGCAATCCCTTTCCGAAAGGAAGGAATTGCTTCGTCTGCTACGCGACCGCGCTCACAGGTCTCAACGAGCTGCCGCACGGCAGTCATCTCACGATCGCTCCCTATTCGACCGCTGCCCGCGAGGAGCAATGGACCGGAGCGCGACGCGCCGCCGATCCCGTCCGCAGCGACACCGGCGCCGACTTCAAGTGGAGCGCATCGCCGAAGCTGACGATCGACGCGACGCTCAATCCGGACTTCTCGCAGATCGAATCCGACATCCCGCAGGTCTCCGTCAACAGCCGCTTCGCGCTCTCCTATCCGGAAAAGCGCGCGTTCTTTCTCGAAGGAACCGATCTTCTCTCGACGCCGCTCCGCGTCGTCTACACGCGATCGATCACATCGCCGGCGTGGGGAATCCGCGCGACCGGGCAAGCCGGTTCGACGGCCTACACGCTGCTGGCGGCAGAGGATCGAGGTGGCGGCGCGGTGGTGCTGCCGGGAGCCGAGGGGTCGTCATTCGCGCGGCAGGATTTCCGATCGCTGGCGCTGATCGGACGCACGCGCACATCCATCGGAAAGTCGTTCGCAGGATTTCTCTTCACCGCCCGCGAGGTGCAGGGCGGCGGCCACAATCGCGTCCTCGGTCCCGATTTTCTGTGGAAGATGACCAGCGCCGACCAGTTGCGCGGCCAGGTTCTCTTCAGCGAGACACAGAATCCGTCGACGATCCACGCCGTATCGGGAAGTGGTCACGCGATGCGATTCGTCTACACGCGCGACACAACGCGCTACGACATCTTTTCGCACTACATCGATTACTCGCAAAACTTCCGCACCGACAACGGATTCCTGCCGTGGGCCCAGCTTCACGGCGGCTACTTCGAGTTCGGCGGCCACATCTATCCGAAATCGGGTTTCGCTTCCTTCATTCGCCCGTTCGTCGGCGTCGGAAAAGAATCGGCGTGGCGCGGCGGATCGGCCGGTTTCTACCTCGAAGGAAAATATGGGATCAATGGCTGGATCGGATTTCATCCCGCAGAGCGGGACCGCATCGCGAACGTCTTCACGCGCCGATACAAATTCACGGAAGTGCACATGAAGGCGTCGCCGTCGATGGCGTTGCCGACAATCACGCTCGACGGCTCGTTCGGCGATCGCGTGGATTACATGAACGCCCGCATCGGACGCGGCGGCTCGTTCACGCTGACATCGGCGATCCGCCCGACGACACATCTCGAGCTGGCGGCGAGCGTCAACCACGAATGGCTGCATGTCGGCCCGGGACAGCTCTACGCCGCCGATATCGATCGTCTGAAGGCGACCTACGTGTTCAACGCGCGGTCGCTGGCTCGCATCGTCGCGCAGCGCAGCAACGTCGATCGGAGTGCCTGGCTTTACAACCAGGTCGTCTCACCTCGTGATGGTGATCTAACACTCTCCGCTCTTTACGGTTATCGCATCAACTGGCAGACGACTTTCTTCATCGGCTACGGCGATTTCCGCCTCCTCGACGAGACCGCCCGCCTGATGCCGAACCATCGTTCGGTCTTCATGAA
>DATBSF010000322.1:0-3519 GCA_036559905.1 Thermoanaerobaculia bacterium | reverse complement strand
CATCTGCGTCGCGGGCGCTCCTCAGCGATGTCACCGCATCGCCTGCGTCGCGCCCGCTCGCATCTGACGCGCGGCGCGCGCAACGAAAGGCCACGTATTTCGGACGCACTACACTAGTTACCGGATATTCTCGGGAAAGATCGCGACCTTGCTGTTTCTGCGCAGCTCGTTGGTCAGCCTGGTGACCGTCTCCATGACTTCTGCGGCGTGCTGATTCATCAGGAATTCGCGAATCGACGCCTTGGCTTCGTTGAACGGTTCGGTGCCGGCCGGCTGTTTCTCATCCACCAGGATCAGGTGATAACCGAACTTCGACTCGACGATTCCACTCGGGATTCCGGGTTTGAGATTCCAGGCTGCCGCTTCGAAATCGGGATCGAGCTGTCCTTTCATGACCCATCCGAGGTCGCCACCGCTCTCGCCGGAGGCGTCCTCTGAATATTGGCGCGCGAGCTGTTTGAATTGATTGATGCGCAGTTGTTCGGCGGCCTTCGGATCTTTGAGCGTGCGCGTGACGGCATTACTTTCGTGGAGCTGAGATGCCAGCGCCTTGATCCTTTCCAGCGCCTGCTCTTTTGATTTCGCATTCGGCCCGGTTTGCATCGCGGTGATCACGATGTGACGGACATGCAGGCGCTCCGGCGTGTCGAATTCATCGGGGTGCTTGTCGTAGTACTCGCGCGCTTCCGAGTCTTTCAGAACGCTCGTGGAGACGACGTCGCGGATGTAGCGATCGAAGATGGTCGCTTCCTTCGCAGCCTCGATGTCGGCCTGCACGTCCGGCTTCTTGTCGAATCCAGCCTTGAGTGCTTCCTGGATCAAGAGGCGTTTCTTGATGTAGTTGTCGAGGAACGCGGTCTTGCCGCCGGCGTTCTCGTACTGCTGGCGCATCTGCGTGCCCATGCGCGCGTACAACTGATCGAGTTTCTGCACCGTGATCGTCTCGCCGTTGACGACCGCGACGACTTTTTGCGCGTCGCTCTGCTGCGCAACGACAGGAATTGCGATCAGGAAGATGAGAAGCGAAAGAATTTTGTGCCTCATGACGCTGGTGACCAACATGGCTCGGATAACACGCATTCCTACACCGCGTAGAGTCTCGTTCCGCTTCAATTCCGGCTGTCAAGAAGAATCTTCGTTTTTCCGCAGCGGCGGAAAAGTTCTGCTAATCTGAGATGACTCCCTCGGCAGTCGCTGCGGAAAAAGTGTGGAGGGGTTGTGCGTATCGCGGCCGACAAAAAATCAGTACGTAGAATGCGCGCCATCGTTCAATGACAGCGGTGCAGCTCGACACGGTTCTGGATCGACCGCTGCCGCAGAATCCGGATGCGGAGCGTGCGGTACTCGGATCGATCCTGATCAATAACAACGCGTTCTATCGCGTCGTCGGGCTGATCGACACCGAAGACTTCTTCAAAGACTCGCACCGCTCGATCTTCGCGACCATGCGCACACTCGCGGAACAGAGCCGCGAGATCGACATGCTGACGCTGAAGGACGAGCTGGCCAAGCGCGCGCAGCTCGAACAGGTCGGCGGCGCCGCCTACATCTCCTCCCTCGCCGACGGAATCCCCGATGTCGCCAACGTCGAGCGATACGCGCGCATCGTCAAAGAGAAATCGATGCTGCGCCGGCTGATCGTGATGGGCAACTCCGTCATGCGCGCGGCGTTCGACGCGCCGAACGAGCCGGCGGAAGTCCTCAACATCGCCGAGCAGACGCTCTACAGGATCGCCGAGGGGAGCATCGACAAGGGGTTCGTGCAGCTCGATCGCATCACGCGCAAGAACATGGAGGCGATCGAAGCACTGCAGCACGCCGGAAAGCTCATCACCGGCATTCCGACCGGCTACGACCGCTTCGACGAGTTCACATCCGGATTTCAAAACCAGGATCTGATCATCCTGGCCGCCCGCCCGTCGATGGGAAAAACCAGCTTCATGATGAACATCGCCGAGGCGATCGCGATCCCGACGCGTGAGGGCGCCCCGCGCGCACCGGCGCAGCGGTTGTACTCCGTCGGCGTCTTCTCGCTGGAAATGTCGAAGGAGCAGATCGGACTGCGCATGCTTTCTTCGGAGTCGGGCGTTTCGAATCATCTGATTCGCGCCGGAATGCTCAGCGAACGAAACTGGCGCGATCTCGCCGAAGCATCGACGCGGCTCGCGAAGGCGAAGATCTATGTCGACGACACGCCGGGCATTGACGTGATGGAGCTTCGCGCGAAGGCGCGGCGCCTCAAGATGGAGATCGGCCTCGATATGGTGATGGTCGACTACCTTCAGTTGATGGCGGTCAAGGGTCGCGTCGAATCGCGCAACCAGGAAATCTCGCAGATCTCGCGCGGACTCAAAGCGGTCGCCAAAGAGCTCAACCTCCCGCTGATTTCGCTGTCACAACTGTCACGTCGTCCCGAACAGCGCACCGGCGATCATCGTCCGCAGCTTGCCGATCTTCGTGAATCAGGTTCCATCGAACAGGACGCCGATCTGGTGGCGTTCATCTACCGCGACGAGGTCTACAACAAGGACACCGAAGAAAAAGGCATCGCGGAAATCATCATCTCGAAACAGCGCAATGGTCCCATCGGCGACTTCAAGCTCGTTTTCCGAAACGACATCACGAAGTTTTTCAACTACGAACCGAGCCCCGACTTCGTCCCGGAATGACACAGGAGACCCCATGAGAGAGCGCGCGATCGTCAGTCAGCCCGAAATCCTCGAACAGGGCGAGGAAATGAATTCGATCCGGATTCCACACGACAAGATCCATCAACTGACGTTGTGGATGCGGCGTATTGCGGCAGAATTCGAGGGGATTCCGATTCCCGAGTGACATGAGCGAACAACTCTTCCAGATCACGTGCGCTCTCTGCTCCTGCCAGTTCGTGTGTGCGAAGCTCGAAGAAGACGAGCTCCTCTGTACCAATTGCGGTCACTCCCTCGAGGATGACCATAGCGGCGCGCTGACCGAGCAGGCGGAAGTTATTTGAAATAACGGTCGCGGCCGCCCCGTTCTCCAACTTCTAAAGCAAAGTCCCCGGGGAACGCACGAAGTTGGAGGTAGCCGCTGATTTCCCGTAAGAGAGTCCTGGTGGCCGAAAGCGACGACATCGTCCTCGCCCTCATTTCCCATATCCTCAACAGGGAAGGCTACTTAGTCGACGTTGCCTGTACAGCCCTGGAGGCCGAATCCCGACTTGCGGCCAACATCCCGGATGCGGCTCTGCTCGATACAAAGCTGCCCGGCGGAGGCGCCGACTGGATGCGCCGCTGCATACCGGACGGGGAGCAACGCCTCATTATTCTGACCTCGGCCACGCTCGAGGAAGACGTTCCCGCCGCCGCGGTCCTGCGGAAGCCGATCGAGTTCAACCTTCTCCTGGAGACGGTCGCGGCCTGCGTGAACTCTATTGATTGATTTGGAGTGCGGCGGCTTGCCGCCGCTCTTCCAGACGGCAGCTTGCTGCCGACGGCCGCGGCAAGCCGCGGCCATGAAAGCGGCGCCAAGGCGCCGCAC
>DATBSF010000321.1:0-3465 GCA_036559905.1 Thermoanaerobaculia bacterium | reverse complement strand
GAACGTTCTTGGCTCCGGTGAGCTTCGCCATCCGCTCGATCCATCCGGTCGTGCGCGAGCATCCCGCAACCTCGGAAGGAAAATCGAGCAGCTTGATCGTCGCGCCGTGATCGGTCTGGTCGGTCACTTGAAGTTGTCCGCGATTGTAAAGCGCGCTCCACATCTGCGACGCCTTCGCGAGCAGCGCCGCCGGCGTGAGCACCAGCGCGAAGAATCGGTAAATGCCTTTGACGGCATCGGCGGCCGCCTCGCGTCCGGCGCGCTGCGCGAACTGTTCGAGCGGTTCGCCTTTCGCCTTCGCGCCCGCCTCGGTCAGTTGATTGAGAACGTGAACCGGGATCGTTTCGGTCGGCAAAATCGGCGAGCGGAGCCGTGCACCGTAAGTGGCCCCAAGATTGTCGAGCGCGGCATCGCGTTGCGCCGGCGTCAATTCCGCTTCGATGAATTTCAGCAGACTGCGAACGGGCGAGCCTTTGACCGTGACATCGTCAGCCATGCAATTTTGGACCGGACGCGCCGAGTATAATCCACGCTCCGCGGAGGTCCCCCATGAGCAGCACAGCACAGGAAGCCAGCACCGCCATCGAGGCTGCTGAAGCGAGCAACGAGCCGAAGATCGGCGAGAAGGACAAACTCGAAGAGCTTTGCGTCAACACGATCCGTTTTCTCTCGGTCGACGCCGTCGAGAAAGCGAAGTCGGGTCATCCCGGATCGCCAATGGGTATGGCGGACATGGCGTTCGTGCTGTGGACCGAATTCCTGCGGCACGATCCGAAGTCGCCGAAATGGCAGGATCGCGATCGCTTCGTCCTCTCCGCCGGCCACGCATCGATGCTCCTGTATTCGCTGCTGCATCTCACCGGCTATCCCGACATGACGATGGATCAGCTCGAGTCGTTCCGGCAGTGGGGCTCGAAGACCGCCGGCCATCCGGAATATGGCCACGCGTCGGGAATCGAAGTCACCACCGGTCCGCTCGGACAGGGATTCGCGAATGCCGTCGGAATGGGAATCGCGTCGAAGATGATGGCCGCGCGGTTCAACAGCGATGATCCTTTCAAGCCGGTCAGCAGCACGATCTACTGCATCTGCTCCGATGGCGATCTGATGGAAGGCATCAGCTCCGAAGCCGCCTCGCTCGCCGGCCACCTCGGACTCGGCAATCTGATTTACCTCTACGACGACAACTACATCTCGCTCGATGGCGAGACGCGGCTTTCCTTTTCGGATGACGTCAAGAAACGATTCGAAGCGGTGCACTGGCACGTGCAATCGATCGACGGACACGATCGCAACGCCGTGCGCAAGGCGATCAAGAAAGCGCAGAAGGTCACCGACAAGCCGTCGCTGATCATGGCGCGCACGGTTATCGGATGGGGGAGCCCGAAGTTTCACGGCACGTCGCGCGCGCACGGCGAGCCGTTGGGCGCAGACGAAGTGAAAGCGACGAAGGCCGCCATCGGATGGCCGCAGGAGCCGACGTTCCTCGTGCCCGACGAAGCGCGCGCCGAGTTCGATCGCAAGACGAAGAAGCTCGCGCGCGAGCACAAGAAGTGGGACAAGGAGATGGCGGAGTGGCGCGGGCGCAATCCGCAGCTCGCCGAAGAGTGGGATCGCTACTGGAATCACACGCTGCCCGACGGATACGAGATGCAGTTGGTCGAGGCCGGGAAGACGGACAAGCCGGCTGCGACGCGCGATCTTTCGGGACAGGTGATCCAGAAACTCGCGTCGATCGCGCCGTTCCTGATTGGCGGCGCGGCGGACCTGTCGACGTCGACGAAGACGAACATCAAGGATGCCGGCAACATCGTGCGCTCGAAAGAAGCGCCCGATAAGCCGCCATCGCTCGAAGTCTTCAAAGGCCGCAATCTGTATTTCGGCGTCCGCGAGCATTCGATGGGCGCAGAAGTGAACGGAATCACGCTCTACGGCTCGTGGCGCGCGTTCGGATCGACGTTCCTGATCTTCTCGGACTACATGCGGCCTTCGATACGCCTGGCAGCATTGATGGACATTCCGTCGATCTTCGCCTACACGCACGATTCCGTCTTCCTCGGCGAGGACGGACCGACGCATCAGTCAGTGGAGCAGCTCTTCTCGCTGCGCCTCATTCCGAACATGACGCTGTGGCGGCCGGCCGACGGCGCGGAAACGGGAATGGCGTGGGCCTGGGCCGTCGGGAAATCGAAGGGGCCGAACGTTCTGGTGTTCACGCGTCAGAAGCTCGATCCTATTCCGCGCGGTGACAGTTTCGATCCGCACGAGATCTGGCGCGGCGCGTATGTGCTCGATCGCTATCGCGACGGCAACATCACCATCATCGCGACAGGTTCCGAGGTGCCGCTGGCGGTCAAGACTGCGGATTTGCTCGGTGGCGCGCGTGTGGTGTCGGCTCCATCGCTCGACCTCTTCGATCGCCAGGACGTCGACTATCAGAACCGCGTGTTAGGCGATCGCAGCCGTGTGGTCGCGATCGAAGCCGGCAGATCGTCGGGCTGGTACAAGTATGTCAACCACGATGCGCTGGTGATCGGCATCGATCGTTTCGGTGCGTCCGCGCCTTACGAGCAGATCGCCGAGCATCTCGGATTCACGCCCCAGAAGGTCGCGGAAAAGATTCGCGGGTGGCGGCGCGGTTAGCCCGCGCCGCCGGTTGCCGGCGATCTACGGATGCACGACGTAGGTTGCCAGTGCGCCAAAACCTGGTCCCGGATAGAACGTATCGGCGATCGTGTTCGAGGCATCGATCAGCCGCTGCATGACCGTGAATTGCAACTCCTCGCGGCGCCGGCGGACTTGAATGTCATGGGCCGCGTCGGCGCTCGCGAGCGGGTGCCACAGCTCGTAAGTCGTGTAGGTTCCATCGTTGTCGACAGCCCCGTTTCCGTCGCTCGTTCCGCCAGAGTCGATGTCGCGTGCGCTGCAGAGCGATGCCGGCGGGCATGGCGGTGCGGTGTAGCGGAAATCGTCGCTGAACTCCTTGGTCCTCGGGCAGGAACCGGTGATGCTGAGCACCAGGCCGTCATCACCGTTGCCGAGCAAACCGTCGCGTACCGGGCCATCGAATTCGATATCGAAGCTTTCAGCAGCCGAGATCAGCGGCTCCTTGACGCGCATCGCGACATACAAATTGTCTCTGTCGTTTTGGATGTAGAGAAGGCCGCTGGTCGTTCCGCCTCCTGGTAGGTTGACCGAAAAGCTGTAGCTGGTTGCGCCCGACCATTCGGCCGGATTGAACTGGCCGTCGATGACGATCGGCTGCGCAAACGCACTCCCCACAGCGAGAAGAGACACACAGATCATAGATTTGAGTTTCATGAATTCTCCTTCCTCGCGAGAGTCTCGCGAATGACTAATAGATTGGTCGCGGCTTCAGGAATTGCCTCCCCCGCTCGGGTGAGTGGATGCAACGTACAATTCGCGCCATGCGCATTCGACTGATCGCCGCTCTGTTCCTGGTCG
>DATBSF010000320.1:0-3364 GCA_036559905.1 Thermoanaerobaculia bacterium | reverse complement strand
GACTCGAACACGCGCTTGGCCGGCCCCTGTTCCCTGATCTCGCCGTTGCGCATGACGACGACGTAATCGGCGATTTCACCGACGACTGCGAGATCGTGCGTGATGAACAGCACCGACATCTGATGCTTCTTCTGGAGCTCGGCGATCAAGTCGAGGATTTGCTTTTGAATCGTGACGTCGAGCGCGGTGGTCGGCTCGTCGGCGATCAGGAGCTTCGGCTCGCACGCAATCGCCATCGCGATCATCACGCGTTGCTGCTGTCCACCCGAAAGTTGCGACGGATACGCGTCGATGCGGCGCGTGGGATCCGGAATGCCGACTTCGGTCAAGAGCGCAATCGCGCGCTCGCGCGCTCTGCGTCCGGACATCCCCATGTGCAGCTTCAGCACTTCTTCCAGCTGATAGCCGACCGTGAACACCGGGTTCAACGATGTCATCGGCTCCTGGAAAATCATCGATATGTCCGCGCCGCGCAAATCGCGCAATTGCCCCATCGGCAGCTTCAGCAGATTGCGGCCGCCGTAGATGATTTCGCTTTTGGGATCGACGATCGAGTTCTCGACCGGCAGCAAGCCGAGGATGGCGAGCGATGTCACCGACTTTCCGGATCCGGATTCGCCGACGAGCGCCATCGTGCTGTCTTTGGGAATGTCGAATGAAATGCCCTTCACCGCCTCGAACGTCGTGTGCTTGTCGAGGCGGAATGACACGCGCAGATTGCGCACGCTGACCAGCGGTTCCATTTTTGTCTTCTCTATTGCGGTCAGCTTCCTGACCGGCCTTTCAGTTTCGGATCGAGCGCGTCGCGCAATGCATCGGTGAACAACGCGAACGCGGTGACGAGGATCGCCATTGCCGTACCGGCGGCGGCGAGCTGCCACCACTTGCCGAGAATCAATTCGTTTTGCGCCTCGTTCAGCATCGAGCCCCATGAGACCACGTCGACCGGAACGCCAAAACCCAGGAACGACAGGATCACTTCGGACTTGATGAACGCAACGACGAGGATCGACATTTGCACGAGAACAACGTGCGATACGTTGGGGAAAATGTGCATGAACATTCGTCGGACGTTCGACGCGCCGAGCGCATCGGCCGCTTGCACGTACTCGCGCGCTTTGTGCTTCAGATATTCGGCCCGAAGCAACCGGAACGTGCCGGTCCAACCGGTAAGCCCGAGAATCAGAATGATCGTCAACACTCCTTTCTGCTGTAGCACCGCTGCGACGGCGAGGACGAGCAACAGATAGGGAATCGAGCTGAACACGCTATAGAACCAATTGAAGATATCGTCGACCCAGCGGCCGTAGTAGCCCGCCAGCGCGCCGAACGCCGTCCCGAGAAACGTCGCGACGATCGCCGATGCAATGCCGACGAAGATCGACGTCTCCGAACCTTTGATCGTTTTCTTGAGCACGTCGCGACCCCACTGGTCGCCACCCAACGGCAATGTCGCCCTGCGCTCTTCGGGTGCTGTCGCGTCCTTCTTCGCGCCTTTGCCTCCGCGAATCTCCGCCATGATGTCGGCGAGGGGATCGACCGATTTTTCCTCCTCGGCCGGCGCGGCCGGCACCTCAGACGGTGCCTTACCCTCTTTCAATTGAGCGATGACGTCGCCGATCGGATCGACGATCTGCGACTTGTATTCGGACGCCGGTGTCGGGAGAGCGGCCGGTTCGGCCGGCGCAGCGGGCGTTCCGCCTTCGTAGTCGGCGCCCAAAAAAGACGGCGGCGCGTAATTGGCGCCCGTTTCCTTGGACCAATCGCCTGCAATCAGACCGAAGCCCGACAAGATCATCATCCCAACGAATACGGCGACGATCGCGAGCGACACCATGCCGACGTAGTCGGTCTTGAGTCGCCGCCAGGCGAGCGTCCACAGCCCCGGCGATACGGTGTGCGGAACTTCGCGCGGCGTGAGCGTCGGGGACTTGAGCGGAATGTCGTGAGGCATTGCCGTCTCCCTCCCTACTTCAACTGCACGCGCGGGTCGACCGCTTTGTACGTCAGATCGGCCAGTAGGTTCGAGACGATCGTCGCAAACGCAACATAGACGGTGATTGCCTTGATCACCGGAAAATCGGAACGCTCGACGGCCAGAATCACCTCACGCCCGATGCCGGGAATCGAGAAGAATCTTTCGATCAGGAACGCGCCGAGCAGAATACCCGGCAACTCGGCCATCAGATGCGTGATGATCGGGATCGATGCGTTACGAAGCACGTGAATCCACATGACGCGGTTTTCCGATACGCCCTTCGCGCGCGCCGTGCGCACGTAATCCTGGTTGATCTCGTCCAGCACAAACGTACGATAAAGTCTCAGGCTCGGAGCGATGCCAACCGCCAGCCCGATCAGGATCGGCAACAGCGCGTAATGAAACAGATTCTCGGACAGGCTGTCGCCCCAACCCTGCACCGGAAACCAGCCGAGTTTGTAGGCGAAGAAATACTGGAAGACGATGATGTAGACGAGGATTGAGATCGACAGCCCGACCGTGCAGACGATCATCACCATCCGGTCGGTCAGCGACCCGCGGACATAAGCGACCGCTAGTGCAAGCCCGATGGCGATCAGCGTCGTAAGCAGCAAGTACGGGACCAGAACGGTCAGCGACGGACCGAGGCGCGTCGCGAGAATGTTCGAGACTTTTTCGTTCGTGCTCCAGCTCGCGCCGAAGTCGGCGGTGACGATCTGCTTGATGAAGATACCGAGCTGGACGTAATAAGGCTGATCGACGCCGATCTGCCGGCGGATGTTGTCGATCTGCTCCTGGCTCGAGATCTTGCCGGCCAGCACGTACGCGGGGTCGCCGCCGACCGTGTTGAACAGGATGAAGACGAGCAGCACGACGCCCAACATCGTCGGGATCATCTGCCACACTCGTCGGATGATGTAGGCGGCCATCGCTGTCTCGCTCCGGATTAAAAAAGAACGGCGGCGGGCCCGTCCCGGCAATCCGGGCGGTCCCGCCTTTGTTTTGTCTCCTCAGCACCTACGTTACTGCCGACTGCCTTGCCACCTCCTCCGATTGTCCCTCGCGCGCCGCCCATTCGACTCGGTGCGGCTACTGATCTTTCGGTGCGCCTGAAATGCCTTTGGGCGCGACATCGATGTATTTCCATTCCGCATGCAGAATCGGATGCTTGCGATAACCGAGCACGTTCGGCTGGACCAGCATGTTCCGGTAACGCGCGATATCGAGCCGCCACGGAGTGTACGCCTCGATCAGCTTGGTCATCTCGTGATAGAGCCGGTCGCGCTCCGGACCGGCCGGCATGCGGATCGACTGCTCGTAGAGCTTGTCATATTCGGGCATCTTCGCACAGGCGTTGTTGCTCTGATAGATGTTCTTGCTGTAGAG
>DATBSF010000319.1:0-1588 GCA_036559905.1 Thermoanaerobaculia bacterium | reverse complement strand
GCACGCGAGAAAAAAATAGGTGTCGAAGCGCTTCGGCAGTCCGGCCGGCGTGACCCAGCGGCCGGTCCAGACGAATTTCTCGAGATCGACGAGTTGGATCCCGGTCTCTTCGAACAGCTCGCGCGCGGCGGCGAACCGCATGGTGTTCAGCAGAATGCCGTCGCCGCGGACCTCATCCTCTTCTTCGACTCCACCGCCGGGAAACGCCCACACGTCCGGCGCGAAACTGCTTTTCTCCGGGCGGCGCACCATCAGCACTTCCATCGGGTCGTCGCGCAGCAGAAGCACGCTGGCCGCTGGAATCGCCTCTACTTCTGCCATCCCACCCATTCCTCCCCGCCCGGCCCGCGCTCTTTCTTCCAGATCGGAACCGTTTGTTTGAATCGATCGATCACCGCGCGGCAGACTTCGAAGGCTTCGCCGCGATGCGGCGAGGAGCATGCGATCACGATCGACGCCTCGCCGACTTTCAACTGTCCGAGTCGATGCTCGACCGCGACGGCCACCTGCGGAAATCGTGTACTAATGTCATCTAATATTTTCGTAATCTCTTTTTCCGCCATTGGACGATACGCGTCGTAGAAGATCGATTCGACCGACTTGCCCTCGTGGTGATTCCGCACCACGCCTTCGAACACGACGCACGCGCCATCCGACGGCCGCATCACGCGTTTGACGAGGTCCTGTGAATCGATCGGCGCGTCGGTGAGATGACTCATCCGCCGGCCACCGGTGGAATGAACGCGACTTCATCGCCGTCGCGCAAAAGCTGATCCGCGGAAACGTAGCTCTCGTTGACCGCGGTCATCGGCGGGCGCTCGTAACCGGCAAGCTCGCGATGCTGCGCGCGCAATCTGCCCCACACATCGACCGCCCGCGTCCCCTCAGGCAACTCGACGACGTCTTCGCTCTTGCCCGCGATGTCCCGAAGAATCGCGAAGTACAGCAGTTTCACTTTCATTGTGTGCCCGCCAGGCCGATCTGGTCGGCGATCTCAACGAGTGCACCGCGAACAAACGTGATGTGCTCTTCGAGATCCACACCAAGCTCCGCGGCGCCGTTGATGATGTCGTCGCGGCTAACGCTGCGCGCGAAGGCCTTGTCCTTCAGCTTCTTTTTCACCGACGCCGGTTTCACGTCAACAATCGATTTGCTCGGCTGCACCAGCGCGCAGGCCGTCAGGAATCCGCACAGCTCATCGCACGCGAAGAGCGCCTTCGCCATCAGCGTCTCACGCGGAACGTTGGTGTAAGGCGCATGTCCCATGATCGCGTGGCGCAGCTCAGGATCGAATCCGTTTTCCTCGAGGATCTTCGAGCCGACGTACGGATGCTGATCGGCATTCGGGAACTGCTCGTAATCAAAATCGTGCAGCAGCCCGCAGATTCCCCAGCGCACGGGATCTTCGCCGGGCGCAAATTTTCGCGCGCACGCCTGCATCGCGTGCTCGACCGCCAGCGCGTGCTTTCGGAGCGAATCGGATTTTGTGTACTGATGCAGCAGCGCGAGCGCCTCGTCGCGAGTCTTCACAATCAGAAACGATATCGAATTCCGATCGTCGTGTGTCCGTTCTGCGATTTCGGGATGT
>DATBSF010000318.1:0-7602 GCA_036559905.1 Thermoanaerobaculia bacterium | reverse complement strand
GTCGCGGATGGCCTCGACGGTGCGGATGCGCTGCGGCTTTCCTCCCTCGATCTTCACCGCTTGCGCGCCGGCGCGGATGAACTGGCCGGCATTGCGCACCGATTCCTCGATGGAGACGTGATACGACATGTAGGGCATGTCGCCCACGACCAGCGCGCGCTGCGTCCCGCGCACGACGGCGCGGGTGTGATGAATCATGTCCTCGACGGTGACGCTCAATGTGTCGGGGTAACCCAGGACGACCATCCCCAGCGAATCGCCGACCAGGATGATGTCCGTTCCCGCGGCGTCGGCAATCTTCGCCGTGGGATAGTCGTATGCCGTGAGCATGCCGATGCGCTGCACGCGCTTCATGGCACGGATGGCCGGGACGGTTACTTTTTTCTGGTCCATTTCCCCTCCTCGAGGACCGAGGAGGAGTCGCGGTGCCGAGTGCCGGCACTTACGATCCCGTCTCGGTCCGCATCCTTCAGGATCCAAGCGGTACGTAGTACTGCGTTCCCTTTTGCGCATTTCGAATCTGCTCCACGAGCTGATCGAAATGAGCCGGCGTGCTGACGAAGTCGATCTCGTTCGTATTCACAACCAGCAATGGCGTTTCGTCGTACCGGTAAAAGTAGTGCGAATACGCCTCGCTGAGCTCTTGCAAATACTGTGGCGAGATCGATTTTTCGTAGGCTCGCCCGCGCTTTTTAATGCGCTTGAGGAGTGTATCAATTCCGGCCTGCAGATAGATAACCAGGTCCGGCTTGGGCACCGTCTCGTACAGGAGCTCGTAGAGACGGTTGTAAATCATCAGCTCCGAGTCGTCGAGCGTCAGGTAAGCAAAGATCTTGTCTTTCGGGAAGGTGTAATCGGCCAGGATCAGCTGGGTGAAGAGGTCGCGCTGCGCGATCGATCGCTGCTGGTCGTAGCGCGAGAGCAGAAAAAACAGTTGGCAACGGAACGCCGCGCCGCGCTTGTCTTTGTAGAAATCGTCGAGGAACGGGTTGTCGACGTCCTCGAGGATCTTGGTGCCACGAAAACGCTTCGCGAGAAGCGTGACCAGCGATGTTTTGCCGACTCCGATCGGACCTTCGACGGCGATATGACGCCAGGGAAGCGGATCCATGCGTGCGAAGGATAAAGGATTAAAGGCAGAAGGCAGAAAGCAGAAGGCAGAAGGTCACCGATTACTTCTGCCTTCTGCCCTCTGCCTTCTGCCTTCTGCCTTCTGCCTTCTGCAATGTGGTACAACGCGCAGCCCATGCTCTCGTTAGATAGTTATCAACTGAATAACGGCCTGAAGGTGATCCTCAACGAAGATCACTCCGCGCCGCTGGTGGCCATCAACCTCTGGTACCACGTCGGATCGAAAAACGAGCGGCGCGGGCGTACAGGCTTCGCGCATCTGTTCGAGCACATGCTCTTTTCGGGCTCGCTGCACGTCGGCAACAACGAGCATTTCCGCTACGTCCAGTCGGTCGGCGGCGTCCTCAACGGAACGACGTTCTTTGATCGCACGAATTACTTTGAAACATTACCATCACAATATTTGGCACTCGGTTTGTGGCTGGAATCCGATCGGATGGGATTCTTTCTTCCGGCGCTGACGCAGGAGAAGCTCGACATCCAACGCGAGGTCGTCAAGGAAGAGCGTCGCCAGCGATACGACAACGTTCCGTACGGGACGGCATTCGAGCGCCTGCTCCATCTGGCGTACGACCCCGATTACTCCTACCACTGGCCCACCATCGGCTCCATGGAAGACCTCGGCGCCGCGTCGCTCGATGACATCCGCAACTTCTTCGGCACCTGGTATCGCCCCGACAACTGCGTGCTGACGATCGTCGGCGATTTCAATCCATCGGAAGCGAAAGAGCTGGTCGAGCAGTACTTCGGCGACATCGCGCCGGGAAAATCGTTTCCGCCATTCGACCTGATGCGTAAGGAAACGCGCAGCGAAAAACGCGAGATCCATCGATCGCGCGTGCCCCTTCCGCGTCTCTACCGGCTGTATCACCTGCCTCGCATGGGCGATCGCGACTGGATCAGCGGCGACCTGCTGTCAACTGTGCTCACGTCGGACAAGGCCAGCCGACTCGAAAAGGCGCTGGTCTACGAGCAGCAGATTGCTACCGACGTCGCCGCGTATGTGCTACCGACCGAGTCGACTGGGATGATGCTGGTGCAGGCGACCGCGAACGAAGGCGTGCCGATTGAAGACATTGAGCGCGCCGTCGATAATGAGCTCGAGCGCATCGTCGTCGGTGGAATCACCGAGGATGAGCTGATCCGCGCGAAGAATCGGACGGAAGTCGATCAGGCGCATCAGATTGAAAACTATGACAGCCGCGCGGATCTCATCGGAATGCTCGCGACATTCTTCGAAGATCCGAATCGCATCACCACCTGGCTCGAGCCGTATCGCGCGGCGACGACTGCCGACCTCAGAAACGTCGCGAGGACTTACCTCGTGCCCGAGAATCGCGTGACCTGCATCTTCACGCCGGAGGCCGCGTGAGCGACGACTTTCGCGCGACCGCTCCCCCACCCGGCGCGCCCCGCCCGTATCACTTCCCGCGCGTCACGCGAGAGACGCTCGCGAATGGATTGGAAATCCTGGTTGCCGAGAATCACAACGCGCCGCTCGTTTCCGTCCGCGCGTTGATTGCGTCGGGCGCAGATCGCGACGTCGCCGATCTCGCCGGTCTCGCATCGATGACGACAGAGCTTCTCGATGAAGGCGCCGGCTCCCGCGACGCCATCCGGCTCGCCGAAGACCTCGGCCTCCTCGGCGCGTCGCTGGGGACCGGAACGGATTGGGACGCGTCGTACATCTCGTTCGATGTCCTCAGCAAGAACTTCGCGGCGTCGATGGAGATCTTCGCGGACATCGCTCGCCGGCCGATGCTGCCGGAGGCGGCGCTCAACCGCGTTCGCAGCGAGCGGCTGATGGAACTGCTGCAGCAACGCGAGGAACCGGCGGCGATCGCGGGCAAGCGTTTTTCGAATCTGCTCTACGGACGCGGAACGTACGGAAACACTGTGATGGGAAACAGCGACTCGGTCGCGCGATTCGCGATCGCGGACGTCAAGGGCTTCTACTCCGCTCACTTCATTCCGAACAACACGGCGATCGTGATCGCCGGCGACATCGATGCGAAGGATGCGGTCGCGACCGTGCGTCGCCTTTTCTCGGATTGGAAGCGCGGCGCGGAACCTCCCCGCCCTCCCATCACGCCCGCTCCAATCGAGAACTCGCGGATCTACCTCGTCGACCGCCCGACCGCGGTGCAATCGGAGATTCGCGTCGGCCACATCGGCGTCGCGCGCAGCACGGAAGACTACTTCCCGCTCACCGTGATGAACGCCCTCCTCGGCGGCGTCTTCAACTCGCGCATCAATCTCAATTTGCGCGAGAAGCACGGATACACGTACGGCGCGCGATCGGCGTTCGCATTTCGGCGTCAGGCCGGGCCGTTTGTCGTGAGCGCACCCGTGCGCAATGAAGTCACGCTCGAATCGGTGACCGAAGTGTTGAACGAATTGCGCCGCATTCGCACCGGCGACATCGAGGAGCGCGAACTGGAAGACACGAAGAACTATCTCGCCGGCGTATTTCCGGCGACCGTGCAGAGCGCGAGCGACATCGCCGGCCGGCTGCTCGACATGGAGCTGTACGACCTGCCGCACGATTACTTCGATCACTATCGCGAGAACATCTCGGCGGTCACGAAGGACGACGTGGCGCGCGTGGCGAACAAGTACATCGATCCCGATCGCGCGCTGATCGTGATCGTCGGCAACGCCTCTCAGATTCGCGAGCCCCTCGGCACACTCGGCTATCCAATCCACGATCTGGATGTGGATGGGAACGCATTGCCGGTGGCGTGATAGTAGATGAACACGAACGCTGTCGT
This sequence comes from Thermoanaerobaculia bacterium, assembly GCA_036559905.1. GTDB lineage: Bacteria > Acidobacteriota > Thermoanaerobaculia > Gp7-AA8 > Gp7-AA8 > Gp7-AA10. The sequence continues at coordinate 3,700 of DATBSF010000318.1, read as the reverse complement.
CGGCGCGACCGCGGCGTTTGTTGTCGTGATGGTCGCGCTGGTTGTTCTCATGCGTTCACGGCGCGCGCAACGGCGTTCGACAGACCTTGCCGAGCTCGCCCGATCGATGGGCTTGCAGTTCAGCCGCAACGTCGCACGAGCGGATTTCGCGGATTTCGCCGCTCTTGCGATCATCAAGAAATTCCGCGGGGGCGCGAATCGCATCAGCGGCCGTCTCGCCGGAGTCCCGGTCGAATTGTTGGATTACACATACGCCTTCGCTCTCCGCGGGACGACGGGCGCCGTAGACGAAAGCGTCACCATCGCTCTTCTGGTCACCGATCACGGCGTGCCGCGTTTTGATCTTCGGCCGCGCCTTGCGCTGTTGGACCGCATCGGCAGCGAAGATCAGATCAAGATCGAAGCCGGCTTTGATTCGGAGTATGTTCTGACGCCGAGGTCGGAATTGTTCGTCGTCAACGATCGAAGCAAGCCACCGCAATCGCCGGATGCGGTGCGGGAACGTTTCACGAGCAATCTCGTTCGCTTCTTCGTCGAGCACCCCGGACTGCATGTGGAATCGGGCGGCGGAAGTCTCGCCGTCTGGCGCGGCGAGTTCCGGCACAGGCGTCAGATAGTGCCAGTACCGGAATGCGGCGAGCTGCTGCAGAACGCGCTTACTATCCGGCAGCATTTGCTGAAACACTGATGCTCAGAACGACGGTGCTCGCCATCGGGTTCCTGATCGCGTTTTGGCTCTTGAGCTTCGGTCTCGCGGAAGTTCTGGTGCGCAAACCCGCGGCATTCAGCGCTTACGCCTGCAAGGACGGAACAACACTTCTCATTCGACCGATCGAGCACCGCATTGGCTCGGGCTCGAAAGGGAATAGCTGGGAATGCAAGTTTCCGGACGGAACGACGATCACGTGCTGGCGCTGTTTCCTCGTCTTCACGCCTGCCGTTGTGGGATTCGTCGGGCTTTTCGTGATCGCGTGGAGGGGCTGGTTCCGCCGGCGCGCAGTGCTTCAGGCCATCGATCGGCTGGAAATGCAGCGGAAGATGGGATTCGGCTCATCGGCGCAATACGACGAGCTGCGCCGCGATCTCGACAAGCGGTTGGACGACGCCGACTGACGCATCGGCGCGCTAAACTCACACTCGTGCTGTTCACGAAGTACCTGCGCGATGCCGTGCGAAGTCGTGCGATCACGCGAACCGTTCGCGTCTGGATGCGTCCGCACGTTCGTGTCGGCGTTCGAAGAAGGTGAGATCGAGATCGATTCCATCGTCCCGATCACGGTCGAACAGATCACGCCCCGTCTCGCCCGCCAATGCGGCTTCGCGAGCGTTAACGATCTGCTCAAGGTCGCAAGGCATGGGCGAGGCGAAAACGTGTACCTCGTCGAGTTCCACTACATCGCGCCGAAGAGTCGCCGTCTGTAGCGATGCACCGCGAGCAGCATCACGAAATATGCCTGTCTACTCCTCCTCGAGCCCCTGACTGATCCGAAACACGTGGCCGTCGGGATGCCGCACGTGCATCTCGCGCACGTTCCATGGCATGTCGGTCGGCGGCCATGTCACTTCCAGTCCTTGTTCGATGCAATGGCGGTGGACGCTGTCGACGTCGTCGACCCAGATCGACATCCAGACGCCCTTGTCGCCGACCTCATCGCCATGCGTGCCGAACGTCGACTTCGACGGGCCTTTCCCGCGGCCACCCTGTCCGCCCTGGCAAAGGAAGATCTCGCATTTCTCGGAAAAGACGCCGCCGAAGCCTGGCGGCTCGCCCCAGTCCCATCCCTTTTTCCATCCGAGTTTCTCGAACCACGCGAAACTCTCCTGGATGTTGGAGACATTGAGAATCGGTGTCACTCGCTTGGCACGCATGACACCGAATACTATCGCCGGATGACGGATCGGGACGACACCTCGACGCGCTCCTGGGACGCGATCGCGGATGACTGGGTGCGGCATGCCGACGCGAACGACTACCGCAACGATCTGCTCATGCCGTTCATGCTGGAGCTCCTCGGCGACGTCCGCGGCGTCTCCATCCTCGACCTCGGCTGCGGCGAAGGCGGCTACAGCCGCGAGCTCGCCGCACGCGGCGCGAAGGTCGCCGGCGTTGACGGCAGCTCGCGGCTGATCGCCGTCGCGCGCGCGCGCGCACCAGAAATCCAGTACAGCGTCGCGAATGCGAACGCGCTCGAGACGCTCGAATCCGAATCGTTCCAAATCGTCATGGCAGCGATGTCACTCATGGATGTCGAAGACTACGAAGGCGCGATCGACGAAGTGTGGCGCGTTCTCGGTCCGGGCGGACGGCTCTTCATGAGCATCACGCATCCATGCTTCTCGCCGCCGGTGTCCGGATGGATCAAATCGGAAAACGGCGAATTGCAACACTTTGCGGTGGATCGCTACATGGAGAAAGCCGAATGGGATGACTTCATCGCGAGCTCCTTCGAACGGCCTGTTGTCCGCCGTCACAAGCCGCTGCAGGATTTCGTCGGACCCTTGCTGCGACGCGGTTTTCTTCTACGTGCGTTTCACGAGCCCGGCGCCACCGCGGAACAGGTACGGACATCGCCGCGGCTGGAGCGCCTCAACCGCATTCCGTATTTTCTATTCATGACGTGGGAGAAAACGCGATGACGTATCCGCTTGCTGAACGCGTCACACCGACCAACGCGCGTTCGGCAGTCGCGTGCGTGCACTGCAAATCGCCGATCGCAGTTTCAACCTGGGATAAGTTCAACGGTTTCCTGGTCGAATGTCCGCACTGTCACGGTTTCCACGGACGCAGATGGAACATCCGCGGACTCGTATTCGCGAGTTTCCTTCTCAACGCTCTCAGCTTCTTCTTCACGATGCGGCCCGGCAAAGCGTTTGCCGCGATCGCCGTGTGGGTCCTGGTTTTCTGGCTGGTTCTGCCACGAGCCGAGAGCTGGCCTGATTGGGCCGAGGCGCTGGCGTTCGGAGCGTTGATGCTCGGACCGGTGATCATCAACGCCGTGCTGCTGGTGCGACATCAGATCGATCTCGACCGCGCTCCGGTTAGCGCTGCAGCGCGTACGAGATCTTGAAAAACAGCGACCGGTCCAGCTTCGCCAGATCGTTGTTCGCATTCAGCTCGCGATCGTCGCCATATCCGACGAAGAGCACGGTCTGCCAATTGAGCTTGTAGCTGTACAGGATCGATCCGAGGAACGAACCGTCGTGCGCGTTGATCGGAAATGTGTACAGCGAGACGTTGCGATCCGTCGAAACATACTGGCCGATGATGCGCACCAGCGCCTTTGCTGAGAAACTGTACGTCGCTTTCAAGCGCTCGACATCCGCGGAGTACAGCCGGTCGCCGGCGACGTCCAGCCACTCATGACTGAGGTTGCCCTCCAGCGTCAGCTTGTCGTGCGGCCGGATCGTTGGCGCGAGTGTCACAGTCGCACCGCGCCCTACGCGGCCGTTCGCGAAGTCGATGCGCTGTCCGGCGAATCCAGTAAATGCGATCCGCGTGAAGCGGCGGGACGGATCAAACTGGAATTGCACCTCGGCGTACGTCTCGCTCAAAAGCGCGTTGCCGACGCGATACTGCTCGCTCGGATGGACGACCACACCGAGAAAGAGATTCTTCGCGCCGCTGATGCCGACGCCCGGCGAGCTGCGGCGAAAAATCGTGTTGCCGTCGGTGTCCTTCTGCTGATCGACGAAGATGGAG
>DATBSF010000317.1:0-3690 GCA_036559905.1 Thermoanaerobaculia bacterium | reverse complement strand
GCCGGCGCTGGTGCAGAACGCTTTGGTTCCGGAGACGATCCATCCACCGTCGACGCGTTGCAGCCGCGTGCCGAAGCGCGCCTTCTCGCCGAGAGCAGGCGACTGCGGCTCGCCGCTCCATGCAACCCACTTCTCGCCGCGTTCTACGACTCCCGCGAACCAGCGTTTTTTCTGCGACTCGTTGGCCATGCCGTCGAGCAGGACCAGCGAGTTCGCGTGTCCCTCCCAGCAGCGCGCCAGCGAGAGATCCGCCTTTGCGACTTCCTTGGTCAGCATCCAGAGCGTGAAGACATCGCCGCGATACGGACCGAGCCCGAGTCCGCCGTATTCGCGCGGAATGGCCGGCGCGTGCAGTCCGGCTTCGCGGATGTCATCGAAGTCGGCGGCCGGAAACGTTGCGGTCTCGTCGTACGCCGCGGCGCGCGGCGCGAATTTTTCTTTCGCCAGACTTGCCATGCGATGCACCAGTTGCAGCTTGTCAGTCGCGAGATAGACATCACATTCGGCAATCACGTCACGACCTCCAGAACCGACTGCGGCATCTCCTGCCCAGTCATGATGTGGAACTGGCGCATCGCCTGTCGCATCAGGATGTCGCGTCCGTCGATCGCCATGCGGCCGCGCGCCCGGATCCGCGAGATCAACGGCGTCGGCTGCGCACCGTACGCGAGATCGACGACCACCGCATCGTCGCGCATCCGCTCCGTCGCGAACGGCACGCCCTGGCCATCGCGGCCGACGGGTGTGGCGTTGACCACGACCGAGTAACGCTCCGCCGAGAATCCTGCCAGCGGAACGCATGGGAGACCGAGAAGTCCTCCCGCGAATGATCCGCGCTCGCGGCTGCGATTGACCAGCGTGACATGCGCGCCCGCCTGTTGCAGCGCGGCGGCGATCGCGCGTCCCGATCCGCCGCAGCCGACGACCGCCATCGGATGACCCGCGATGTCGACGCCGCGTTCGTGCAACGCGACGATCACGCTTCCCGGATCGGTCGTATCGGCGGTCCAGACGTTGTCCTCTCGAACAAAAAAATTGGTCGAGTGCGCGCGACGGACCATCGGCGTGTGCTTCGACGCCGACGCGATTGCATCTTCCTTGTGCGGCGATACGACGCAGATCGCGCTGATGGGAAGTCCGAGCGCGTCGAGCGCGCCGGATGCGATCGCCGCGGTCCAGAAATCTTCGAACTCAGGGACATGGAACGGAACGTAGAGCGCGGGGCGGGCGATCTCGCGGAACGCGGCGTTGTGAAGGCGCGGCGAGAGCGAGCCGGAGACGGGATTGCCGGCGATGCCGAAGATCTCGCGCAGTTTCACGATTTGAGGAAAACCGTAATCGGCGACGAGCTGTGGCACGTTCGCGCTGAAGACAAACGGCGCGCCGAATTGCGGCGCCAGCAGACGCGTCCACGTGCCGATCGGGCCATCGGCCCAGGCGATGACATCGCGACGGCCGAGGGATTTCAGAAGCTGGAGTGGAAGGAGCGCCTCGCGATAGTTCTGTGCGTCGACGACCACGCGATAGAGCGCCGCGCGATGCTGGAGCAGAGGCGTGACGAACGATGCGAGCTGCGTGAGATCCGTCGCGCGTCCATACCAGGAGATCACGCGCTTGTGCGGCGGAATCGCGTCGAGCACGTGCGGGATGAGATCGTCGGTTTGGAAATCGACGTAGTCGGCCTCGTTCATGAGCACATGTCGGACGCTCACAAATATCTTGCCTGCGAAGTGCGCGCGAACGCGCCGCACATCCACATCCATGGGCACTTCCGCCCATGCGGCTGCGGCCGGCGCGATCTCCCGATCGATCACCGCGACGATCGTGGCTCGTTCCATTTCCTGCTCGGGAGACGTTTCCTGCGGGTCCGTTGTGAAGATTCACACGGCCAGCACGCGATTCGTCTGTCAGTTGATGGACCCGGGAGTCAGCGAAACGCGGCTGCGTGTCGGCGTGCTGCTTCCTCCTGCCGATGTATTGCCGGAAGCGGGCGCGGAAGTGCGTGCGCTGCTGCAGGCATGGGCGACCGACACGAACCACGCGGGCGGCGCATTCGGCAGAAGCATCGAGCTGGTCTTCGCAGCGCCATTCGGCGATGCGAAGGAGCGCGCGGCGTCAGCGCGCGAGTTCATCCGGCGCGAACAGTTGTTCGCGCTGGTCAGCAGTTTCACCGACGGCGCCGATGCGGAGCTGGCCGCCGTCGCCGAAGATCTGTGTGTCCCGCTGCTCGCGACGATCAGCTCGCATCCGCAGAGCGGCCGCGCGCCGAGTCGCTATGTCCACGATCTCTGCGCGGGGATCGGAGAACAGGGAAAGGCGCTCGCTCACTTCGCTGCAACGCACATCGAAGCGTCGAAACGCGCCGAGGCGGTCATTTTTCTCGGAGACCCCGCTGCGCTTCCGGCGATCATCAAGAGCACGCGCATCCTCCTCCTCCCCGCTTCGCTCGCGCATCCGTCATTGTTCGAGCGCCCATTGCCGATTCAGGTCTTTCTCTCGTTCCCCATCGCGCTGGGAAATCCCGGCAGCGAAGCGCTGGCGCGATACCGCAGGCTGGCCGAGGATGCGGAGATTACGCACCGATACCAGGTCAGCCAGTTTGCCGCTCTCGCTTCCGCGCAACTGCTGATGGCTGCTCTCGAATGCGCCGGCCGCGACGTCACGCGCGAGAAAGTGCTCGACTGCATCGATCGGGTGACGAAGCTGGAGACAGGATTCGTTCCGCCATTGACATACGGATCGAACCGCCACATCGGATCGATCGGATCGTTCATCGTGGAATTGCAGTCGGATCGGCGGCCGGTGTGGATCGATCCGGGTTGAGGAGATGCTGCATAGCGGTCCTCGCCTGTTGCACGCGCTTCCGCGCATTCTCCGACGTGATCGAAAGAGTCTTCGCGATCGCGTCATAAGACATTTCCTCGAGGAACCGCAGCCGGACTACATCGCGCAACCGCGGCGGGAGGGAGGCGACGGCCCTGGCGATCGATTCGCGCAACTCGCGCGTGAGGCAGTCGGCTTCCGGAGAGAGGTCGCGTGCAGGAGGCTCCTGCTCGGCGGTGATGTCGTCGAGGCTGACCGCGTCGCGCTGCGCGCGGCGATGCTCGCGATGGATGTCGAGGCAGACGTTGCAGGTCAGGCGCGTGAGCCAGGCTTCGAGGTTCTCGATGTTCGCCGCGTAATCCGGAAGTTTCTTGCGCGCGATGAGCATCGAGCGGCTCATGGCGTCATCCGCGTCGGCTTGCATTCCGCTCATGTGGCGCAGACTCACTTCGTAAAGATGGCGGCGGTAGTGCTGCCAGATGTTCCAAAACGCCGTGTCGTCGCCGCTCCGCACACTCCGTAGCCAGAGGACGTCGTCCGATTCGTCTTCAGAACGCATGCTGTACGTCGGTGGAGGACCGTCAGACTACCTGTTTTCTGTGTGGCACGTCTCTCAATTGCACGCAACCACGTGATGCGAATCAGCGCGCTGCCGGGATAGATCACCCGCCAGTACGCGGCGAATCCGCGGCGAACCGCCACGCTGTTGGCAAACACGCGCGTTTCCGTGGTCACGAGAGATCTGCCCGCTCCGATCGGGCGCACAGCGAAGTTCATCACCGCCAGGACGAATCCGGGACGCAGGCGTTTCTGGAAGACCTGCGGCGTCAGAGTTCCGTGCGTACCACGAGGTACCACGATGACGGT
>DATBSF010000316.1:0-1525 GCA_036559905.1 Thermoanaerobaculia bacterium | reverse complement strand
TTCGTGATCATGTCGACCATCTTGTCGCGCGTCAGCGGCTTGCGCATCCACGCGTTGGCGCCGGAGCTCGGGAACATTTCTTCGAGCGATTTCTCCGGCAGGTCGGAGATCAGGATGATGGGAATGTCCTTCTTGTTGGATTGCGATTTGAGAACTTCGCTGAGCCGGTTGCCCTTGATGCTGGGCAGGTTCACATCGAGAAAGATGATGTCGGGCGAGTTTCCGGCCAGAACGTGATTGAACTCGATCCAGCTCGCGGCGGTCAGGACGGTGCAACCCTCCCGTTCGAGCAGTGCGCGTCCGAGCTTCAGAACGAGCGGATTGTCATCGAGGATTAGAACCGTGACTTTTGATAGCGGCACCGTCATGGAGCGGCTGTCCCTTCCTTTTTTCGGGCATGATACATTTTTGCTTTGAACGACATCACGCCCGTCGTTTCGCCGGATCCGGAACCTCCGGCGCTACCTCCGCCAAGCTTACCATTCCGCCGTCCGGCGGATTACTACACTTCGCCGGCCGGAGAAGCAAGACCACTCTTCCCGAAATGGGTCACCTTCGGCTGCGGCACGGCCGCGATCGTCGCCCTCCTGGCCGTCTTCGGCCTCGGAATCGCGATCTCGCGCGGCGGAATGGGCGAGCTGTTCGATTTTATGTTCGCGACGATGCAGAGCGAGACCGACAAGATGTTCACGAAGGACGTAAAGCCTGCCGACAAGGCCGCCTTCGACGCGGAAATGAAAGCGATGCGCGAATCCGTTCGCCAGAATCGTATCTCGCTGGATCGGCTGCAGCCCGTGCTGCGAACGCTGCGCGAAGTCAGTTCCGATGAGCGCGTGACGCCAACCGAGACGCAGCAGTTGACAGAGGAAATCCGCAAGATCAATCGCACGGCTAAAAAGTGAACTTCAAACTCCTTTCACCCTTCGAGCCACAAGGCGATCAGCCCGAGGCAATCAAACAATTGACGGAAAGCGTCCGCGCCGGCACCCGCGATCAGGTCCTCCTCGGCGTCACCGGCTCGGGAAAGACTTTCACCATCGCGAAGGTCGTCGAGCAGATCAACCGCCCGACGCTGGTGTTGAGTCACAACAAGACGCTGGCGGCACAGCTCTATCAGGAGTTCAAGAACTTCTTTCCCGAGAATCGCGTCGAGTACTTCGTCTCCTACTACGACTACTACCAGCCCGAGGCGTACATCCCGCAGACGGATCTGTACATCGAAAAGGAGATGACGAAGAACGACGAGATCGACAAGCTGCGTCTCGCCGCGACCAAATCGCTCTTCGAAAGGCGCGACGTCATCATCGTCGCATCGGTGTCCTGCATCTATGGCATCGGCGATCCCGATCTTTACTTCGGAATGCTGCTGTTCTTCGAGCGCGGCATCGAGAAGCCGATCACGCAGTACCTGCGGCGGCTCACCGAGATGCAGTACGAGCGCACCCCGTACGATCTCGCGCGCGGCTCCTTCCGCGTGCGCGGCGACGTCCTCGAGCTGTGGCCGGCGTACGAAGACGATGCCATC
>DATBSF010000315.1:0-5911 GCA_036559905.1 Thermoanaerobaculia bacterium | reverse complement strand
GTCGCCCTTCTTGACGTCGAGCTTGATCCGCTTTCCGTCTTCGTTGAACTTTCCTTCACCAACGGCGACGACTTCGGCCTCCTGCGGTTTTTCCTTTGCGGTGTCGGGGATGATGATCCCGCCGCGCATGGTTTCCTTTGCCTCCTTGCGCCGGACAACGATGCGGTCGTACAGCGGGCGGAGCTTCAATGCGGTTGCTACTGCTGCCATTAGGAACTTCTCCTTTCGCTTTTATTTTCTTGAATTTAGCGCGACAGGACGCCGCGATTTATTCTCTTTCCGAGACTTGAGCAATTAGCACTCAAGTCATGCGAGTGCTAACAATATGCGCGGGCGTTTATTCTGTCAAGAGCTCTTCATATTCAGACCAATCGCTGCAAGAAAGAGCCCCAAAAGCGCCAGGAGGAGCGGACTCAGCATATCAAAGCCGCGTGTGCGCGGAAGGACGATCGCGGTGACCGATCCAGCCTCTTCGTCTGAACCAGAACAACATCACGATGGCGGTAATCGTCATCAGGCCGAGCGCGTACCAGTAGCCGAAGCGCCAATGCAGCTCCGGCAAGTTCCCGAAGTTCATTCCGTAGATTCCTGCGATGAGCGTGAGGGGCAGCATGATCGCCGAGAAGATCGTCAGGACCTTCATGATCTCGTTCGTGCGATTCGCGATCACCGACAGATAGGCCTCCATTGTGCCGGCCATCATGTCGCGCTCGACGTCGATCGTCTCGCTGATCCGGAACATGTGATCGTAGAGGTCGCGGAAGTAGATCAGGTGCTGCTTCTGAATGAACTGCCCGTCGCCGCGCGAAATCTGATTGAGCAGCTCGCGCTGCGGCAATGACTGCCGGCGCAGCACGTTGACATCGCGCTTCAGGTGCAGCAGCTCATCGAGATGCTTCGGATGCGCGTCCTTGAAGATTGTGTCCTGAAGGTTGTCGACACACTCCTCAATGCTGTCGAGCAGCGGGAAGTGCGCATCGACCATCTGATCGACGATCGAATAGAGAAGAAAATCGGGCCCATTGGCGAGGAGCCGCCTGTCGCTCGGCAGCCGATTGCAGACGTCGTCGACCGGCGCCATCGCTTCGCGATGGATTGTGAAGAGAAAGTTGCGGCCGAGGAATGCGGCCAGCTTGTAGGTCTGCGAGCCGTGTTCGTGAAGGTTGACGTCGACTGCCCGGAAGATGAAAAAGTCGTACTCCGGAAACGGGTCGTATTTCGGCAGCGTGTTGGGCGAAAGCGAGTCCTCGGCCGCCAACTCGTGAAATCCGAATCGTACTTCGATCAGCGGCTCGAGGTTCTCGCGCTGCGGATCGAGAATATCGACCCAAAGCTTGTCGTCGCTGTTGCGATCGAACGCGTCGATCAACTCCACGCCGCCGGTCCGGAGATCGTTGCCGCGCAGAAGTGAGGCGCGAATCGTGGTCACTTCAGTTTGACCAATTCGTTCACATTAATTGAGCGAGCGGAGTATATGACCGCGACTGCGATTCAGCTACCGCTTTGTAAGTGATCGCCCCTTTGTAGACATTCACGCCCTCGGCAAGTCCTGGATCGTCAATCGCCTTCGAGAATCCGAGATTTGCCAGGCGGCGGGCGTACGGAAGCGTGGCATTCGTCAGCGCGATCGTCGATGTGCGTGGCACCGCTCCCGGCATGTTGGCGACACAGTAGTGAACCACGCCATCAACTTCGTACACGGGATTCGAATGCGTGGTCGCGTGAGCAGTCTCGACACATCCTCCCTGATCGATGGCGACGTCGACGATGACGGATCCCTTCTTCATCTCGCGAACCATCTGTCGCGTGACGAGTTTCGGAGCCGCGGCACCCGGAATGAGAACGCCGCCGACGAGCAGATCGGCGTGGCGGACGGCCTCCGCGATGTGTGCGCGGTTCGACGCCAGCGTCTGTACCGTGCCGCGGAAAATATCGTCGAGCTGGCGAAGACGTTCGAGGTTCGTGTCGAGAATTGTGACGCGCGCGCCGAGTCCGGCCGCCATCTTCGCGGCGTTCGTTCCCACGACGCCACCGCCGATGATGATCACATCCGCCGGCAGCGTGCCCGGCACTCCGCCTAACAGAACTCCGCGCCCGCCGTTCGGCTTGTGGAGGTAATACGCTCCGACGTGCACCGACATCCGCCCCGCGACTTCCGACATCGGCGTGAGCAGCGGCAGAGTGCGTTTGCGCTCGTCGGTGATCGTCTCGTAGGCGACGCCGGTGATCTTCTTCTTGAGCAGCGCCTGCGTCAGGTCCGGAACCGGTGCGAGGTGCAGATACGTGAAAAGGAGCTGGCCTTCTTTCAGTCTCTTGAGATCGGCCTCGATCGGCTCCTTGACCTTCACGATCATGTCGGCAATCTCGAAGACCGCGTCGGCGTCCGGCAGGATTTTCGCGCCGGCTGATTTGTACTCCTCATCGGAGAATCCGCTGCCGTTGCCCGCGCCGGATTGCACGTAGACTTCATGACCATCGGTGTGCAGCACGGCCGCTCCGGCCGGCGTCATGCCGACTCGGTATTCGTCTGTCTTGATTTCAGTCGGTACGCCAATACGCATAGGGCGCGTATTGTGGCACAGCTTTACGGCGACCTTCTGGGCTCCGATGGCTCGCGCTTCGGCGGCGTCGCGTGGAAGACCGCAGGCGCGAATCGCACGGCTGCCGCGAAGGCGTTGATCATTCCGTAGCCGTACAACTCATCGAATCCGGGAGCGCCGAGGTCGACTGCGGTCGAACGCAACGCGTCGCGCAAACGCTCCGGTTTTGCCTCGGGCGCGAGCGACCACAGGAGAGCCAGCGTTCCGGAGACATGCGGCGCGGCCATCGAAGTTCCGCTCGCGATCGTGTAGTCGTCGAACCATGCCCCCATATCCATCTTGCGAGTCGGATCAGCGAGCAGGCGGTTGCCATCGGCGGCGTTGATACCCAGTACGACCGGCCAGGGATGTGTCGGATCATCGCAGCCGTCGATGTTCTGGCAGTCCGGGCGCAGCAGCGTCCAGAAGTTGAGGTTGTCGGTGTCGTTGTAGTTGTAGATCACGACGGCGACCGCGCCGGCCGCTTCAGCGTTGCGCACTTTCTGATTGAACGTGATCGAGCCGCGCTTCACGAGCGCGATGCTTCCGCGCACGGACGCCGGAAAATCTTCTGGATTTCCGAGTCCGCATGCGACGAATGGCGCGGTGAATTCACCGCGGCTGCTTCCGACCAGTGCGGCCGCCGGGAAGGTCGGTCCGTTGTCGAGGGTGACACCCGCCGCGGCGATGCTGCCGGCGCGCGCGGTAGACAGGACGCGCACGCCCGGCGCGACGACTCCCATGCGCGGTCCGTGATCAGAAAAGGTTGCGAGCGTCGAAGTCGAATCCACGGCGCCCACTGCAATGACGCCGTCGTAGCCCGCGGGAAACTCGACCTGATCGATCCCTCGATTGCCGGTTGCCGCGACGACCACGATTCCTTCGGCGATCACCCGCTTGAATGCTTCTTCTTCGATCGGCGAGTTCAGCGAAGCGCCGAGCGAGCAGTTCAGAATCCAGTCGCCGCCGATCGCACGCTTCTTGGCGATGATCCAGTCGGCGCCGGCCACCAGGTTCTCGTCCAGGCCGAAGCCCGTGCGATCGAGAACCTTTACCGACCAGATTCGAGCCTGGGGTGCGACGCCGACGACGCCGAAATTGTTGTCGATGGCAGCGATGGTTCCCGCGACATGCGTGCCGTGACCGTTGTCGTCGGTCGGATCGTCCGTTTGCGTGAAGGTGTTGTAACCGCCGGCGTAGTTCGCGGCGAGATCGGGATGCTTTGTATCGATTCCCGTGTCGAAGGTCACGACGTTGATCGGACCCGCGCCCCTCGTGTATTGCCAGAGCTCCGTCGCATGAATCAATTTGAGGCCGTCGGGTAGCGTCTGCGTCGCGCGATACGCGCTTCCATTCGATGAGGCGTGAAGGGGCGCGCCGTCGGAGAGCAGGTGACGCTCGACAGTCGGCGTGACAAAGCGGACTTCCGGGGAACGTCGGAGGGCGGCGACTTCGTCGGAGGTCAGATCGGCCGCGAATGCGTCAACGGCTTCGAACGCGCGAACGGCATGCGCTCGGAACTCGCCGGACTCGCGGACCATGCGTAATTCGACATTTCTGGACGCTTTTCGGGTCGCGACGAGGTAGCGATCGGCAGCGAACGACGGCGTGGCCAAAAGGCCTAGAGCGAGCAGGATGGGTACCGGTCTCATCGTTACAATAATACGATGAGGCGGGCGGAAATCCAGCTATTGATTTCGCCGCAGTTTCGTTCTACCAGCGGCTGCCGGCTCTGCCCATCCGATGTCAACGAGCTGGTCGAGCGTGATGTCGACGCCGTGGGTCAGATCGCCGCTGATGTTCGGCTCCATCAATAGATTCGGGAACGCTGAAGTGTCCCAGTGATGGACCGACGATCCGCCCGCAAGAGTCGAGGGCGCGTAGAGCTTGACCTGACCACCCTTATCGGCGCCTGACAAGCGCAAGGGATCGGCGGCGATGAACGCGAACACTCCGCCGGCGGTCTGCGCGCGCACCGAATCGCCATCGGCCTTCGTCAGGCTGATGACGGGAATCGTGATCGTCGGATCGTTGCCGCCGAGCGGATTCGGTGAACTGGCCACCGTGTTGTCGACGATGATCGCCGCGATCGCGCCGGCGGCCTGCAGATTCTTCGCTTTCATCACGAATGGGCACGTTCCGCGATCGACGAGCGCGATCTTTCCGATGACCGCTGCGGGATTCGTGATTGCCGTGCATGCATCCGTCGTCGATGGGCCGCCGTCATTGGACTCGTCGTTCGCTGCGACGATGCTTCCGGCGAAACCGGCCACAGTGACCGAGCCGCCGAAACTCGCTTTGCCAACTCGGTAATCGGTTCCGCTGATGCGCATGAATGGCGTCGGGCCGAGCAGTTGTGCGGCACGCAGGCGCGAGCGTTCGGCATCCCAAACCAGGTTCTGATCGTTGGTCTGCGATGTCAGCCGCTGCGCGTCGGTCATCTGATCCCAACGCAAACCGAGAGTGTCATCAAACGTGTGTATCTCGAAGATGTTTGGCTTGCCCTGAAGGAGCGAACCGGTCCTCGAGTTGTACGAGCCCGAGACTCCGAGACCGTGTGCGAATTCATGCAGCGCGACGGTGATCAGGTCGATGTTCGCGCCGTGCTTGTTGTCGAGACCGTAGTACCAGCTCGTCGTTCCGAGGCAGGTGCTGTTGTCGACGTCGACGTTGAATTGGGAGCTGATGTCGGGATCGGGGGAGAGATCCTGCTTCGCAAAACGATTCGCGAGCGCGATCGGATACCAGACGCCCTGTTGCGGAGCATTCGGGAAATCCCCGACGGTGTGTGTCGGGCCGGCTGACGCGAGCACGCCTGTCGTCGCATCGCACGGCGTTAGCGAACGAAAGCGCGCGTCGATCACGATTTCAATGGGACTCTCGATCAGCTTGGACCAGATGTCAGCGGCCGTCTGCAGCGCGATCATGCGCTGCGCGCCGAGCGTCGTGCCGCTGTTGCCGCCGACCGGGTCGGCCGGAGTCGGATCATTGAGGCCGACGTTTGCGTCGTCAACGTTGTGGATCGTGATCTTCGTGGCGGCGAAAGCCGACGTCGAGATCGCGAGCGAGAAGAGGACCGCGGCCAGCCCGCGCATCACTTCTCCTCCGGCTTGGATGCCGCCTTTGCCTTCGTCGCCCGAGCGAAGAACGCTTTTGCGGCGTCATCGTTGTCGACGCACGCCGTCTCCAGCGTGCCGTCATCCGCCCGGCGCGCGATCAACACTTCGACGCTCGGCGGCGTCGCGATCGTCATGCCGCGCGGCGGAGGCTGCACAGAAGTTGGCTGCGCATGGGCGAGTGACAGGGCGAGAACGAAAGCTGCGCCGAACATG
>DATBSF010000314.1:0-6752 GCA_036559905.1 Thermoanaerobaculia bacterium | reverse complement strand
GGCCGGACGGGCCGCCGGATGTTGACCATGAAGAAATTCGCCTGCGACGGCACGACTTCGTAGCCGAGCTGCTTTAGCGCAGACACAACTTCGTTGCGCGTATCGCTGTTGCGTTTGCGTCCTTCCGTGACGTGCGCGTTGTCGAGCAGACTCGCTCGCGCGCCCGCCAGCGCGATGACGTTGACGGAATCCCATGGCTTCTGGTGATTCATCTTCTCGATGACGTCCGGTTGCGCGATTCCATATCCGCAGCGGAGTCCGGCCATTCCGTAAATCTTCGAGAAGGTGCGCGCCACGATCAGATTCGGCCGCATCTGCACGAGCGGGATCACGCTTTCGTAATCGGGGCTGTCGGCGTAGTGGAAATACGCTTCGTCGACCAGCACCATCGTGCTTTGCGGAACGGATTGCAGAAATGCCCGGACTTTGTCCTTGCTGGTGATGCTGGCGGTCGGATTGTTCGGATTGCAGATGTAGATCACTCCCGCGCCCGGAACCGCGGCCATCTTCTCGAGATCGTGCTCGTACGTGGATGTCAGCGGCACTTTCACGACTTCGGCCTGCGCGGCGCGTGCGTAGTTACCGAGGGCTTCGAATGTCGGATCCGCCATCACGACTTTGCGCGCCGGGCTCGTGAAGGCCGCGGCGGTAATCTTCAGAATCTCGCCCGATCCGTCACCGACCGTAACGTGATCAGCGGAGACGCCGTGCAGCTTCGCGACTGTTTCGAGAAGCTCATCGTATTGGTCATCGGGATAGCGATTTGCGAGCCGCATCGCATCGCGCATAGCGCTCATCGCGCTGCTGGACGGACCGAAGGGATTCTCGTTCGCGCTCAAACGCACGCTGGTCCGTGGCTTGGGCGGGGTCTGCGCGAAAAGGGGAGGGAGGGTGGCGGCGATCGTGCCGACGCCGAGGAGACGTCCGAAATCACGGCGAGAGACTGCATTCATGGTTTCTCCTTTGCCCACGCAATGGCGGGATCCATCCAGGCGCGTTGCGGCTGATACAGCAGCGCGTGTCCAATCCGTAGGTGTGTGACGATTTCTTTTTGGCGCGAGAGGCCGGTCGCGCGCGCGAAAAATGCGCTGCACGTTCCGCCGAATGCGTCGCCTTCATCGAAGATCGACAACACGGCGCCGTGCAGATCGATCTTGTATTGCTGCAGGACGTCGTCGCTGCAGTTCGCCATCAGCACATAGCGCACGTTGTCATTGGCGGTGACCATCGAGACGAGCATCGCGATGAGACTTCCCTTCGACGCTCCGATGACGGTGATGTGCTCCGGCGGAACTTTCTTTTGGAGCAGCGCGGCGATCTGATCGCGGATGCGTTTCGCATACTCCTCCGCATCCGTGCCCTTCGGGCGCGCCTCGCTGATCACGCGCAAGCTGTGCGCCTCGAGCGCGCGGAGAATGTCTTCGTATTCGTAGATTCCGTAACGCGGATCGCGCGGACGCAATCCATGCTCTTCGATGATCCGCCCGTGCAGATAGAAGACGTAACGTTGCCTCGCATCGATGGCCCTTGGGAAATCGCGGCCGACGCTCGTGATCTGTTGAAGTGGAGCGGTCGTGATGACGGTTGCCAGAGCGAGGGCGAGCACCGGCCACGAATATACGCCAAGGTCAAAAAAGCCGTAACCCGCGCGTCTGCGTCTCGGCGAGCAGATCGAGAAACTGCGTGCGCGGAATCTCGCGGGCGCCGAGCGCGCGCATGTGCGGCGTCATGATCTGGCAGTCGAGCCATGTCGCGCCGCGCTCGCGGAGATGCTCGATCAGATGCAGCAGCGCGAGTTTCGATGCATCGGGACGCAGATGAAACATGCTCTCGCCAGTGAAGAGACCGCCCGCGTCGATGCCATAGAGTCCGCCGGCGAGGTCATCGCCTTCCCACGCTTCGGCGCTGTGCGCATCGCCTTCGAGATGCAATCGCGAGTAGGCGCGAACGATCTCCGGTCCGATCCAGGTGCCTTCGCCTTCGGCGCGCGGCGCCATCGCGCAGGCGCGGATGACGCTGTCGAACGCTTCGTCGATCGTGAATGTGAACGGCGCGCGCCGCATTGATCGACGGAGTGTGCGGCCGATATGCAGCTCATCGAAGAAAATCACCGCGCGGCGTCGCGGCGAAAACCACGGCAGTGGCAGGTGGTCGTGCGGCCACGGAAAGATTCCGTGTCGATACGCGTCTCGCAGCGTCTCAACGCTGAGATCCTCTCCGATGGCGATGATGTCGCCGCGCGCGCTGCGCGGATCGGGGAAGACTGTCACGGCTTCCGCGCGCACGCGTCGTCGAGCTTGTCGAACGCGCCGGCGTCGAAGAATTCGATCTCCAGCTTGTCGGTGCACGGATTGAATTCGGTGTGTCCTTTTGCCGCCGACACAACGATGCGCACATTTGGCGCTGCCAGCACTTCCGCCCAGCGCTTCGGCGTAACCGGATCCATCTCCCCGGTGAAGATGAGGATCGGCGTTTTGCTTTTCGTCAACACGCGGACGCGTGGCGCGAAACCCGGTGTCCACTGTTCGCAAGCCGCGATCTGCCTCCGCACGCGATAGTCGCCGAGGAATGTGTTGGCGGTTGCGAACGGAATCTCGGCGGATGAAATGTAGCGGACGTCCGTCGGGCACGTGATCGAGAGAAAAATCTCCATTCCCTCGTACCAGTGTTTTCGCTGCTCGATGAATCCCGGCGCGATCGATTTCCAATCGCCTTGCGCAGCCTGATCAATGATCGCCGGCACCTTGGCCTGCTTCTCAGCGGTGTAGAGCATGCTGCGGAGGTATTCGGCGAATGCGCCCCGCGTCATGTGAATCGTGTACCCACCGCTCGAAATATCGACTGGCAGCGAGCTCAATGCGGCATTGAGCTCCGTTTGATCGGGAGCGATGCGATCCATCACCGCCTGCGCATCGCGCGCGGCCTCGAGCGGCATGCGGTTTTCCGGCGGAAGCGGGCCGTAAAGCAGCATCGAACGAACCGACTTCGGATACTTCGACTGGAAGGTCAGCGCGGCCCGCGTGCCGTAGGAGATCGCAAAGATATTGATCGGGCCGTAGCCGAGGGCGCGGCGGAGGGCTTCGACGTCATCGACGAAGTACTCAAAAGTGTAATGCGCGGGATTGGCGTGCGCTTCGACTTCGCGCCGGCAGTCCGCGACGAGCGCGTTCGGAAGGAGATCTTCTTCGACAAGAGCGCGAGCGTGTTTCTTCATCGCTTCGGAACAGGTCAGTGGCGATGAGGTCGCGGTGCCACGCGCGTCCATCATCACGACGTCGTGGAAGCGGCGCTCGGCGGCCAGCTCCTTGACCTCCAGCTCCGCCGCGTCGGTGATGATGCGTCCGGGCCCGCCGTTGAACGGAAAAATCGCCGACTGATTCTCCTCGGTGGCGGGAAGGACAATGACCTTCATCGCGACGCTGCCGCGCTCGAATGTCCCGCATCGCGCCACAGCGCCGGCGATGGTGCAGGGCGCGAGATGCAGAGCAGTCGCGAAAAGTGCCGGGATCACGCCGGCAACTGTACACAATCGATAAACTTACCGCTTATGTCCAAACAATCGCTGGCTGGACGCGCGATTCTGGCGCTTCTACTGACCATTGGTTTCTATGCGCTTGCACTCGCAATCGCCGGAGGTCTGCTGTACGGCGTGTACCTCGAGGTTGCATACTCGCGCCATATCGTCATCAAGCCGACGATCTTTGCTGTATTTGCGGCCGCTGTGATTCTGTGGTCGATCCTGCCCCGCATCGATCGGTTCGTTCCTCCGGGTCCGCTTCTGGCCGAGGAGCGTTATCCCGATCTGTTCGCGGTGATCCGCGACTTGGCTGCGCGGACCGAACAAAAAATGCCCGCCGACGTTTACCTCGCGCCCGAGGTCAACGCCTGGGTCGCCCAGCGAGGCGGACTTGTGGGCATCGGAAGCAGGCGCGTGATGGGAATCGGCCTGCCGCTGCTGGAAAGCGTAACGGTGCCCCAATTCCGCGCGATCATCGCGCATGAATTCGGCCACTATCACGGCGGCGATACGGCCCTGGGACCGTGGATCTACAAAACGCGTCAGACAATCTGGCGAACGATCGAGAATCTCATACGAAGTCAGGCGACGTGGTTGCACAAACCGTTTCTCTGGTACGGTAAGTTCTTCATGCGTGTCACGCAGTCGATTTCGCGTGCGCAAGAGCGGGCCGCGGACCAGCTGGCGGCGAAGATCGCCGGTGCGCGCAACATGATGGACGCGCTTGTCGCGACGCATCGCGCCGGTGCGGCTTATGAGAGCTATTGGGCGACCGAGGTCGTTCCTGTCCTCGCGAATGGATATCGTCCTCCCATCGCGGCCGGACTGACGGAGTTCATGCGATCTGAGGCCGTCGACAAGCAACTCGACGATCTGGTCAAACTCGAACTGACCGAGGGCCAGGGCGATGTCTACGACAGCCATCCGCCACTTCGCGAACGTCTCGCGGTGCTCGAGAATCTGCCGGCCGACACGCCGGACGCCGGAGCGCCTCTGGCATCGACACTTCTCGGAGATCTCCGCACGGCCGAAGATGAACTGCTTCGAGCGATATCCCTCACGATCTCCACGCTGACCGCGATCGACTGGAAAGACACTGCGTCGAAAGTATTCGAGCCGGTGTGGCGCGAACGAGCATCGAAACACGCCGCGGCGCTAAGGCAACTGACTTTCGGGAACATGCCCGGCAATCTCGAATCGCTGGGACGCCTGGCCGTCACGATGCAACTCGCGCACGAGCCGCGCGAGGATGTGCTGCAAGATCTGGAGACGGTTCTCGCTTGCGCACTCGCGACGCGGCTCGTCGATGACGGTTGGGTCTGCGATGCCTCGCTCGGCAAGCCGGTCACGATGACAATGGGCGACTCTTTAATGGAACCATTCGCACTCGTTCGCGCGAGAGTTCACGGAGAGATTGCGGATGACGCGTGGATGACAGTCTGCCAAACGATGGGACTCGCCGACCGAACGATGTCTAGCTGATCAACAGCGCACTTCTGCGTCTCGAAACGGCGATCAGGTACGAGATCAGCGCTACGATCGTCAGCGCTTTGAGTCCGATGGCCATCGAGCTGAATTCGATCAGGCCGCCGACCACCGCGCCGAGGACGTTCCATCCGAATGCGACGTCGGTCGCCGGCTCATCGCGAAAGACGAGCGCGAAGCAAATCGATGCGAAGAAAATCGGCGTGCCGACGAAGAGGATCGACAACAGCAATCGCGCGACGACGTGCGCGCTGAGAATCGATTGCACCGGCGTCAGAAAATTGATGATGAGTCCCGCGATCAGACCGCCGACTGCGTATCGCCAGGGCAGCGGCTTCCATCGCATCAACAGCGTGCCCGCCAGGATCATCAGCAGAATGGATCCGAATACGACCGCGCTGGTCAGCCACGTGCTGCCCCAGACGAGATTCATCTCGGTGACGGATTTCGTTTCAAGCAGCAGAAACGCCAGGCCGAAGAAAAACATCGGCCGATCGAATCGGATGCGCTGTCCGCCGCGAGAAATCGTCAGAAGGACCGCAACGGCCGCGATCCCGGCAAAGATGACGATCAGCTCGAGATAGAACGGCGTCATCGAGCGGCCTCGCAGGTAGAGATACGGCCAATCGTCTGTCGGAACCGTGAACGATGCCGGAGCAGGCGCGGGCGCGTCGAGCCGCGCGAATGCCGATCCCGCGAGATAGAGCCGGTGGTAGCTGCCGAAGGTCATCACTTTCGGGGGCGCTCCGAAAACGCTCGTCAGCAGCGCGCGCAGATGCTCGTCGATGTAGCCGGCCGGCACCGCGAAATAGAGAACGAGTCCGCCGTCGGGCGCGAGATGGCGTCGCGCGGCCGCGATGCACTCGCGCGTGTAGACGAAGTTGTCAAGGCGCACATTGGAAAGCGCGGAGAGACGGGTCATCGAATCGAGTGCGCCGAAAACAATCAGATCGTACTGATCGCGGCCGTGATTGAGGAAAGATCGCGCATCATCATTAATGGTGCGAACGCGATCCGATCGATACGGCTGGTCGGGATGAAACTGCCGGCCGAGGTCGAGGATGACGGGGTCGATCTCGACGGCGTCGACGTGGCTGGCGCCATTGTCGAGCGCCACCGCCACGTCGTTGCCGCTGCCGGCGCCGAGAACGAGGACGCTGCCCGGCGGCCGGCCTAACGCGTGATACGGAAATTGATAGCCGGTGCGCAACATGATCGCGTCCTGCGTGTGCAGCGGCTCATCGCGTCGCGACGGCGCGGCGTACTGATGCTGCGCACCGTTAGCCAGAATCAGAAATCCCTGGCCGTTGGGAAGATCGACTTTGCGCAGGGCGTAGTACGGACTCCATGCGTCGGCTGTGTCGGCGACATACACGACGCAGAAAAGCGCGAAGAAACACGCGATCGCGACGCCGATTTGAATCGGCCGCCTCAGGAAAACAAACGCGATTGCGAAGATCACCGCGAACCAGATCCACGCCGAGAGCTCCATGAATGATGCGATCGCGAAGGCCGCGACGCCGACCAGCGAACCGAAGAGATCCCAGCAATAGCCGCGCAGCGGTTCGCCGAGGTTGCGGAAGGAATCGAGCTGTTGTCCGATGAGCTGGCCGAGCGGAACAAACGTCAGTCCGCTGATCACGAACGTCAGCAGAATCGGCAGCCGGATTCCGTGAACCACCGGCGCGGTCTTGGGCAGGTCGTAGTAGAGGAGCCAGAGATGCTCGCTGATCGCTTCCTGCGTGAATGC
>DATBSF010000313.1:0-4831 GCA_036559905.1 Thermoanaerobaculia bacterium | reverse complement strand
AAGCTCGGGGTACTTATTTGGAGGACCGCTCGCCACCCATGCTGAAGCGACGGCGCTGTTGAGGTAGATCAGGCCCCAGCCGATTGCAAACAGCGAGGTGGCCCAGCGGATCGTCCTTCTGATTGGCGCGCTCACGGGAGTTTCGCAGTCTAACTTGTAATTGAGCCCCGCCCGTCCCTCCCTCGAAAATCCCGAGGCGACGCATAACGGGCGAAAGGCTCGTGAACGAAAGGATCGTAACATGCGATGCTCAAAGAGGTTCCGGGCGCGCGTCGGCGGTTACGGTGTTTTATCCGTCGAGCTCCGACCGCGAAAAAGCTTTAGCAGCCTCCAACCTCCCGCTGCTCCTGAAACTGAACGCCATCAGCGCCGGCTGTCCGGTCACCACGCGAGCTTCCCTCGGACTTACTCCCCTTGTCAACGCTCTACTTCAGCTGCGCGCTCGTGTATCCCAGCAGGCGTCGCGCGATGATCAGACGGTTGATCTGACCGGTGCCTTCGAAGAGGTCGTTGATCTTCGCGTCGCGCATCCACTTTTCCAGCAGCAGTTTTCGCGAATAACCCAAGGGTCCCATCAGCTCGACGGCTTTCGCGGTGACCTTCGTGACGACATCGCCCGCCTTCACTTTGCATGCCGAGGCTTCGATCGTGTTAGGCCGGCGTTGATCCATCAGCCAGGCGGCCTTCAATGTCAGCAGCCACGCTGCGCGATGCTGCGCTTCCATGTCGACGACGTCGCGCTCGATCGCGGAGAGAAGATTTCGCGGGGTGGTGTAGCGGATCGTAATCCCCTGCTGCGCGAGCAAATCTTTCAGCAGCTCGATCGATGCGCGCGCGATTCCGAGTGCGCTGGCCGCGACGGATGGACGCGTGGCATCGAACGTCGCCATCGCTCCCTTGAACCCCTTCGTCTTGTCGACCACCTCGGCGCTGCCTAACAGGTTGTCGGCTGGAATGCGGCAGTCCTGCAAAACCAGCGAAGCGGTGTCGCTCGCGCGAATTCCCATCTTGTGCTCGAGCTTGGTCACCGTCAGACCAGGCGTTCCGGCTTCCACGACGAACGGCTTGATGCCGGCTCGGCCGGCCGACGGATCGACTGTCGCCCAGATCACGCTGAGGCCTTCGGAATCGATCAGCGATTTGTGACCGCTGGTCACAAAGATTTTTTCGCCGTTGAGGATCCAATGATCGCCGTCGCGCACTGCGGTCGTCCGGATCGCGGCGGTATCGGAGCCGGCCTGCGGCTCGGTCATCGCCATGCTCGCCCACTTCGGTTTTCCTTCGCGATAGCGCGCGAGAAAACGCTCCTTCTGTTCCTTCGTCCCAGTGGCCTCGATCGCCGCGCCACCCAATCCCGCCCCCGGGCCGCACAGATAGATTCCGGCGTCGCCCCACGAAAGCGATTCGATGATGTGGATGAGCGTCGTGGACGCGATGCTCGGGCCACCGTCGGGACGCGGAGTTCCGGATCGGAAACTCTGGCCCGTCTTCAGCGCCGTGTCCCACATCATGTTGATGAAGTCCCACGGGATCTCGTGCTCATGCTCGTCGTAGTGACGCGCATCGGGGCGCATCTTCTGGGATGCGACGCCGCGAACGAACTCGAGTCTCTTTGCAATTTCGGGAGGTGTCTCGAAGCTGATCATACGATTGCGATTCCTTCCATGACAGCGAAGCCGCGCGCGTTGCGAAGCCACATCTCCACCGGATAGTCGCGGATGTAACCGTGCCCGCCGAGGATCTGGACGGCGCGGTCGGTGACCATGAGGGCCATCTCGTCGGCGAAGTTTTTGGCGAGGCAGGCGGCGCGGGTGGCGTCGCGTTTCTCGTCGAGCAGCCACGCCGCTTCCCAGATCATGAGTCGCGCGGCATCGATGTCCATGAACATCTCCGCGAGCATGAAGGCGATCGATTGCCGTTGCGCGATCGCCTCGCCGAAAGCCTTGCGATTCTTCGCGTATTCGATCGCGTATTCGTACGCTCCACGCGCGACGCCGACCGCCATCGCCGCGAGCGCGACGCGCGAACAATTCAGGAGAAGTTGAAAGTCGCCACCCAGCTTTTGCGCGCGGCAATTTCGAAAGTCGACCGAGTAGAGGGGAAACGCCTTCATCCCCATGTTCTGCTCGCGTTCCTTCACTTCCACGCCGGCCGTGCCCTTTTTGACGAGAAAACCTTCGGTGCGTCCGTCGACCGCGGCGTACGCGATCATCCACTCCGCTTCGGCGGCGTAGGGGACATTGCACTTCGCGCCGTTGAGAAGGAAATCTCCATTCGAGCGCGTGGCAGTGGTTTTCAGCGCCGTGCTGTCGAAGTCATATCGCGGTTCGATCAGCGCGGCCGATCCGGATGTGTACGTCTCCCCGCAGAACTGCGGAAGCAGCTCGCTCTTCTGCTGCTCACTGCCGCAGAGAAGAACAGGAAACGCGACGAGATTCGGCGCCGCCAGCGCCAGCGCCCCCGACAAATCCCCCCACGCCAGCTCCTCGGCCGCCAATACTCCAGTCAGTGCGGAGCGCTCGCCAAATCCGCCGTATTGCTCGGGAATGCTGGCGGGCAAGAGGCCGAGCTCCCAACCGTTCGCGAAAACAGATTGACCGAGCTCGGCATGCTCGTCGGCCTCACGCGCGTGCTCGCGAAGTTCTTTCGAAGCGAACTTGCGCGCCGCCTCGATGAACATCTGCTGTTCTTCAGAAGGTTCGAACGAAAACATCACGATCCTCCACGATCTCGTTTCTCCATGTCGGCGGCCACGGTGCCCGAGGCCGCAAACAACACCAGCGTGAGCAGCGCGCTCAACACGGGAATCAGATACATCGCCGAATGCAGTCCCTGGCCGCGGAACGGCTCGAGGATGGTCGCTCCCGCGGCGGCAGCGGCTTTGCGCGTGAAAAAGTCACTGGCCATTCCGGTCATGAGGGGGCCGAACGATGCGCCTAACACGTACATCGCGAAGAAATAGAACGCCATCGCGGTGCCGCGCAGCGCCGGCTCCACGACATCGTGCAGCGTCGCGTAAACGCTCGAGTAGTACACGTACATCGCCATGCATCCGGCAGCAGCGAAAATCACGAACATCAATGTGTGATGTGCAGGCGTGAGCAGGGCGAACAGGAGCAGCGGGACGGAGATCAGAATAGAAAACGCGCCTACGATGAGCCGTCCATTTTTTCTTCGGACGGAAAAACGATCGGCGAGCGCGCCGCCGATCAGCAGGCCGGGAATTCCGGCGAGGCCGTAGCTGGCCATCGCGATCACACCCGCCTGACGGAGAGTCGCGCCGTGATAGCGCATCAGCAGCGGCGTGAGAAACGATCCGAGCGCGTACATATTGAAGTTGTGCAGCGCGCCGGAGAGGACCAACCACCACATCGTGGGGATCGTGAGTAATGAGCGCCACGACCCCTCACCCGGTCCCGCTCTGCGGGACCACCCTCTCCCCGCTTCGCGGGGCGAGGGCTCTCGCGACTCTGTGCTCCCTCGCCCCGCTTGCGGGGAGAGGGCTGGGGTGAGGGGCTTCTCCATCATTCCGCGCTGTGGCTCATCGATGAAAAACGCGGCAATTGCACACAAGACTCCGGGGATTCCGGCGACCAAGAACGCCGCGCGCCAGCCCCACGTGTGCGCGACGAAGCTGCTCACCAGATACGACAGCGCGATCCCGATCGGCAACCCCAGCATGAACACCGACATCGCGCGGGCGCGGCGGGCGGGCGGGAAAAGGTCGCCGATCAGCGATGTCGCGGCCGGAGCGCAGGCGGCTTCGCCCGCGCCGACACCCAGTCGCGCCGCAAACATCTGCCCGTAACTTCGGGCCATTCCCGAGATGCTCGTCAGAAGGCTCCACGCGAACACCGCGATGCCGAGAATCTTTTTTCGCGAGATGCGATCGCTCAATCGGCCGAGCGGAATTCCGACGAAGGCGTACAGCAAAGTGAACGCGGTGCCGAGGGCGCCTAACGCGCTGTCGCTCAAGGCCCACTCTTTGCGGATCGGTTCCGCCAGCGCTCCGCCGATCTGACGATCGAAGAAGTTCATCGCGTTGATCGCAAAGAGCACCGACAACGCGTACGTCGCGCGCGAGCGATCGCTCATCGTCCCCGAAACTCCGGCTTCCGCTTCTCGAGAAACGCCCGCATACCCTCTTTCTGATCACCGGTCGCGAAGAGAAGCTGAAATGCTTTTCGCTCGAGCATCATGCCTGCCTCGAGCGAGGCGTCCTCTCCCGCGAGAACCACTTCCTTGATCTGCAACACGGACAGCGGCGGCATCGATGCGATCGTCTTCGCGATGCGGAGCGCAGTCTCGAAGACTTCGGCATCGGCAACGACGTCGCTGACCAATCCCATCGCGAGCGCATCGCGCGCTGCGACCGGCTCTCCGGTCATCAGCATCCGCATCGCGCGGAACTTTCCGACCGCGCGCGTCAGCCGCTGCGTCCCACCCGCCCCCGGCATGATGCCGACGCGCACCTCCGGTTGCCCGAAGCTCGCGCCTTCGCCGGCGACGATGATATCGGCGTGCATCGCGAGCTCGCATCCGCCGCCTAACGCGTACCCGTTGACGGCTGCGATCACCGGCTTCGGACACGATGCGATGGGCTTCCACAGATCGCGCCGCCCCATGACCTCGATGGGCGTGCGATCGACCATGTCACGGATGTCGGCGCCGGCCGCGAAGACCTTGTCACTGCCGGTGAGGATGATGCAGCGCGTCGACTCGTCGTTCCCGAGATCAAAGAAATGTTTCGCGAGAAGCTCGCGCACGTTGAGATTGAGGGCGTTGCGCACTTCCGGCCGGTTGAGCCGCACGACCGCGACGCCATCCGCCG
>DATBSF010000312.1:0-1794 GCA_036559905.1 Thermoanaerobaculia bacterium | reverse complement strand
CCGCGCGACTTGTGCACGCCGAAAAGTGTGCCGCGGACACTCCTGTCCCCGCGCGCTTCAACCGCAGCCGATAAATTGATAAAGACAAAAATCAACACGACACCCAGGAGCGCGTAGACCACGATGGCGCTGCGGTAGCTCGACGCGGCATCGAATCCGCGCCGCATCATTAATGATGAGAGAAGCCCGCCCGCCAGCGATCCGGCGGCGGTCGCGAACGAGCCCGCGAGGTTGTACCAGGCGAAGACCGCGGTGCGATCGCGCGACGTCTCGGCCTGCGTGAGCGCGACCTGTTCGACCGCCAGGAACGGTCCGACTTCATTGCCGCTCGGGCTGATCACGCCGACGGTGGCCGCGATCAACAGCAGCGTGAAGTCGCGCGTGAACGCGAAGACCAGGCCGGCGATGATCATCAGCACCGCGCCGGCGATCAGCGTGCGCCTTCGGCCGATGATGTCGGCGCGCGTCGTCAGGTAGAGCGAGACCAGGACATCGCCGACGAGCGTGAGAGTGAGCAGCAGTCCGATCCGATGCGGATCGAGTCCGATCGTCGCGAGATAAAGGACCAGGACGACCGACAGGAATCCATACGCGAAGAGTCGAACGACGCGCGCCGAGAAAAGAAGACGTGTATCGTTCATTATTGAGAGTCTAAATGCGATACGTCGCTCTCGCCGCCATCATCGCATCGCTCACCCTGTGCCTCGGCCTCGAGCTGCTATCGCAGCGCAAGATCGGGGAGCGAAACGCCGAGATCCAGCAGAAACGCCGCGAGCTGCAGCCAATGTCGGCAATGGCGGCGGAGGTGCAGCGCTACACAATCAAGAAAGACGACCTGCAGCGCCATATCGACGTGATCAATCAGTTGAAGCAGAGCCAGAAGGGACCATCGAATGCGATGAAGATTCTTTCCGCCATCGATCCATCCGCGATCGACTCCATCGCCATCGATGACAAAACGATCACGATCAACTCTCACGCCGAGATTCAGACCGATGCGCCGGTCGTGGAGAAACGATCGGCGGCCGGCCGCTACATGCTCAGGGTGAAGATCTGATGAAATTCCTCGCCGTCCTCCTGGCCGTGGCGCTTCCGCTCGTGGCGTACTACCCCGTGTACCAGGATCGCGAAGCAACGATCAGGACTCTGGACGGACAGATCCGCGAGCTCGACGTGCACATCGAGCAGGCGAAGGCCGCGCAGGGGAAGCTTTCGCAATTCCACGAAGAAGTGCAGCGGCTCAACGAAGAGACTGCGAAGCTGCGCCGCATACTTCCTCCCGATCCGGCGCTCAATGAAATCCGCGACATCGCAGACGGAGTGGCCGAAAAGTCCGGCGTTCGAATCGACAGGTTTCAGCCGCGTCAGGCGATCCGTACGGAATACGTCGAAGTGCCGATCGAAACTGAAGCCGAGGGAAGCATCGAGGCGCTTGCATCATTTTTCGATGCACTGCGCAACACAACGCGCATCATCAACGTCACGAATGTCACTTTGGAGAGAGGGCGGGCGAAGTTTCTGATGGTGGCATTCGCGCTGCCGGATTGATCGTGTGCCGTGTCGGGAGCGCGGCATTTGCGGCCGGCACCGGTGGCTGGAGATGCACGACGCCGCCATCGTGCAGCCATTTGTGATCCGGACAAAAACAATCCGGCGTCATCGCACGCTCGGACTTCACTTGCGCGATCTTCTCGGTGCCCTCGAAATCGAGGAGCAGCCGGTTCGATCGCACGGCGCGGATCGCAGTGGCCGAAGCCGTCGAGACGCCGATCGGATTGAGAATCGCCGGATGTT
>DATBSF010000311.1:0-2965 GCA_036559905.1 Thermoanaerobaculia bacterium | reverse complement strand
TGCAAAGACGGCAAGTTTGACATCGACTTCTCATCGACGTCTGGCGTAAACCCGACGCCAACGCCGAGGACGGTCATTGTGCCGGCCCTGGGATACACGTTTCCTGACAATTTCCCGGCGACTTTCGGTAACCCGAAGAAGTTCACGGCGACGATCAAACTAAAGAACTGCGGCGCCGCTGCGGTGGCATTTGCGCTGACGGCGAAGAAGATTTCGAATGTTCTTGATGCATTTACATTCAATCCGCCATCTCCGGTCAATATCGCCGGAGGTGCCACGCAAACGATCGCTATCGACGGGGAGAAGGAGGACGAACACGCGAGTGGAGTGTTCCGCGTGGAGGTGACTCCACCAGCTCCCCTTCCAATGTGCGCAAGGGCGATCAACGTGGAGTAGTGTTTGTTCAAATGAAGAATTTCAGAATTTCTTAATTCTCAATTCTTCATTCTGGATTCAAAAGGGAGGGCGGGTGGTGCGAAAGGGGGGACTCGAACCCCCACGGCTGTGAACCACTGGCTCCTGAAACCAGCGCGTCTACCAGTTCCGCCACTTTCGCACGGCCTAAGGAATGTCAATTGCGTAATTGATATTCCGGTAGCTGATGCTTCCCACTGCGGAGCGAAATGACTATTCTGGACTCGCGCACGAGCGGGAAACGCAGATGTCTGTCCCTCCCACGGAAGTGGCTCCGAATATCCTTCTGGTGCCACGGCAGAAGTTGTCGAACGAGATCTGGAACCTGCCCAACTCGCTGACGCTCTTCCGCATCTTCCTCGTTCCCTTTCTCGTCGTCGTCCTGCTGACGAAGTTCTCCGGTCGCGAATATGCCGGCCTGGCGATCTTTCTCGTCGCCGCGATCACCGACTTCTTCGACGGATTCCTCGCGCGCCGTCGCAACCAGATCACGCGGCTCGGCACGCTGCTCGATCCGATCGCCGACAAGCTGCTGATCTCGGCGGCATTCATCTCCCTCGTCGAGCTTCAGTACGCGAAAGCGTGGATGGTCGTGATCATCATCGGCCGCGAGTTCGCTGTCTCCGGTCTTCGCGCGATCGCCGCGCAGCAGGGCGTCACGATTCCGGCGTCGCCTTTGGGCAAGAGCAAGATGGTCTCCCAGGTCATCGCCATCTCTCTCCTGATCCTCGGTCACGAGCTCGGCGAGTTCCTGTTCATCGGCAATCTCGCGCTCTGGATCGTGATGCTCTTCGCGCTCGTCTCGATGGTCGACTACTTCGTGAAGTTCGCGCGCGCGGTGTTGAGCAGCAACCGGTAGACGTCGTTCTTCCTCATCCTGAATTTCTCGGCGATCGTTTTCACCGCATCATTGCGGCGCATGCCCGTCTCGCGCAGTCGTTGAAATTCCGCGGAGATCTCGTCCTGCGATGCCTCTTCGGCCTCGACGACCGGCGCGCCGAGGACGATGGTGATCTCGCCTTTGATGCTCTCGCGGGCGTCGAGGGTCTCGAGCACGGAGTCGATCGTCCCGCTGATGATCTCCTCGTGCATCTTCGTCAGCTCGCGCGCCACCGTAAGCTCGGCATCGCCGAACGACTCTCGCGCCTCTTTGAGTGACGTGAGCACGCGCTCCGGCGCCTCGTAGATGATCACGGTGTGCCTGAGCTCCGCGGCGCGACGATAGAAATCGCGCCGCTGTCCTTCCCGGTGCGGCGCGAATCCGAGGAAGGTGAAGGGAAGGGGAGCGAGGCCGCTGGCGACCAGCGCGAGAACACCGGCGAATGGTCCAGGGACCGGTTCGACGGCGATGTCGTGTTCGCGCGCGAGCCGCACGATGCGGTAGCCGGGATCGGAGACGACGGGCATGCCGGCGTCGCTGACGAGCGCGAGCGTCGCTCCTTTTTCCATTCGCTCGATGAGGCGTGGCGCTTTCTCATCCTCGTTGTGCTCGTGATAGCTCTCGGTCGGCGTCTCGATGCCGAAATGCGTGAGAAGCTTGCGCGTGTGGCGCGTGTCTTCGCAGAGGATCGTATCGGCGGACTTGAGCGCTTCGATGGCGCGCGGCGATAGATCGGCGAGATTGCCGATCGGCGTGCCCACGATGAGCAACTTACCGGGCATCGTAGCTCTTGGAAAGCAGGATTGCGGCCGATGCCGCGACATTCAGCGATTCGACGCGCGAGGACATCGGAATCGCGATCAGTTTCGCGCGGCGACGGATCTCATCCGAGACGCCGCTGCCTTCGCTGCCGAAGACGATCACCGCCCCGCGCGCCGGTGGCGCGATTGCATCCCCGCGGGAGTCGGCGGCGAACAGAGGCAAACCGTCCAGATCAGACACTGTCGCACTGACAACCGGAATCGAGAGCACCGCGCCCACAGACGCGCGGATCGCTTTCGGCGAATAAGCATCGGCGCAGCCGGGAAGCAGCACAACACCTGCACAATCAAACGCAGCGGCAAGTCGCACGATCGTTCCGACATTTCCGGGATCCTGCACGCCATCGAGCGCAACGACAACCGAGGACCGAGACCCGAGGACCGAGGACAGCGTGAATCGAGGACGTTCAAACAGGCCGATCACATTCTGCGGTGATTTGGTTTCAGCGAGCGAGTCGAACAGATCGGATGAAAACGCGATCTCCTGCGACCCGCGACTCTGGACCTGCGATCTGTAAAAAATCGCAATCGGCTTCCACCCATTCGCGATCGCATCCGCCACCTGTTTCGGTCCTTCGATCGCGATCTCGTCGCGGTGTTCGCGCAACGCTTCGCGCACGCGCTTGAACCAAACGTTCTGCCGGCTTGTAATCGTTTTCATTAGAATGCCCGGCGGTTGATGATACCGAAGCCCTCCGTATGGTCCGCGTTTTGGACCTTTCCGAGCATTCTCCTTTCCGCATTTATCATCGCCTGGGGCGCTGAAGCGGCGCAGTTCCTGATCTCGCAGGGCCTCGCGCTGGCGATTCTGGCGTGGCTGCAGACGCTCCCGGAGTTCGCCGTGGAAGCG
>DATBSF010000310.1:0-5243 GCA_036559905.1 Thermoanaerobaculia bacterium | reverse complement strand
CGTCAGCGTCGTCGTTTTTCCGACCCGCAGCAGATCGAGCTGCGTCTCGAGGGGTTCGTCGCCGAGGTCCGGCCACGGATGCACGTCCGCGAAGCCGCTGCCGGCGCGGATGAGCGCGCCGCGGCGCTTGGGGCTGAGCGCGTACTCGCAGAACCACACTTCGCAGCATATCGAATAACACCCAATTTTTGAACATGCTCAAAACTAATCTTGACACCGGCCCTGCCAGAACCGATATTTTGAACATGTTCAAAACGATGATGCCAACCCTAATCATTCTCGCCGGCATCGGGCAGCTCCTTCTCTCTGTGGCCAGCCTGGCGATCCCCCGCGTGCTGCACTGGCGGCAGGAGCTGACGGCCGTCAGCCCACTCACCCGCTCCCTCTTCTGGACTTACGCCGCCTACACCCTCGGCATCCATCTCTGCTTCGCGGCGATCTCGATTCTTGTGCCGCACGAACTCGCGCGCGGCGACGTGCTCGCGACCGCGATCACCGGCTTCATCGCG
Source organism: Thermoanaerobaculia bacterium (assembly GCA_036559905.1). Lineage (GTDB taxonomy): Bacteria > Acidobacteriota > Thermoanaerobaculia > Gp7-AA8 > Gp7-AA8 > Gp7-AA10. Next base: position 4,734 of record DATBSF010000310.1, on the reverse strand, counting down.
CTGTACTGGGGTGCGCGGCTCGTTCTCCAGTTCACCTGGTACGACCGCACGGTCGTCGGAGAACGCATTCTTTTTCGCGTCGCAGAGATCGGACTCGTCGCGCTGTTCGCGGCACTCACGTTGATCTATGGCGCCGCTGCGCTGAGGAATCTATGGCAATGACTCCTCTGCTCGTCATGACGGCGATCATCGTGACGCTGTTTATCGTGATGAAGGCGATCGTCCTGATCGTCAGCGACGCGCGCTTGTCGTTCGGAAGGACTCTGGCTTTCATCGCGTGGCCGGGAATGCGACCCTCGACATTCGCCGCTGAGCGCAGAGATCAGGAATTTCGACGGCCGATGCTCAACGGAATCGGCTGCGTGCTCGCGGGCGCGACGCTCTTCGTTCTCGCCCGCGCGATCGCAACGCGCTCGCTGATTGCGGCGATCGTGATCGCACTTCCGGCGATGAGCCTCATCCTCCACTTCGGCGTCTTCTCGCTCGCGATCGCGTTCTGGCGTCTGGTTGGATTTCCGGCCGAGGAGCTGTTTCGGCAGCCGTGGCGATCGAAGTCGCTCGCTGAATTCTGGTCGCGGCGATGGAACGTCGGCTTCAGTGACATGATGAGCGTTGTCGTGCATCGCCCGATCGCGCACCGATTCGGACGCGCGGCCGGCCTGGCGGCGTCATTCGTCGCATCGGGTCTGCTGCACGAGCTCGCGATCAGTGTTCCCGCCGGCGCCGGTTTCGGACTCCCGACCTTGTACTTCCTCGCGCACGCCGCGCTCGTGACGGGCGGAGTTCGCGGACGCTCCGCGACGCTGCTGAGTCTCCTCGTCCCCCTGCCGCTGCTGTTTCACGCGCCGTTCGTGCGCGCGATCATCGTTCCAGCATTGCTCCGATGACGAAGAGAATGCCGAACGCCCATTGCAGCGCGCCAGCCATCGCAAGGCAGCGGTTCAGCTCCGCGCCTTTCGCGCGCCAGACGCGGACCAGCAAGATGATTCCGAGTGGCAAGGCAATCAATGGATAGAGCGTGATCATCGCAATCGCAATGAACGGGAGCAGGACGCACGCCGCGATCTCGAATCGTCCGAATGTTTCGCCGAATCGAACCGCCAGCGTCTTCTTGTTGCTCGCGCGATCGCTGTGAATATCGCGCAGATTGTTGATCGCGAGGAGCGCGACCGCAAGACATCCAACCGCGAATCCGGCGAGCAGCGTTCGGACATCGAATGTCAGCGTCTGCACGTAGTACGACCCGCCGACGGCGACGAATCCGAAAAAGATGAGCACGAAGAGCTCGCCGAGGCCGTGGTAGGCGAGCGGGTAAGGACCGCCGGTGTACGCGTAGGCCGCGACGATCGATGTCACGCCGATCGCGAGCAACGGCCATCCTCCGCGCATGATCAGCGGGATTCCGCAAAGCGCTGCGACCGCGAAGCAAACGATCGCGCCCGTCATTACCGCTCTGGCGCTCAGCAGTCCGGCCTGTGTCACACGGAGAGGACCGAGTCGATCCGCAGTGTCGGCGCCGCGCTTGAAGTCGAGCGCGTCATTGACGAGATTCGTTCCGATTTGAATGAAGATCGCGCCTAACAGCGCATAGACGAATGTCGGCCAGTGGATAAAACGCGCGAGCGCCGTGCCGACAAGAACCGGCACGATCGACGCCGACAATGTCTTCGGCCGCGCGGCGAGAATCCAGGCTTTCACGGAAACCGCGGAAACTTCTTGTAGTCCGGCTTCCTCTTCTCGACGTACGCGTTCCGACCCTCCTGCGCCTCTTCCGACATGTAATAGAGGAGCGTCGCGTTGCCGGCGAAATCGAGCAGGCCGATCTGGCCGTCGCAATCGGCATTCATCGCGAACTTCACGGAGCGCAATGCCATCGGCGAAAGCTCCAGCATCTCGCGACACCACTTCAGCGTTTCTTCTTCGAGCTTCGCGAGAGGCACGACCGTGTTGACAAGTCCCATGTCGAGGGCCTGCTGTGCGTCGTATTGCCGGCAGAGAAACCAGATCTCGCGCGCTTTTTTCTGGCCGACGATGCGAGCCAGGTACGCCGATCCGAGTCCGCCATCGAACGAACCCACGCGCGGGCCGGTCTGGCCGAATCGCGCGTTGTCAGCGGCAATCGTCAGATCGCAGACAACGTGCAGAACGTGTCCGCCGCCGATCGCGTATCCCGCGACCATCGCGATCACTGGCTTTGGCAGACTGCGAATCTGTTTCTGCACGTCGAGGATGTTGAGCCGCGGGACTCCCTTCGCATCGACATAGCCCGCTTTTCCGCGCACGCGCTGATCGCCGCCGGAGCAGAACGCCTCCGACCCCTCGCCGGTGAGAATGACGACGCCGATGTCGGAGTCGTCGCGCGCCAGATCGAAGGCCTCTTTCAGCTCGCTGACCGTCTGCGGCCGGAACGCGTTGCGCACTTCCGGACGATTGATAGTGATTTTCGCGATCCCGTCTTTCGTCCGCTCATATTTGATGTCTTTGAACTCGCGAATGCTGGTCCACATGGCGCGAGATTGTATGCTCCTGACGTGCGTCCATCGGTCGATGTCTACAAATTCGGCGGCGCGGCTGTCGGCAATGCCGAGGCGCTGAGGATCGCGGGGGAACACGTGCGTGCGTCGAAGTCGCGCATCGTGGCGATCGTGTCGGCGATGTACGGCGTCACCGATCTTCTGCTCGATGCGTCGCGCGCGGCGCTCGCCGGCGATCGCATCGCGTACGAGCTGGCGGCGGAACAATTCGCATCCAAGCATCGCGATGTCGTCAAGACGCTGCTCCCCGACGATCGGCGCCTCGAAAGCGAAATCGAGAAATCCACCAGCGAGCTGCGCTCGATGTGCGACAGCATCTCGGTATTGAACGAGCTGACGCCGCGGGCCGCCGACGCGCTGGTCGCGCGCGGTGAACGCCTCGTCGCGAAAATCTTCGCGGCATACATCGATGCCACCTATGTCGACGCCACCGACATCATCTTCACCGAGCGCCGCCTCGGCAGCCTCTGGCCGGACTTCAAGAAATGCGAACGCGCCGCCGCGAAGATCTCGCTCACGAAGACGGTCGTGATTCCCGGCTACATCGCGACTGGTCCCGACGGCGAGCTCGTCACACTCGGACGCGGCGGCTCCGACTTTTCGGCGGCGATCATCGCGCGCAGCCTCGGTGCCCAATCGGTCACGCTCTTCAAAGAAGTCGACGGACTGATGACCGCCGATCCGAAAAGCGTTCCGAACGCGCGGCTCCTCGATGCGGTGCACTATCGCGAGGCGGCCGAGCTCGCGTTTTACGGCGCGAAAGTCCTGCATCCGAGAACGATGATTCCGCTGGTCGATCGCGGGATTCCGCTGTTCGTACGCAACACATTCCTGCCGCAATCGCGCGGGACGCGCATCGCGTCGGATGTGAAGCCCGGCGCATATCCGGTAAAGGCGCTGGCTGCGATTCATCGTCAATCGCTGATCGCGATTGAAGGCAAAGGGATGATCGGAGTACCCGGCGTGGCGGGACGCGCATTCACGGCGCTCGCGCAGGCTGGACATTCGGTTTCGATGATCAGTCAGGCCTCGAGCGAATCAAGCATCTGCTTCGTCGTTCCCGACAGCGAAGCCGATCACGCCGTCAAAGCATTGCAAGCGGCATTCGAGTCGGAGCGCCGACTGAAATTGATTGATCGTATTCATGCAGAGAAACACATCGCATTGATTGCAGTTGTCGGACTCGGCATGCGCGGACGCCCGGGAATCGCGGCGCGTACTTTTTCGGCGCTCAGCGGACAGAAGGTCAATGTCGTCGCGATCGCGCAGGGCTCATCGGAGCTCAACATCACGATCGCGGTCAGCGAGAGCGACGCCACGAGCGCGCTGATCGCGCTGCACAACGAATTTCAGCTCGACAAGATCCGCCCGCTCGCCGATGTCTCCGGACGCGAATCGAAGCTCACGCTCCTCGGATTCGGCCAGATCGGACGCGCGCTGATCGCGCAGCTCGTCGCGGAAGAACTGCCGCTGCGCGCGAAATCGGGCGCCGATCTCAAAGTCATTGCCATCGCCGATCGCAGCGGCATCAAGATCGAAGAATCGGGATTCTCGGCGGCCGCGCTGCAAAAACTCGCGGCGCACAAGGAGTCCGGCGGTCGTCTGTTCGATCGCAGCTCGCCGCTCACGCTCAAACAAGTGCAGACGATGATGCGCGAGGAGCTGTGGCTGCTGCCATCGCATCGTCCGATCCTCGTCGATCTGACGTCCGAGGAGACCGCGCCGCTGCTGCAGGAGGCGCTCGAGCGCGGGTTTCACATCGTGCTGGCCAACAAAAAGCCGCTGGCGGTCCCGCAGATCGAATACGACCGCCTGTTTCAAACCGCGAGCGATCGCGGACTCGCGATTCGATACGAAGCGACGGCCGGCGCCGGCCTTCCGGTCCTCGATACGCTCGCGAAATTGCAGGAGGCGGGCGACAAGGTCGAAAAGATCATCGGATGTTTTTCAGGAACGCTCGGCTTCATCACAACGGAGCTCGAAGAAGGCCGGCTTTTTTCCGAAGCGGTGAGCGAGGCGAAATCGCGCGGCTACACTGAGCCCGATCCGCTGGACGATTTGTCGGGACTCGACGTCGCGCGCAAAGCGCTGATTCTCGCTCGGACTCTCGGTCATCGCGTCGAGCTCGACGACATCGATCTCGAACCGATGGCGACGCGACTCGACGACGCGTCGCTCGATGGTGCCTTCGCCGAGCGCG
>DATBSF010000309.1:0-7751 GCA_036559905.1 Thermoanaerobaculia bacterium | reverse complement strand
TCAACATTCAACATTCCTCGTTCCCATCTCGCTTGACGCTGCGCGTGCAAGAGCACACAATCCCGTTCGTTAGTTGGGCCTAGGGGTGGCCGTTTACGGCCTGAGATCAAACCCTTGAACCTGACCCGGTTCGGACCGGCGTAGGAAAGGCAAAGCAGTGCATCTCTCGACTCTTCTTTTTCTCATCCTCAGCGGTGTCGTTGTCGCTCCCGATCGCCAGCCGATCGCGGGCGCGATCGTGTCAATTGACGATCATGAATCGGTCGCCACGTCGATCGACGGCCGATTTCGATTCGACGTGCCGAGCGGCGTGCATCAGCTGCGCGTGACGCGCGCCGGATTTCAAACGCAATCGACGTCCGCGGCTGCCGGCGACGAAGTCTCGGTCACGCTCAAGCCGGTGCTCGCGGAGAACATCGTTGTCTCCGGCATTCGCGCCGTGTCGGAGACTCCCGTCACCAAGACGGATGTCAGCCGCGCCGACATCGAGAAAAACTACTACGGGCAGGACATCCCGATGCTGTTGCGCGATACGCCGTCGATCAATGCGTATGCCGAGGGAGGGGTGGGCGGGTCGGGGTATTCGTACATGACCGTGCGGGGGCTCAGCTCGACGCGAATCAACTTCACGCTCGATGGCGTTCCGCTTGCCGACTCGGAAGACATGGCGACCTATTTCGTCGATCTTCCCGATCTCGCGCATTCGCTCGAAAGCATTCAGGTGCAGCGCGGAACGGGCACATCGACGGTCGGCGCGGGCGCGTTCGGCGGATCGGTCAATCTCGAAAGCGTTCCGCTCGCAACAGAATCGTCGACCGATGTCTGGCTCGGCGGCGGATCGTTCGGGACGAAGCTGGCCTCGATCGGATTTCAATCGGGAGCGCTGCCCGGCGGATTCGCGGCATACGGGCGGCTCTCGCTGCAGCAGACCGACGGATTCCGCGAGCACTCGGGAACGCGTCAGCACAACCTGTTCTTGAGCGCAGCGAGGCAGAGCGAGGATTCGCAGCTAAAGATCACGGGGCTGGCGGCGCACGAATATCAGCAGAATTCGTATTTCGCGGCCGACGCCGAGACGCTGCGGCAGGATCTCCGCGCGAATCCGATGTCCCCCGAGGATCGCGACAGCTTCGGCTACAACCTCGCGCAAGTGCAGTACATGCGATCGAACATGACCGCCTCCGCGTTTTTCCAGCGGGGCTATGGCTGGTATCGGCTGGATGGCCTGCAGTACGGCCTCGATGGACTGCTGATGGGCACGATGCTGACCTACAGCACGCCGCACGCGAACTACGGCATCCACGTCAACCAGTTCCGCCGCGAGCACACGCTCGAGGACGCATATCGGAACTACGGAACGAAAGGGGAGGCCAACGCGTTCGCGAAGTTCACCTGGGACACGTCGCGATGGCATTTCTATTCGGACAACCAGATCCGCACGACCGATTTTCATTATCACGGCGATGTCGCGATCGATCCCATCCGATGGACGTTTTTCAATCCGAAGCTTGGCGTGCGCTACGGAAACTTCTACGCGTCGGCGGGCATCTCGCGGCGCGAACCGACGCGCACGGATCTCTTCCAGGGCGAGGACAACGCGTCATTCGCGCACGATCTGCACGCCGTGCATCCGGAGCGCCTCATCGACTTCGAGGCTGGTTGGGATGTGCACTCAGCGCGCGGCTCGATTTCATCCAATATTTATGTGATGAATTTTCATAATGAGATTGCCGCGACGGGCGAGCTGTCCGACATCGGACTGCCGTTGCGGCGCAATGTCGATCGCAGCTATCGCCGCGGAATCGAAGTCAACGGATCATGGCAGATCGCGCCCTCGCTGCGATGGAGCGGCAATGCGAACGTCAGCCGCAATCGGATCCATCAATGGCTCACGTACTTCAATGTGAATCCGATTCTGACGCCGACGGTGATTTTGAATCAGGCGTTGGATTACACACCGTCCCCGCGATGGTCGGCGGGCGCCGTCGCGCGCTACGTCGGCAAGTCGTATCTCGACAATACGAACCGAAACGCGTTCACGACGCCTTCGTTTGTGGTCGTGGATGGCACCGCTTCGTTTGCGGTCGCGCGATCAACTCGCTTGATGCTACAGGTCAATAATCTTCTCAACCGCCGCCGTGTTTTTCCCAGCGGTTATGTGATCGACGACGTCTCGTACTTTTATCCACAGGCGACGCGCAATGCCCTCGTGACTCTTCGCGTGCATTTGTGAGTCCTTTCGAGCTGTTTGCCGCGCTCATCACGGCTTACAGCGTCTGGCTAACCGCGCGCGAAAATATCTGGTGCTGGCCGACCGGCGTCGTCAGCGTCGTGATGTATTTCTGGATTTTCTGGCAGGCGAAGCTCTACGCCAACGCGTGGCTGCAGGCGTTTTACCTCATCCTGATCGCCTACGGATGGTACGAGTGGCTGCACGGCGGCAAGAATCACGATGAGCTCCACGTTTCGCGGACCCCTCTCCGCGGCTGGATCCTGACCATCACGCTCGGCATCGCCGCATCGGCCGCAGCAGGTTGGGCGATGCAGCGCTACACGAACAATTCGATGCCCTACTCGGATGCCGCGACGACGGCGTTCTCGGTCGCGGCCGAGGCCATGACGACCAGGAAGTGGATCGAGAACTGGATCGTGTGGATCGCAGTGGACGGCGTCACGACCTGGATGCTGCTGGCGCAGAAGCTCTACGCCAGCGCCGCCTTGTACGCCTCATTCCTCGGCCTCGCAGTGATTGGATGGATCGAATGGAAAAAATCGCTCGTCCGTTCCGCGTCTGCCTGACCGGCGCCGAGTCGACCGGCAAGACCGAGCTTGCCAAAGCGCTCGCACGCCATTTCTCGGCGGTCCTCGTTCCGGAATATTCGCGGGAGTACTCGCTCGCCAGACAAAATGTATTGAGCTACAGCGACGTCGGACCGATCGCGCATGGGCAGATCGAGCGCGAGGATGCTGCTGTTGGATCACTCCTCATTCTCGATACCGATCTGCTCAGCACAGTCGTCTACAGCCGGCATCATTTCGGCGCAGTTCCGCAATGGGTGCAGACGAAGGCAGGAAAGCGCCTCGCCGATCTTTATCTCCTGCTCGACATCGACGTGCCGTGGATCTGGGATCCCGTCCGCGACTCGGGTGAGACGCGCAAAGAGCTCCATGACGACTTCCGCAGCGCACTCGAAGAATTCGGCGCGCGATACGAGATGGTCTCGGGGACCTGGGAGGAACGCCTGCGAAAGTCGATTGACGCGATCGATTCGGCTCGTCGATAGATCGTTTTGGAGTGCGGTGCCTTGGCACCGCTCTCTCGTGTCGCGGCTTGCCGCGACCGGCGGCAGCGAGCTGCCGCCTTTCAGAGCGGCGGCAAGCCGCCGCATCCATAATGTCTCCATGAACTGGATCGTGAAGAATTTCCTGCGCGGCGTCATCATCGTCGTCCCGATCGCACTGACCATCTACCTGATCTACGAAGGATTCACACGAGTCGACCGGCTGGTCGCCCTGCCGTATCCGGGAATCGGGTTCGGGCTCACGATCCTGCTGATGATTCTCGTCGGCGCGCTGGCCTCGAACTTCTTCGTGCGAAAGTTTCTGGAGCTGACCAATGCGGTCTTCACCCGCGCTCCGCTGGTCCGGCTGATCTACGCTGCCATCCGCGATCTGCTGGAGGCCTTCGTCGGCGATCAGAAGCGCTTCAATCAGCCGGTCGCGGTTTCCCTGTTCGACGGAGTGCGCACGGTCGGCTTCATGACGCAGGAAAACCTCGAATTCCTCTCGATGCCAGGCTACGTCGCGGTCTATCTGCCGTTCTCGTACAGCATGGCCGGTTCGCTGGTCCTGGTCCCGAGCGGGAGAGTGGAGCGGCTGGCGGTCGACAGCGCTTCGTTGATGGCTCTTGTAATTTCCGGTGGTGTTTCGCGCGTCACTGCTTGATATGATTTCGCCGCTGTAATGGCGCAGATTTTTCACCGCAGCACGAACACTCTGTCGCGCGTGACGATCTTCGGCGCGGTGTTCATGATCGGCTTTGTGCTGTGGGTCATCGGCGGGATCGTTCGCTCGCCGTACGCCACCGATCAGGGCATCGCGCGCGCGCAGCCGGTTCCGTTCAGCCATCAGCATCACGTCGCGGGACTCGGCATCGACTGCCGCTACTGTCACACTTCGGTCGAGACCTCGAACTTCGCCGGAATCCCGCCCACATCGACCTGCATGAATTGCCATCGTCAAATCTGGACGACGGCCGATATGCTCGAGCCGGTGCGTGCGAGTTTCGCGAACAACCAACCGCTCGTGTGGTCCCGTGTGCACCGGCTGCCCGACTTCGTGCACTTCAACCACAGCATCCACGTCGCGAAAGGCGTCGGATGCGCGACCTGTCACGGACGTATCGACAAAATGTCGCTGACGTATCAGGCTTCGCCGCTGACGATGCAGTGGTGTCTCGATTGCCACGATCATCCCGAGCGATATGTCCGGCCGCGCGATCAGGTCTTCAACATGGCTTACGTCGCATTGAATCAGTCCGAGATCGGACCGAAATTGGTTCGCGATTATCACATCCAGAGTCTGACCCATTGCTCGACGTGTCATTACTGAGATGAGCGAGATCGACTTCACAGCGTTCCGCAAACGGCTCGAAGGGCTCCGAGGTCGGGAGTATTGGCGGAGTCTGGAGGAGCTGTCGCGGACTGACGACTTCGACACGTTCTTCGAGCAGGAGTTTCCGCAGCAGGCAGTCGCGCTGGAGAAAGGGGTTGATCGCCGCGATTTCGTGAAGCTGATGGGCGCGTCGGTTGCGCTCGCCGGGCTGACGGCCTGCAATCGTCCGGCGGAGAGAATCGTCCCGTACGTCACGCAGCCCGAGAATCTGATTCCGGGCAAGCCGCTGTTTTTCGCGAGCGCGATGCCTCTCGGAGGAATCGGAACCGGCGTGCTGGTCGAGAGTCACATGGGACGGCCGACGAAGATCGAAGGCAATCCCGATCATCCATCGAGCCTCGGCGCCACCGACGCTTTCATGCAGGCCTCGATCCTCGGCCTCTACGACCCCGATCGCTCCCAGGTCGTCCGCCACCTCGGCGAGATTTCGACATGGAGTGAATTCATCGGCGCGCTGCAAGTGCCCCTCAAGAATCCGGGCGCGTTGCGGCTCCTGACGCAAACGGTCACGTCGCCGACGCTCGGCGCGCAGATCCAGCAGCTCCTCGCGCAATATCCCGGAATCCAGTGGCATCAATGGGAGCCGGTGAGCCGCGACAACGTCCGCGAGGGTTTGCGAATGGCGTTCGGCGGCTACGTGAATGCCGTCTATCACTTCGACAAAGCGAGTGTGATCGTCTCGCTCGATTGCGATTTCGCGGACAGCGGGCCCGGACATCTCCGCTACGCGCGCGACTTCGCATCACGACGCCGCGTGCGCAACGGCGCGACGTCGATGAATCGCCTCTACGCGATCGAATCGTGCCCGAGCGGGACCGGCGGCGTCGCCGATCATCGCTTCCCCGTCCGCCCATCCGAGGTGGAAACGTGGGCGCGCGCGCTGCTGGGTGGAGCGCCGGCGCCTGCCCTGAGCGTAGCCGAAGGGATCTCGCCGGCGATTGCCGCAATCAGCAAGGACCTCCAAGCCAATCGCGGCTCGAGCATCGTGATCGCCGGCGAGAATCAGCCGCCGGTCGTCCATGCGATCGCGATGGCGATCAATCAGAGTCTCGGCAACATCGGATCAACCATCACGATTACCGACCCGCTCGAGGTGGCGCCGGCGAATCAGCTCGAATCGCTTCGACAACTCGTCACCGATATGAATGCGGGGGCAGTGAAAGCAATCGTGATCGTCGGCGGCAATCCGGTGTTCGACGCGCCAGCCGATTTCAACTTCCAGAGCGCGTTCAAGAAAGTCGCGTTCCGCGCGCATTCGAGTCTGTACTACGACGAGACGTCGATGCTGTCGCACTGGCATATTCCGGAGACCCACTATCTCGAGAGTTGGAGCGACGTCCGCGGGCACGACGGCACCATCTCGATCGTGCAGCCGCTCATCGCGCCGCTCTACAACGGCCGCTCGCAACACGAAGTCCTCGGTGCGCTGATCGGCGGCCTCGATATGACACCGTATGATCAGGTGCGCCAGTACTGGGCTCCGAAGGCTGGCGCCAACTTCGAACCGACATGGCGCCAGTGGCTGAACGATGGCGTGATCAAAGGTTCTGCGCTACTGCCGCGGAGTGCGGCCGCATCCACAAACATCCCGGCCATCGTCCGTCCACCGGCCGCCGGAATCGAGCTGAGTCTCAGACCGGATCCCACGATCTACGACGGCCGTTTCGCGAACAACGCCTGGCTGCAGGAGCTGCCCAAGCCCCAGACGAAGATCGTCTGGGACAACGTGTTGCTCGTCAGTCCGAAGACTGCGCGGGACATCGGCTGGGACGACCGCGAGCGCGACGCGATGGTCAACGAGCGCACGACCATCCAGGTGGACCTGCAGTACCGCGGGCGGACTTTACGTGTGCCGCTGTGGGTCATTCCGGGCCATCCCGACGGCACCGCGACGCTGCATTTCGGCAATGGCCGGCGGCACGCCGGGATGCAGGTGGAACACATGCTCGGTGGCCGTTACGAAACGATGGAGGCCGGCGTCGTGGGCGTCGACGTCTACCCCATTCGATTCTCGGATGCGATGACTGGCGGCGCGGGCGCCGTCATCAAGCGCACCAATCGTCCGTACGAAGTCGCCTGCACGCAGGAGCATCAGTCGATCAACCTGCGCGACATCGGCGGCGATCGCAAGATCATTCATGCCGGCACCTTCGAGGAGTATCAAAAGAATCCGCGCGCGATCGTGGAGGGGGAGGAGAACAATCCCGAGTCGATGTATCCCGGCGTCAACTACGCGGATAAACACGCGTGGGCGATGGTCATCGATCCGTCCGTGTGCACCGGATGCAACGGCTGCGTGATTGCGTGTCAGTCCGAGAACAACATCGCGGTCGTCGGGAAGGATCAGGTCCATCGCGAGCGCGAGATGCATTGGCTGCGCATCGATCGCTACTATCGCGGCTCCCCCGAGAACCCGGAAGTCTTCCATCAGCCGGTGCCGTGCATGCAGTGCGAGAACGCGCCCTGCGAGCCCGTCTGTCCGGTGGAGGCGACGTCGCACAGCGCGGAAGGTCTCAACGACATGACCTACAACCGCTGCGTCGGCACGAAGTACTGCCAGAACAATTGCCCGTACAAAGTGCGGCGCTTCAACTTCTACTTCTACTCCGACTATGAAACGCAGGCTTTGAAGCCGATGCGCAATCCCGACGTCACCGTTCGCTCGCGCGGCGTGATGGAGAAATGCACCTACTGCGTGCAACGCGTCAACGCCGCGAAGATCAACGCCGAAAAAGAAGATCGCCGCGTGCGGGATGGAGAAGTGGTGACCGCCTGTCAGCAGGCGTGCCCGACAGAAGCGATTGTATTCGGCGATATGAATGATCCGAATAGTCATGTCGCGAAGCTGAAGAAGGAACCGGCGCACTACGCGTTGTTGGCGGAGCTCAACACACGGCCGCGGACGACTTATCTCGGTGTGATACGCAATCCGAATCCGGAGATCAAGGGATGACGAGGAATGTTGAATGTTTAATGTTGAATGTTGAATGGGGCGACGCGCTCTCCGTCACATTCAACATTCAACATTCAACATTCAACATTTGAATCATGGCGACAGAACAAGTACCCATCCACGA
>DATBSF010000308.1:0-27220 GCA_036559905.1 Thermoanaerobaculia bacterium | reverse complement strand
GTAGGTCGTATGCGAGAGGCCGAGCGAAACGTCGATCTTGCCGAAGTTCAGGAACGGATGGCCGGCGCGGAGGGAGAGATTGGTGGGCAGCTGCTTGACCGCTTCGCCTTTCTGCTCAATCCCGAACCGGTACATTGCATTCGATGTCGGGACCGCGATGCCGAAGAAATCTGCACCAATATTAGTCCTGGTATTTGCTACGTTCGGGTTGGTGGCGTTCGCCGTCAGCACGACTCCCGCGAAGAAGACATTGGTCTGGATTCCGCGGTGGTCCCAGTCGAAGTTGAAGTAGTCGATGCCGCCGAGGGGGAGGACGGGGAATTCGAGTCCGGAATCGTGATGGATTCCTCCGACCATGAAGGTCCGCGCCGTGTTGAATCCTTGCTTGACGACGCGCTCACCCGCGGCGTTCTTTTCGGTGTAGCGCATGCCCTGCTGCGTTTCGCGGACGATGCGCGAGTCGGATGCCGACGCGATCTGATGCCGCTGGTCATAATCCGAAGGCTCGATTCGAAAATCACTGAAGGTCGTTGTCCGCAGCACGACATTCGCGCGTCCGGCGGCCGAGACGACCTGCTGCGCCGAGACTTCGATCGGCAGCCAGACAATCTCGCGCGCGTCGGTCTTCGCGACGTCGGCGGCCGTCAGAGCCGCGTGCGTCGCGCGCGCGAACGGCTGAAAGTCGACGCGCTCTTCGTTCGAGAGCACCTCGCCGGTCAGATTGAGCTGCACCATCGTGATGCGGATGCGCGACCACGTCTTGCTGTCGATCCAGACCGTTCCGCGATAGAGCGGGAGCCCGGCCGGCGCATTCGGCGGCGGCTCGAAACGCACTTCGTAGGTGTGATAGCCGGCGACCTCTGTCTCGCGCACGAGCTGATAGCGATATTCGTTCGTGAGGTGAATATCGAGCGGCAACTGCGCGACTTTCTCGGGTTGAATGAGCGGCAGCTCCGGAATGCGTCCGTATTTCCACTTGACGCCATTGATGTAGAAGTCCTGCCAGACCCAGTCCGAAGATTCGCGCGGATCGGAGAAGAAGTCGCCCGAGATGGTTGCCTCGATCGCTTCGCCACCCTGGAGCGTGAAGCGCAGTTTCGTCGCGTCGAGCGCGATGTAACGCGGCTGAATCGATTCCTGATACGTCTTGTAAGCCTGGTGATTGCGGATGATTTCTTCGACTGTGATGCCGCGCTGCGTCGCGACACTGATCGCTTCTTTCGTGACCTGCGGCTTTTCGGTGTGATCGAGCGTCAGCAGAAACGGATGCTTGACTGGTTGGACGCCGACGAGAAAGTGGCCGCCCTTCGCTCCGACGTCGGTGACCTGACGATCGCCGGCTGCGTCGATGCGGCGGGGGCGCGTGTATCGATCGCTCGGCAGCGAGGCGATCGTCGCCGCTGTCGCATCGCCGCGCGGCACGATGATCGTGCGGAGATCTTCGCCGCGGACGAACGTGAGCACCGGCATTTCGACGCGATTTCCTTTGGCGTCGAGAACCTGCGTGGACGATGTGGAATCAAATCCCCAGTCACCGGCGAACGCACTGTTGAAGTTCGCGAGTGCTGCGACGTCTTCCGCGGCGGGCCGGGTGGTGTAAGCGCGCGTTGCGCCATCCGCCAGCGCGCGCGCGAGGTCGAAAAATGCATTTGGTGACTGCGGCTCGACGGTCGCGTAAAGCTTCTTCGACGGTTCCTTTTCGAGGATCCAGGCGTTGGTCTTCGTAACGTCGGGCGCGTTCACGATCAGCGCATCGATGTAATTGAGCGCACCGGTCTCGGACAACTTGTTGAGATCATCAATCGATGTGGGAGGCAGCACTATTTTCGTCGCGACGTTCAGTCCCTGCGCTGTGACCGCGAGGCGTTTGATTGCGTAACCGGCAACTGTGGTATCGACGCCGCTCGGAATGACGCCGATGCCTTCGAACGGGCCATGCAGACGCGCCCACTCGATGATCGTCCTGGTATGGGTTTCGACATCCAGCATCGGATCCTTGTCCCGATCGACGGCGTAGCCGACGATGACTGTGAGCTTCGCGCGCTGCGCGGGCGAAAGCGTATCGATCTGCGTGGTCGCGAGATCGTTTTCGTTCATCTGCAGCAGCAGCGGAATCACAGCCGAAGGAGGCGCGGTCAGGTCGGCTGTGGCGCCGACGCAGAGGGCACATTCCTTCGGCGAATCGGCTGCAAATAACGTGAGGACGGAAACTTGCAATGAGACGATGAAGATCGCGATTTTTCTCATAGTGGACGCGCCGTGTTCAACGCGACGTGCGGAGCTGAAAATTGCCGAGAATGCGAGGCGCTCTCTTTCTGAATCCCTCCTCGGGGGCCAAGCATCCCGTTGCGGAACTTTCAGCTTTGACGGCGGCGGCGGAGGAGGCCGGACTGGAGGTCGTGCGCCTCGCGCGTGACGTCGACGTTTCCGCGATGGTCCGCCGCAAGATGGGAGAAGGCCGAAAACTCTTCGTGGCAGCAGGAGGAGACGGCACGATCAGCCACGTGATTCAGCCGCTCGTCAACTCCGAAGCGATGCTGGGCGTCATACCGCTCGGCACTTTCAATCACTTCGCACGTGACGTTGGTATCCCTCTTGACTGGCGCGCCGCTCTGGAAACTGCCGTTTTCGGAACTACGCGTCAGGTCGATACGGGACGCGTAAACGAGCGCTTTTTCATCAACAATCTTTCGATCGGGCTTTACCCGGAGCTGGTGGCGCGACGCGAGGAAAAAGGACGTGATTACTCGCGCTGGAAAGCGCGTATTTACGGCGCCGTCGCTACTCTTCGAAAGTACCCGCACGTCACGCTCGCGATCGAGACCGAATACCACCGCGAGGTCATCCGCACGCACGTCTTCGTCGTGTCGAACAATTCCTACGATCTCTCCCGCCTCGGCGTCGAGGCGCCGCGGAACACGCTCGAGGAGGGCCGCCTGTCGGTGTACTGGCTTCCGCACGTTTCGCGCGTCGCGCTGGCCCGCTTTATCGCGCACTACCTCGCCGGACGCGTCACGACGACTCCCGGCTTCCGTTCGTTCCGAACGGTGAGGCTTCGCATGCAGTCGCCCCGCAAACATCTGCACGTCGGTGTCGATGGAGAAGTCGTCACGATACCGCCGCCGCTCATCATCACGGTGGTTCCGCGTTCGCTGCTCGTGAAAGTGCCGCGTGAATAGCGCGCGCTATAATCCGCACCCTTTATGACGCCGCGCATCAAAGAACTTCCGGAGCACGTCGGCGAGAAGGTCACCATCAACGGCTGGCTGTACAACAAACGCACCGCCGGCAAGCTGCAGTTTCCGATCGTTCGCGACGGCAGCGGCTACCTGCAATGCGTCGTCGTGAAGAAGGAAGTCAGCGAGGAGACGTGGCGCGCGGTCGAAGAAGTGACTCAGGAATCGACGGTGCGCGTCACCGGAACCGTTCGCGAGGAGCCGCGAGCGCCGGGCGGCGTGGAGCTCGGGGTCGAGTCGTTCGAGATCACCGCACTCACGCAGGACTATCCGATCACGCCGAAGGAGCACGGCACGGCGTTCCTGATGGACATCCGCCATCTCTGGCTGCGCTCCGCGAAACAGCACGCCGTGCTGCGCATTCGAAACGAAATTGAGCAGTCTTGCCGCGATTTCTTTTACGAGCGCGATTTCGTTCTGATCGATTCGCCGATTCTCACCGCTAACGCCGCTGAGGGCACGTCGACGCTGTTCGAGACGGATTACTTCGGCGAGAAGGCGTATCTCTCGCAGTCGGGGCAGCTCTATCTCGAGCCCGCGGCTGCTGCGTTCGGCCGCGTGTATTGCTTCGGCCCGACGTTCCGTGCTGAGAAATCAAAGACGCGGCGACACCTCACGGAATTCTGGATGGTCGAGCCGGAAGTCGCCTTCCTCGAATTCGACGGACTGCAGGAGCTGGCCGAGGAATTCATCGAATACATCGTGGACCGGGCGATGGAGCGCTGCAAAGAAGAGTTGAAGACGCTCGAACGTGACGTCTCGAAGCTCGAGAACGTCCGCCGTCCGTTTCCGCGGATCTCGTATCGCGAGGCGATCGAGCTTCTCGCCGGCAAAGGAATGCCCGCGAAGTTCGGCGATGACCTCGGCGGCGACGAGGAGACCGTCATCGCGAATTCATTCGATCGCCCCGTGATGATCACGCGCTATCCGGCGGCTATCAAGGCGTTCTACATGCAGCCCGATCCGAAAGATCCATCGGTGGCGCTCGCTCTCGACATGATCGCGCCAGAGGGCTACGGCGAGATCATCGGCGGGTCGCAGCGCATTCATGACCACGATCTTCTGCTGCAGCGGATCAAGGAGCACAACCTGCCGATCGATCGCTTCCAGTGGTATCTCGACATTCGGAAGTACGGGACATTCCCGCATTCCGGATTTGGCATGGGCGTGGAGCGCGTCGTCGCGTGGATCTCGGGCGTGCCGCATCTGCGCGAGACGATTCCGTATCCGCGTATGCTGAATCGGATTTATCCGTAGGCGATGCCACCTCTTCGCATCATCCCGTTAGGCGGCCTGGGCGAGATCGGGATGAATCTCATGGTGATCGAGTACGGCGATGCGTCCATCGTCGTCGACTGCGGAATGATGTTTCCGGACGCCGCCACACTCGGCGTCGACGTCATCGTCCCCGACATGACGTACATCTTCGAGAACGCGGCGCGCCTCAAAGCCGTTTTTCTGACGCACGCGCATGAAGATCACATCGGTGCGCTGCCGTTTCTGGTCGAACGCGTGAAGGTCCCGGTCTACGCGATGCCGCTCACGCTCGGCTTTCTCAAAGACAAGCTGGAAGAGTTCACGATCGATGACGTCGAGATGCGTGTCATGCGGCCGCGCGACGTCGTCGACGCCGGCCCTTTTCGCGTGGAAGCGATTCGCATGACGCACTCCATCGTCGATGCGCTCGCGTACGCGATCCGCACGCCGGCGGGCACCGTGATCCATACAGGTGACTTCAAGATCGACCACACGCCCATCGACAATCTCTCGACGGATCTCGCCGTGCTCGCGCGGTACGGCGAAGAGGGCGTGCTTCTGCTTCTGTCCGATTCGACCAACGCGCTCATTCCAGGTCACTGTCCATCGGAGCGTCACGTTGGCAGCGCGCTGACTTCGGCGTTTGCCAAGGCACGCGGCCGCATCATCATCACGACCTTCGCATCGCACATTCATCGAATCCAGCAGGTGATCGACGTCGCCCGGAAGAATGGCCGAAGAGTGATGCTGGTCGGGCGCTCGCTGGTGGATAACTGCGAGACCGCCGAGCAGCTCGGCTATCTCAGCATTCCGCGCGATGTGCGCGTCAACGGCGACGACGGCGATCGCCGCCTCGTGATCATGACGACCGGTACGCAGGGCGAGGCGACGTCGGCGCTGTCGCGCATGGCCGTCGGCGAGCACAATCAAGTGCAGATCGAGAAAGGCGACACGATCATCGTTTCCGCGAGAACGATTCCAGGAAACGAGCGGGCTGTGTCGCACATGATCGACAACCTCTATCGCCAAGGCGCGGAAGTCTTGACGTGGGACACCGCGGACGTGCATGTGTCGGGGCACGGCTGCGAGGAAGAGCTGAAGCTGATGCTCAACCTGACGAGGCCGCGATTCTTCATCCCGATTCACGGCACGCTTCGACATCTGATTCACCACGCGCGGCTGGCGGAGGGCACCGGCGTACCGCACGGCGTCGTGATCACGAACGGGCAGGTCGCGGAGATCGAAGGGGACGATGTCCGCGTGCTCGAGGAGCGCGTCTCGTACGGCAAGGTATTCATTGATAACGAGGCCGAAGAAGTGCCGGAAATCGTGGTCCGCGACCGGCAGCATCTGGCCGAGGATGGCTTCGTGATTGTAGTGGTCGCGTTCGGCAGCAATGGGAAGCTCGTCCGCGAGCCCGAGATCATCACGCGCGGCCTCGTGCACGTCGATTCGAATCAGGAAATGCTCGATGAGATCCGCCGCATGCTGGTTGGCATGTTTGCGGAAACACCGGCCGAGGAGCTGCGCGATTCCGAGCTGCTGCAGGAGTCGATGCGCGCGATGCTGAAGCGCTACTTCCGAAAGAGCATGGGACGCCGGCCGA
This sequence comes from Thermoanaerobaculia bacterium, assembly GCA_036559905.1. GTDB lineage: Bacteria > Acidobacteriota > Thermoanaerobaculia > Gp7-AA8 > Gp7-AA8 > Gp7-AA10. The sequence goes on along the minus strand of DATBSF010000308.1, from coordinate 21,121 downwards.
TGATTTTGCCCGTTGTCTGGGAGATGTAAAAAAAAGTGCCGGGTGCCGAGTACCGAGTGCCGAGGAGGGGCGGGACTCTGCACTCGGCACACGGCACTCGGCACTGAAAAGAGTTATGTCGATAATTGAAGCAATTGTTCTTGGTCTGGTTCAGGGCCTGACGGAGTTCATCCCCGTTTCGTCGACCGCGCACCTCTTGATTGTTCCGGTGCTTCTCGGCTGGGGTGATCCCGGGGCGGCGGCGTCGGCGGTGATCCAGTTCGGTACGTGGATCGCCGCGCTCATTTACTTCGCACGCGACATCGTCCGGCTGATCGCCGGTTTCTTTCGCGGGCTGATTACGCGGCGGCCGCTCGCAGATACCGATTCGCGCGAGGCATGGCTCGTCATTATCGGCACGGTCCCGATCGTGATTCTGGGCCTCGGGTTGAAGAAATACATCGAATCGACGTTTCGAGGACTGTGGGTTGTGACGACGATGGTGATCGTCGTCGCGATTCTGATGGAGCTCGCCGAGATGTACGCGCGACGGCGTCAGCTTCGCACGTTCGAACAACTGAACGTTGGGGACGCTGTCGCGATCGGACTCGGGCAGTGTCTGGCGCTGATCCCCGGCTCCTCGCGCAGCGGCTCGACGATCATGGCCGCGCTCTTCCGCGGCGTTGACCGTCCGACCGCGGCGCGCTACTCGTTTCTGCTCAGCATTCCGGCAGTCGGCGCCGCAGGATTCCTCGAGCTCTTCAAGGAACGCCACCATCTCGGCGAGCTCGGATGGACGTCGATCATCATCGCGATCGTCGTCGCGTTCGTCTCCGGCTACGCGTCGATCTGGTTCCTGCTGCGCTATCTGAAAACGCACACGACGTCGATCTTCGTGTACTACCGCCTCGCCCTCGGCGTCGTGATGATCGCGCTGCTGTTAGGCGGCGTTCTTGTGTAGCGCCGCCGGCGCTACGATCGTTTAGTCGCTCAGGACCTGGATCTCAGGAATATTGCGGTAGCGCTCGGCATAGTCGAGGCCGTATCCGATGACGAACTTCGGATCGATCGAGAATCCGACGTAGTCCGCGCGAAAGTCGACTTTGCGCGCAGCGGGCTTGTCGAGAAACGTCGCGGTGCGGACCATCGAGGCGCCGCGGCCTTCGATGTAACGGAAGACCTCGCGCATCGAGAGTCCGCTGTCGATGATGTCTTCCACGATCAGCACCGAGCGGCCGTGCATGTCGAGCTGCGGCTCCTTGAGCACCGTCACGACGCCGGACGAATACTTCTCGTTTCCGTACGACGAGATCTGAATGAAGTCGAGGGCGATGTCGAGGTCGATATTGCGCATCAGATCGGAGCAGAAGAACATCGCTCCCTTGAGGATGCATAGCGCTATCGGGTTAGTACCCGAGTAGTCCGCAGTTATCTGACGTCCCATCTCGGCGACGCGGGTGGCAATCTGCTCTTTAGTGATTAACGTCACTTGGGCCATGTGTGGGAAAATTCTAACATCCTGATTTTCGAACAAGATGATGAGTGTTGCTGAGATCGGACTGCTCCAGGGCCGCTACGTGCGGCTTTCCGACAGGTTCAAGTCGATCTGGACGTATCACCAGTTCGCATCAGGAGTCTTCAAGAGCCTACTCCAGACGCCGCTGCCGTACCACATCGATTTTCAGAATACCTACGACCGCATTCGCTCCGCGAACGCGAATCTGCACGCATCGCAAAATCAGGAAGCGGCGTCGGCGCTCGGCCTTTGCGAGCTCGCGCTCGATCGCGTCACGACCCAGTTAGTACACGCGGACGATCAAGTCGCCGCGTCTGCGGTCCGCCGTTTTTTCGAAAAGTTGAAGCGGCAGGATGAGGGGATCGTTCAGTATCTGATCAAGTTTTATCTCTACGCAGACGCCGTGGAAGGCGACCGGCGCGACAAACTCGACTATCTCTTCACGCGTATCGGCGAAGAGTTCAGCACCGATCGCGGCGTGTTCGCATCGCGCAGCTCACTCGAGTTCCGCGAGCAGATCATCGGCCTCGTGTCGCTGCTCCGCGCACCCGAAGCGCCGCAGGAGGAAGTCGTCCGTCTGATCCGCGCCATTCGCGGGATTCGCGACGACGTCCAATCCGCGGACGCATTCGAAGAGCTCACCGAGCGCAATCTCCTCAAAAACGCGCGTCTGTTCAAGCACCGCCTCGGCCACCTCTACTTTCAACCCGACATCCTCATGTCGATCGTCGAGCTCAACGTCGCGACGAAGAACAAGTTCCTTCGGCTGTATGCCGAGGAGGAGGAGAGGATCGTCGATGACGCGCAGAAGCTGATCGAGCACGGTCCGGCGATCGAGCGCAACTTCGGATACACCAATCCGGAGCTCGTCGAAGAGATCTCGCGTTTTCGCGAGTTCAAGCAGCGCTTCGATGTCTCGCGCTCGACATCGAACGTCAAGCACGACGTGATCACGCACCTCAAGCAGAGCATGACGAACATCCTCAAGGAGCTGGATCGCGGGCTGGGCGGCGGGGAGGACAGCGAAACCGCCGATCCGCCGTTGTCGTTTTTCAGCGAGGCCGAGCGCGTGGAAAACATCACGAGCCGCTTCGCCGATCCGATGCTGCATCCGTTCCTGATGCAGATTGCGGAGGCGATCGACGTCGCCGACCCTTCGGTGATGCCGGAAGAAGTCGCCGAGTTTCCCAACATCAGAGAGCTGCGGCTCGAGTCGTGGGAGATCGGCGCCTACCAGAAGCTGTTCGATCGCCGAGCCGCTGAGGCCGAAGAGGACAACGAAGATCTGTGGATGCTCTACATGCGGGCAGCGGCGCTCAGGCTCAAGGTCGACGTCGAAGCAACCATGCTGGCGGCATCGACCGGCGCCGGCGTTTCACCGGAGCCGGAATTGCTCGCAGCCGCGAAGTCGAGTCTCGATTCCGGCAAGGAGCTCGACGAACAATTCAACGGCTTCCTTCATGAAGCTGTCTACTTCTCGAATCCGAAAATCCTGCACCAGCTCTATCGATCGCGATTCCGCCTTCTGCGCGGCTTCAGCGGCTTGTGGTTGATCTACGACCGCGGCGGCCAGCCAGCAGGCGTATAGGCCCCTCATCCGGCGCTTCGCGCCACCTTCTCCCCGCTTCGCGGGGCGAAGGATCACGCGCGAGAGCCCTCGCCCCGCGTGAGCGGGGAGAGGGTGGCCGAAGGCCGGGTGAGGGGCGTATAGAATCCGCCGCGTGAAGATCAAAGACTTTCTTGAAGAGACTCGCCCGTCGAAGATCGTGGCCGTCGGCCGCAACTACGCCGACCACGCGAAAGAGCTCGGCAACGAAGCGCCGTCGGAACCGATCATTTTTCTCAAGCCGCCCTCCGCGCTCCTGTCACACGAAGGGAAGATCGTCAGGCCACCGCAATCGCAGCGCGTCGATTTCGAGGGTGAGCTCGCGATGATCATCGGAAAGCGCGCGCGCAATGTGAAAGCCGATCGATGGCGTGATTTCGTCCGCGGATTCACGTGCGCGAACGACGTGACCGCGCGCGACCTCCAGAAAAAAGACGTGCAGTTCACCCGCGGCAAGGGCTTCGACACGTTTTGTCCGCTCGGACCGCACATCGAGACCGAGCTCGATCCTGCCGACCTCTCGTTGGTCACACGCGTCAACGGCGAGGTCAAACAGAACGGACGCACGAGCCAGATGATTTTTCCGTGCGCGTTCATCATCGAGTTCATCACCAGCGTGATGACGCTCGAGCCGGGCGATGTCATCCTCACCGGAACTCCGGCAGGCGTCGGTCCGCTGCAATCGGGCGACACCGTCGAAGTCGAGATTCAAGGCATCGGCACGCTGCGCAACCATGTTGCGTGATGCGCTGGTCTCTCAGTTTCCAGAACTGGTGCATTTAGGCCCGGGCGCCCTCGCAATCGGAGGCGCCGTCCGCGATCTTTTCCTCGACCTCGTGCCGGTCGATGTCGACGTCGAGACCGATGCCCCGCTCGCGGCGGCCTCGGCGCTCGGCAAGGTCATCGCGTTAGGCCGCGGAGAGCTGACCGTCTATCGCGTGGTCGTCGACGGGCGTGTGTACGACTTCTCCGGCAAGACTGACCTCCGCCGCCGCGATTTCACGATCAACGCGATCGCGATCGATCTGGCTTCCGGAGAGATTCGCGATCCGCACGGCGGGCAGGAGGACATCCGCCGCCGCATCGTCCGCATGATCGCACCCGAGAACTTCGACGACGATCCGCTGCGCATGCTGCGCGGTGTGCGCCTCGCGGTGCGATTCGATTTCACGATTGATGAGGCGACGGTCGCCGCGATCCGTCAGCGTGCCGGCAAGATCACGACGGTCGCGGCGGAGCGCGTCACGTACGAGCTTCACGCAACGTTTTCTGCCGGCCGATTTCGCAAAGCGCTGGGGCTGCTCAACGCAACGGGACTTGATCAGGCGCTATTCGGCTTCGAGGTGGATCCGAATCGATTTCACGACGACGACATCTCGCTGGCCGCTTCATACGCGTTGATCCTCCAAAATCCGAAGGAATTCGGGGAGCGATGGAAGTGGAGCGATGCACTTCTACGTGACGTGAAGACGCTGCAGCAGCTCATGCGGGATCCGAATCCGATCGCGCTTTACGACGCCGGCGAGAAGCTCGCGCGGCAACTCCCGCTGCAAGTGCCGATGCCGGATTTCACGATCAAGCCGCTTCTTGACGGCCACGAGATTGGCTCACTGACCGGCCTGGAAGGCCCGAAGCTCGGTGCCCTGAAGCGCGCTCTACTCGAGGCGCAGATTCGCGGCGAGGTCCGCACGCGTAACGACGCCGAGCGGTTTCTTAACGATCACCTGCCGTGATCGTCCATCACATCGATCCCATCATCGGCGAAGTCGGCGGCGTCTATCTGTGGTTTTACGGACTCAGTTACACCCTCGGCTTCTTCGAGGTCTTCCTCTGGTTCCGCAGCCAGCGCCAGCGCCTCGGATTCTCGATGTCCGAGGTGTACGACATCAGCATTCTGCTGTCAGGATGTGTCGTGTTGGGCGGCCGCGTCGTCGAAGTGATCTTCTACGAGTGGCCGTACTACTCGCAGCATCCTGCGCAGATTCCGTGGATCTGGCTCGGCGGCATGAGCACGCACGGCCTTCTCCTGGGCGGCGCGATCGGCACCGCGATTTTCTGCCGAATCCATCGCCGGCCGTTTCTCACGATCGCCGACGAGCTCGTGATTCCGGGCGCGTTTCTGATGGGCGTCGGCCGCATCGGCAATTTCATCGACGGACAGATCGTCGGCAGCGTGACATCGATGCCGTGGGGCGTGAAGTTTCCCGATGCCGACGGCTTTCGACATCCGGTCGTGATCTACGACGCGATCAAGAACCTGCTGCTCGTTCCCGTGCTGATCGCGATTCGCAAAAGGAATCCGAAGCCGGGAGTCGTGCTCGCGAATTTCATTTTCTGGTATGCGTTTCTGCGGATCTTCGTGGATTTCTTTCGCGAGTATCCGACGCGGTTGTTCGGGCTCGCGACAGGGCAGAGTTTGAATCTGTTCATGAGTGGATTGGGGCTTGGACTGTGGGTGTGGTTTTCTTTGAGATCCCTCGCCCCGCAAGCGGGGAGAGGGTGGTCCCGCAGAGCGGGACCGGGTGAGGGGCGTTTATGGCCGCGACGCATCACCTTCGCAACGATCTTGATCCTCTGCCTGACCATGCCCAGCGATTGGACGCAGGACATCCCGAAGCGCTATGGCAAGCGCCATCCGGGACTGCATTACTCGAGGATTTATCCGCCAGTCAGTGAGTGAGTGTTACGTGCAGCTCGCCGACTGTCGTGTGGAGATTGATGCGCGAGCGTCCGCCGGCGTTGATGAAATGCGTGCTGCCGGGGAGGATGCCTTCGTGATCTTCGCGATCGACTCCGAAGTCGGTATGCACTTCGCCGATGCGCACCGACGCGTTCAGCTCGCGCACCGACGCTCGCGGTACGCGCATGTGGATCTCGCCGGCGCGCAGATCGACGTTGATATTTCCGAAGTCCCCTTCGAGTGACAGTTCGCCATAGCGGGTCTCGATATCGACATCCATACCTTTCGGCACTTCGACCGTGATGCGGTAATTCGAATGCCAGCTCCGCGCGCTCCAGCTTTGCGCGTTGGGTCCGTAGCTGCGGCGGATGAGAGCCTCGTCGCCGTTCGTGAAGATCTCGGCTCCGATGTCGTCCACGATGCGCTGCGCTTTTTCGCGCTGCCGGTAGCCGTCGTATTCGCGATGGACGTTTCCGGAGATCGCAATGCGGTCGGTGGATGAGTTCCGCAGCCGCACTTCGCCGGCCGGGATGTCGACGGTCACTCGCTTGATGCCGCTGCGCGAAATGGACGTCGAGAATGGGTGGCTGACCTCTTCGTCAGCCGACGCAGCTCCCGCGAGCAAGACAGCCGCTGAAAGGACCAATGCCGTACGCATGATTCGTACTTTACGTCGCCGAGCGTGAAAGTTTCATCCGATCGTCGCGACCGAGGTCCTTCGCCGTCTGCGCGGCTCAGGATGACGACCAAAAAACTGAGGGACCGCAATGCGGCCCCTCAGAGTACGACTCCCCAAAGTCGATGACTTACTTTTTCTTCGCTGACTTTTTCGTCTTCTTAGCAGCTTTCTTCTTTGTGGCCATTATGCTCACCACCTTTCGTGCCGTACGGGACCTCTCGGTCGCGCATCCTTGGCATCGAGTGCCGGATCGCTCCGGCAAGCTGACTCGCGATTTTCGGGATGGGGAACCGTGCGGGGAGACAAATGATGAGCATCAACATTCACTGAATAGTCCATCCAGTATCTGGTGATCATCATTTTTCTTCACATAAATATGCGATTAATAAGAAGTATTGTCAAGCGATCACTTTAAAAAAACGAAATGTAGATTTCGCGCGTGAGGTCCGCACATCGACGCCACGTGAAAGTTTTTGCGCGATCGAGACCACGCGCGATCATCGTCGCGCGCAAATTCGGGTCACGCATGACCAGCGTCATCGCATCCGCGATCGCATCGATCGAATTCGCATCGACGTGTAGTGCGGCATCGCTCGTGATCTCGACGAGCGCCGGCGCATTCGACGTGATCACCGCCGTTCCGCAGGCCATCGCTTCGAGCGCCGGCAGTCCGAATCCCTCTTCGAGGCTCGGCAGCACCAGCGCGATCGCGCCGCGATAGAGCGACGCGAGCTCCTCGCTCGAAACAAAGCCTTCGACGACGATGCGATCGCGATCGCGAAGGTGTTCGAACGTCCCGCCGGCGAGGACCAGCTGCATTTCGGGCACACGCGCGAAGGCTGCGACGAGACGATCGACGTTCTTGTGCGGTTTGTCGTTGCCGACGAAGAGAAAATAGCGGCCGGCGGCCGGGGCGACGGCCGAATTGAAGACGGAGTCGACGCCGTTGTACGTCACGGCGATTTTTTCCGCATGTCCAAACTCGGCCGCGATTTCATCCCGCACCGCGTTGCTGACCGTGATCACGCGCCTGCTCTTGCGGACGGCGCGGCCGATCATCGTCCGGGCGTAGATTCGCGCCAGCGGATTGCGATGGCGCAGATGGATGAGGTCATGAATCGTGACGACGAACGGGACGTCCAGGAATGGGACGACGTAGTGCGGCGCGTGGAAGAGGTCGATCTTCGGGTCCCGGACGATCGTGAATAATTCTCGTATCGAATATTTCGGCGAGTCGAAGACGACATGTTCGACGCCTGCAGGAAGCGCGATGTCGCGCGGCCCAAATGCGACGTAGTCGATTCCGGTCATCGCGCTCAGCAGCCCGCGAATGTACGTGCCGATGCCGAAATCGTCGATCTTCCGGCAATCGATCCCGACTCTCATGCGTTGGCGGCCTCGGCCAGCAGCTCGCTCATCAGCTTCGCGCTGCGCTCCCATCGAAACTGTTTCGCGCGTTCGACGCCGCGAGCGCCGAGATCCGCTCGCAGCGCGGTGTCGCCGAGGAGGCGGAGCATGGCGGCGCGGAGCGCGTCTCGATCGCCGGGATTGACCAGCAGCGCTGCTCCGTCGGCGTAATCCGCGATCGCCCCCGTTCGCGTCGCGATCACCGCCGCGCCGCACGCCATCGCCTCCAGCGGCGGGATGCCGAAGCCTTCGTATCGCGATGGGTAGACGAAGATCCGCGCGCGGCGGTACAACTCGCGCAGGCGCTCCCGATCGACCCAGCCCGTGACTTCGATTCCCGAGGGCACGTGGACGCCCCAACCGCGCTCGCCGCAAAGAATCAGCGGAGGTCGCGGCATCGGGATCGAGTGCCAGGCCGCGATCAGGTCATCGACTCCTTTGCGCGGCTCGATCGTTCCGACGAAGAGGATGTACTCGCCGCGTGCATCGCCGGGCTGAAAGAATTCATCGACGCCGTTCGGAATGATTTCGATGACTTCGCGCGGCACGCCGAACCAGCGCATCGCTTCGTTCGCGATCGAGGTTGAAACCGCGGCGACGCGCTCGGCGCGCTCGAGACTCCCGCTGATGAAGAGATTGAACGACGCGATTGTCTTGAAGCGGTGCCGGCCCGGCATCGTCAGCGAGCTGAAATCGTGGAGCGTGACGACGGACGGAATCCGCAGCGCGATCGGAATCGTCCCGTGCGGTCCCCACAAGACATCCGCGTCTGCGATGCGCGGCAGCACGAACTGCTGCCAGAGGATTCCATTCGGCGCGCGATCCACTCGAAACTGGCAGCGTTCGATGCCTTGCCTGTTGGTGATCTCAGCGTGGCTCGCGATGAGAACTTCGGCGTCGAGTCTTCCCGCGATTTCCGCGGTGTGCACGCCGATTCCGCTGCGCGGTGGGACGAGCGCGCGCCCGTCAATAATCACGCGCATGCTTTAGAACCTCCAGAGTGCGCTCGGCGGCCGTTTCCCATCGAAACTGCGCGACACGTTCGTGACCGCGCACCTTAAGCGCGTGACGCAGCTCGTGATTTTCCACGACGCGTGTGATCGCCGATTCGAGCTGCGCCGCATCTCGAGGATCGAAGTAGAGCGCCGCGTCGCCGGCAATTTCCGGAAGCGATGAGGACTCTGCGGCAATCGTTGGCACTCCGTGCGCCATGGCCTCGAGCAGCGGGAAACCGAATCCTTCGTAGATCGAAGGAAACACGAACAGCTCCGCCTTGCGATAGACCTCCTGGAGCTCCGCAGGAGCGAGGTAGTCGAGATGGTGGACGTCGCGCGCGCGAAGCCGCGGCACGAATTCCTCCGACTTCCATCCGATGCGGCCCACGACGACGAGCGATCCGTCGTACTTGCCGTTGCGCTTCAGATGCTCAAATGCGTCGAGCAGGACGCCGAGGTTTTTGCGAGGCTCGATGGTGCTGACGAACAGGATGTAGCGCGTCGGGAGTGCCGAGTGCCGAGTGCCGAGTGCCGAGAGCGCGATTCCGGAGTGGATCGTTACGGCGCGGCGCGGATCGAGCTGGTAGTACTTCAGCAGATCGGTGCGCGTCGCTTCCGACACGCAGATGATGGCGTCCGCGAGCGCGATCTCGCGCATCATGTGCGCTTCCAGATTGTGCAGCGTTTCCTTTTGCAGCAATTCGGGAAATCGTTTGTACGTCAGATCGTGAATCGTGATTACGCGCCGGCGTGCGATGGCGCCGAGGAGGCGGGGGAGGAAGTAGTTGGGGGCGAACATGACATCGCAATCGATCAGCGCCATCCATAAGACATACGCAGCCGCGGTGATGGCGCGTTGGGGCCGCGAGATCTTTCCGCGTCCACGCAGGTCGAACCAGCAAACGTGCGCGTTCGCAGGGAGGTCGGTGTGGAAGGTCGGTCCTATGTCAGTCACGCGAGCGTCTCCGAACAGAAACAGCTCGACGTCATCGCGTTTCGCGATCTCGTGCAGCAGGTGATACAGATACCATCCGATTCCGGTGAGCGGCTCGTAGAACGGCCGTATGTCGACGCCGACGCGCAGCCGCGAATCTGACCGCGACGCACGCCGAAACGCGCGTCTTACCCGATCGGCGAAGGCATGGCTCAAAGTGTGAACGATGGACCCGAGCACGGACGCGGATGGTAACAGTGGTGCGCAAGATCCTCATCTCCCTCGTCGTCATCATCGCGATCATCGCGGGAATCGCGGTATTCCTGCTGTTCACGAAGCCGGCGCAAAGCGCTGACACGCGTGCGCTCATCGCGCAAGTCCCCGCCACGGCCGACGCATTCGCGATCATTCCGCACGCGGCGGCTCTCGACACGAAGCTGCACCTCAACCCGATCACCCGCAGCGCGATCGCGAAGTGGAGCTCGAATCATCCGTTTCCGAGCCCGTGGATGATCGGCGGCGCCGATCTCGTGGCGTGGAAGAGCGGCGATCAGATCCGGTACTTCGTCCGAACGGATCGCCTTCGCGGATTTCTCGTCCGGACTTTTGGCAAGGATGTCTCGATCGATTCGACGGGTGAGCCGCCAATCGATGCCGGCGAAGTCGCGCGAATTCTGGATCTCGCTGCGAAACTGCCGGCGGGTGACGCGCTGGTCGTGCAGCGCGAGTCGGGCCGCGGTGCCTATCCGCCGATTGGGCGGCCGGCGGTGACCGCGGTCGCAATAACGCCGACCGAAATCGATATGACGAGCGTGAGTCCCGCCGGCGAGGCCGCCGGCGGAACGGCCGGCGAGCCGCCGGCGCGACTCCAATTTCCGCGAGGGGCGATCCTCTCGACCGCCTTCACGCAGCCTCCGCGGATCGTCGGAGATCTCAATCGACTCTTCGGGACGAAGATCTCTACGCTGTTCGAGCAAGGCGGTACGCTGTGCATCTACAACGTGGACAGCAAGAAGCTGCTCCCCCGACCTCTCGGCGTCATCGTTTTGCCCAATGATCCCCAGCGGCGCGCGATCCTCGACTCATTCCGGCAGGCGGAGGCAATCGGCATCCGAATTCGAACGGTTGAAATGGGTGACACGATCGCCATCTCGTTCGACGACAGCATCAACCTCTATCAAAAGGATGCTTTCGATCCGGCTCCACACGCGAATCAGTGGGCAATGCGGATCGATGCGCCACGATTGGTGCCGATCTTGAACGATCTGCAGGGGAACATCGGTTTGCGCATCGCGGCGCCCAGGCTTTACCGTTCGGCGCGCGATCTCGCCTCCTGGATCGGCGAGCTCGAGCAGGCGAAAACCATTGAGGCCACTGACTCTGCGGATGGGTTGAACGAGACCCTCCACGTTCGGATCTCGGCGAAATAGAATCAGGGAGGCGGGCGTTACTCGCAAAATCTGCCATGGTTGACCCCCGCGAACGCATCAATTTCGACGAAGTCGACAAAGACGGCCCGCAGTCGTACAGCCGGACGCTGGAAGTGTCGCCCTCGGAGCTCGACAGCGACGAGATCGTCCACCTCGGTCCTGTGTCGATCACGGCGAATGTCCAGAAGGGGTCGCGGGCGGGTGAGTACCTGGTCGAAGGCTCCGCGAAGTTCACGGCTGATCTGACCTGCTCGCGCTGTCTGGATCCGTATCCGTTTGCCAGCACTTCGCCCTTTCACCTAAGATTCCAGCCTCGGCCCGACGTCCCGCAGGGAGAAGACGAGGAAATCGAGATCGCGCCTGACGAGCTCGATGTCGAGTTTTACTCCGACCGATCCATTTCGCTGCGCGACCTCGCTCTCGAGCAAATCCAGCTCTCGATTCCGATGAAACCACTGTGCACGGATGCATGTCTCGGCCTCTGCCCGACCTGCGGCGCCAATCGCAATGGTGAGAAGTGCGCGTGTGAGGAATCCATCGTGGATGCGCGGTGGGGAGCGCTGAGCGAAATCCGTCAGGCGATCAAGAAAAGAGAAAGCTAACCAGGAGAACGAAATGCCTAACCCAAAAAGACGCCACAGCAAAGCGAGAACGCGCACGCGGCGCGCACACGACTTCCTCAAGCAGAAGTCGACGTCCGTCTGCCCGCAGTGCCATGAACCGAAGCAGCCGCATCGCGTTTGTCCGAAGTGCGGTTACTACAAAGGACGCGAGGTCATCGCGGTCAAGGACATCCTCTGAGTAGTAACGACCGGATTCGCATCGCCCTGGACGCCATGGGCGGCGATCACGCGCCCGAGGAGATCGTCAAGGGCGCTCTACTCGCGGTAAAAGAGTATCCGGTCGAAGTCATCCTGGTCGGGCAGGAAGAAGTCGTCCGCAAAGAGCTGGCGGCCGGCGATTCCCTCCGCAACATCGAAGTCGTCGATGCTCGGGAAATCGTCGAAATGGACGACAACGCGCTGGCGCCGCTGAGGCGGAAAAAGGATTCCTCCGTGCGCGTGTGCGCCAATCTGGTCGCCGAAGGTCGCGCGGAGGCGTTTGTATCCGCCGGCAACACCGGCGCAACGTGGACATCCGCTCGTATGGTGATGGGCATGATCGAAGGCGTCAGCCGGCCCGCGCTGGCTGCGATTCTTCCGAATGCAAACGACCACACGCTGCTCCTCGATGTCGGCGCGAATGTCGACACGAAGCCGAATCACCTCCGCGAATTCGCAGTCATGGGTCATTTCTACGCGCAGATGGTGTTCGGCATCGAAGCGCCTCGCGTCGGTCTTCTGTCGATCGGAGAAGAGGAAGGCAAGGGCAACGAGCTGACGAAAGAGACTTTCCGAGTGCTCAAAGAGACCGGATTGAACTTTGTCGGCAACGCTGAAGGCCGCGATATTTATAACGGTAATGTGGATGTTGTCGTGTGCGACGGCTTCGTCGGCAACGTCGTGCTCAAGGCCTCCGAAGCGCTTGGTGAGATGGTGGAGAATCTCCTCAAGACGGAGATGAAACGCAACCTTCTTCGCATGGTCGGAGCTGGTCTCGCGAAAAGCGGTTTCGGGGCGTTGAAAAAGCGGATGGATTACTCGGAGTACGGCGGCGCTCCGCTCCTCGGGGTGAAAGGCGGATGCATCGTCTGTCATGGCCGTTCGAACGCCAAGGCGATCAAGAACGCCATTCGAGTCGCGCGCGGTTTCGCGATGAACCGCATCGACGAGAAGATTCAAACGAAGATCAACGATCTCCACGCGCGCGAGCACGACAGCCGCGTGCTCGCTACGCAGTAGCGCGTTCGACGTACCTCGCCCGGATCGTCTCCTTCGGCGGCGCGGGATCCCACAACTTGAAGATGCGCAGCAGCGGGTGGCCGATCAATATGTTTCGAAAGAAGTACTCGTGCTCCCACTCGACCTCGGCCATCGTCAGCAGGCAGTCGATCAGTTCTTCGTGATCCGAATCGGCCGCGTGCGACGCCGCATCCTCATATTCGACGATATTTCTTCGCTCGAGAAATCCTGCTCCATAAATCGGGAAAAACCATCCCGTGACATGGCAGAGGATTCCCGCCGTGCGGCCGATGATCCAGAAGATGACTTCGCGTTTGCGATTTGGTCCCGAATCGAGTTGGCGGAGCATGTCGCCGACGAGCTGGCGGTGGTGCCACTCTTCAGCCTCGATGACCTGAATGCGTTGGCGCTCAGCAGGATCGCGGACGCTGTGCCAGTGTCCGCGGTAGGCATAGCCGGCGGCCAACTCACCTGAATACGCGTTTTGCAGAACGCGTATCAGATGGGCGAGTGCATCGCCGGGCATGCGGCGATTCTACTCGCGCCGGCAGAAAATCTGCGACATCGACACATCATCGATGTGCACGTCGGCGTCATGCACGACAAGTCCGAACGCGCTGTCACCGTTGCGCAGCCGATTGACGAAGGTGGCGTGGAGCGGCCGCGAGTCGACCATCGCGTGCAGATCCGAACCGTCGATGCGGATGGACCGCAGCGAAGCGTTCTGACCGAAATTGCGCATCGTGCCGGTGATGATTCCTTCATCGGACACTTTAAGATCGATCACGAAGTCGGGATCGATCCCGACATAACGCCCGGCGATCTGCTGCACATTTGTGACAGCGACCGGATCGAAGCGCTTTTCTTTGACTTTCCACTTGGCGCCGATCGGGAGTGCTGCGGTGAGAAGAAGGAGCAAAGCCGGTAGCTGTTTCATGTCCTTTTGGACGCCTCGCGCGGTCAGAGGTTAGTATTCGCCTCCGCGTGGAACACAACACCGCATTTGTTTTCCCCGGGCAGGGTAGCCAGTACGCCGGCATGGGGCGGGATGTTGCCGAAAAGTATCCGGCTGCGCGGAAAGTGTTCGATGACATCGACCGCGCGCTTTCATTCTCGATCTCCGCGCTCTGCTTCGATGGACCGGAAGATCAACTGAAGCTGACCGAGAACACGCAGCCGGCGATCCTCGCGGTGTCGTCTGCGATCCACGCGGTGCTCGAGGACCGCGGCGCCACGCGGCGCGACCTCGTCGCCGGACATTCGCTCGGCGAATACAGCGCGATCGTCAGCGTCGGAGGTTTGACGCCGGCAGAAGGCGCGAAGATCGTCCGCGCGCGCGGAAAATTCATGCAGGAGGCCGTGCCGGTCGGCAGCGGGGCGATGGCGGCGCTCATCGGCGGCAGCATCGAGCAGGTGCAGGAAATCTGCACCGAGGCTGCCGGTGGGGATGTTCTCTCAATCGCGAACATCAACGCGCCGGGGCAGATCGTGATCGCGGGAACGAAGGCGGCCGTCGATCGCGCGATCGAGATCGCAAAAACAAAGGGCGTGCGCCGCGCGGTGCTCCTTCCGGTGTCCGCGCCGTTCCATTGCGCGCTCATGAAACCGGCGGAGGAAAAACTGCAGCCGATCCTCGACGCCGCGCATTTCAAAGACCTTTGGGTTGCGCTGGTGTCGAATGTCGATGCATCGCCGATCGGAACCGCCACCGCCGTTCGCAACGCGCTTCTGCGTCAGGTGGTGTCGCCTGTGCGTTGGGTCGAGTCCATCCAGCACATGATTTCAAAAGGCGTACGGCGATTTGTCGAGATCGGGCCAGGAAACGTGCTCACGGGCTTGATCAAGCGCATCGACGCGTCGGTGGAGTTGATCAACGTGTCCGACGTCCCATCCATCGAGGCATTTGTGCAGAAGGGGAAGGCATGAGGATCGATCTGAGCGGCAAGACCGCCCTGGTCACCGGCGCGTCCCGCGGAATCGGCGAGGCGATCGCGCGGCGGCTTGCCGAATGCGGGGCTCATGTTTTCTGCGCAGCGCGAAGTGCGCAGCGTGTCGAAGAAATCGCCGGCGAGCTGACGGCCGCCGGACATCGCGCGACGGGCGTCCAACTCGACATCACAGGCGACGACGTTCGCGATCGCGTGCGCGCCCTGCTCGAGCTGCAATCGATCGACATCCTCGTCAACAACGCCGGCATCACCGAAGACGATCTCTTTCTGCGCATGAAGCCCGAGGCGTGGACGAACGTGCTGCGGACGAATCTCGATTCGGCATTTCACATCACGCAGGAAGTGGTGAAGAAAATGATTCGCGCGCGATGGGGCCGCATCATCAACATCTCGTCGGTTGTCGGTTTGATGGGCAATCCGGGGCAGACGAATTACGCGGCGTCGAAGGCTGCGCTGATCGGATTCACCAAATCGCTGGCGCTGGAGATCGGATCGCGCAACGTGACGGTCAACGCCATTGCGCCCGGGTTCGTGCAAACCGCGATGACGGTTTCGCTCGCCGACGAAACGCGCAAGACCCTCGAGGGCCGCATCGCCCTCAAGCGCCTTGGCGTTCCGGATGATGTCGCGTACGCCGCCGTTTTCCTAGCGTCCGAGCAGGCTGGGTACATCACCGGCACTGTCCTGAACGTCAGCGGCGGGTTGTACACCTGACGGCGGATAGATTCCGAAGCAGACGCGCATCGCGTGACGAAGATTGATTAAACGCTCGCGCATTGCCGACTCGATGCGCACGATGTCGTATTCGGCCCTGAAGAACGTCTCGCTTCGGCGACCGTAGGACAGGAATCGATCGCGGCTGAGTGACAACTGGGACTGATGACATTCGATGGCGTCGAGCTTCTTCTTCTGCTCGCAGCCGGAGAGCTCGAGCGTGCATACAGCGCGTTCAGCAAGTCCAGTTCCGTGCACCACGTAAGTGGCGATGTTTGCTTCAGGTGCTGCGCAGTGTGCGTACCAGGCAATCGCTCGATGATCCGAGTGGTGATCGAACGTCGAGGGACTGACGATCAGAGTCGGTTGGAGACGGTCGAACGTCTCGCGTAATTTGTCGCGCAGTGCGAAGTCACCGCAACGCGCCAGCGACGCGATCCCCTGATCGGGAAAGGCGAGAAAAATCGCGGATCGTTCCTCGACGCCGAGGCGCGCCAGCGAGCAGAGAGCTTCGCGTCGCCGCATAGCGCCCCACTTCGCGCGATCCGACTTCGAAAGAAAGAGTTTTCGCTCGAGGAAACGTTGCGGCCACGGATTGTTTTCGCCGTCGGTGATGAAGACGACCGCGATCTCACCGCCGCTTTCCAGAACGCGTTGGATTAGGCCCCCAGCTGCGATGACGTCGTCGTCCGGATGCGGAGCCAGCACCACCGTCCGCCGAGTCGTAAATAGGAGAGCGGGGGAACTCACGATCGCGTAGATGAAACGGTGAATAGCCGCGAATGAATGCAGGTGCCCATAGAAATGCCAAAGACTCCTTTTGCCCGACTGTCACAAATGTGTGACGACCCGGCGCCAGCATACGCTCACCGCGATACGGCAGGCCATCGAGTTCACCGTTCGCCTGACCGTTCGAAGTCAAAATAACATATTGACCCGGTATCGCGGTCGAGAACGATCCGTCCTCTGCAATCCACTGTCCCGCGGCGCGCAAGCGGCCGAGATCGATGAAGTTCGCGCGAAGAAACTCGCGCCCGCGCGGAGGCAGAAACGGACCGTCAGCCTGCACGACATGGCAATTCGTCCGAATGACATCTTCGGGAATCGTGTCGACGATGACTCCGCGGCGCATCAAACGGCGGGTGATGAACTCGAAGATGTAGTAGTAGGGCCGCGGCCGATAGATCGTCTCGCCTTTCAGATCGAGCAATGTCTCGCCGGGGCGGGAGACGCCGAGGACCTGACGCATCATCGTGACGTGCTCGGTGACGCCGTCTTCGAAGCCGTGCGTATAAAACCAGATCAGGCCCGTGAAGATAAAGCACGTCGCGATGTACAGCGGTAGGCGAATGTCGAGGCGATCGAGCGCCGCGACGAAGAAGATCGCGAGGATCGGCAGAATCACCATGAAGTCGCGCGGCGAAATGAGCACCCAGAAGCTGAAGAGCGTGATGCTGAAAAACGCCGTCGTAAACGCAAGAAAGAATCGCCAGCGGACCGCAGGGTCGTCACCCGTCGGCTGCTTGAGCCGGGCGATCCACAGGATCAATAAAAGGAGTGGAATGTACGCCAGACGCTTTAGGAGCTTGTCCTCCGGCGCATTCGTTTCGATGAGCGCGTTGAACTGAATGACGCAGTAATAGAAATTCTTCCAGGCTCCGCGTGCCGCAAAGTACGCGACGATGACCGACGGAACGATGAGGAAGCCGGCGATCGCGGGCAACACGTTTCGTCCTTGCCGCGCAACAAGCCACATCACGAGAGACGCCGCCGCGAGCGAGATCAGGAGCAACGACGTTTTCATCGAAGTCGCTGCTGCGCATCCGAGGAGCAGGCCTGCGACGAACATTCGGAGTGGTGTCAGGCGGCGGCCGGTCATCGCAACCAGGGTGAGACACCACAGCGCGATCCAGAGGTTGTCGGTGCGGTATTCGATCGACTTGAGAAAATAGATCGGGAAGAGCGAGATCATCGCCGCAGCCCACAGACCGACCCGTTCGGAATAGAGGCGCCGGCCGACGATGTAAGTCGACCAGACGACGATCGCGAAGAGCAGCACCATCGGCGCGCGCATGTAGAGCAGGACATCCGCGCGCTCGCCGACGATCTTCAGCATCGGCGCCGTCAGGATGTGAAAAAGCGGTGCGTGGTTGTCGAAGAGGTCGCGATACTGGAGAAGTCCGGCAGTCCATCCCCACGCCACGTGGAGGTGCTGCGGCTCATCGGAATCGAATCGGAATCGGAAGTAGGCGAGGGCGTGAACAACACAGGAGAGGACGGCAATGCCGATGAGAGTCAGCCGCTCGCCCCGCGCCATTGGTCGCATCTCAAATTTTGGTGCGCCCTGAGGGACTCGAACCCCCAACCGATAGATCCGAAGTCTATTGCTCTGTCCAATTGAGCTAAGGGCGCGCCGGGCGGGAGTGTACTCGACAGGCCACGCAGTGGTGAATAGAATCGCGCGCCGCGTTGTTCCCGAGAATCCTGCCAGGAAAGCCGTTGTAGCTCAGTTGGTAGAGCAGCTGATTCGTAATCAGCAGGTCACCGGTTCAAGTCCGGTCAACGGCTCCAGTCATCGACTCAGTGCTGTGAAATAATTACCCCACCTCAACTATTATCCCCTCCACAACTTGCCAGCTCCTTGGACCCCGCTACGTCGTGGTCCCGCTAGGCCAGAAGGAGGATCTATGAGGACTTACGAAGTCCTGTTTATTCTTTCTCCGCAAGTTCCGGAGGAAGAGACGACGACGCTGATCAGCGACTTCAAGAAAGTCGCAGAAAGCACCGGCGCAAAGCTCACCAACGAGGAAGCCTGGGGTCGTCGCCGGCTCGCATACCCCATCCAGAAGTTCAACGAAGGCAACTACCACCTCTTTGTCTTCGACACCGACGCATCGCTCTCGGAGCTCGATCGCCGCATGCGCAACTCCGATCGCATCCTGCGCCACATGATCGTGCGCACGGATCTCGATCACAAGCGCGCCGACAAGCTCGCCAAGCGCAATCCGAAGAAGGAACGCGTCCGGCCGGCGCCCCCGTCATTCCCGGCAGCCGCCGAGCAACAGCAGGTTGTCGCGCCCGAAGCTCCAGCCGTTGAAGGAGAACGATGATGGGAACACCAATGCGAAGAAGCGGTCCCGGCGACAGGCAGGAACGCGGCAGTGGTCCGGGCGGACAGCAGGGCGGCAAGAAGAAGTTTTTCTATCGCCGTAAGCGCGTCTGCAAGTTCTGCGTCGAGAAAATCGAATACATCGATTTCAAAGACATAAAGACATTGCAACAGTTCATTCCCGAGCGCGGAAAGATTCTGCCGCGCCGCATTTCCGGAACGTGCGCGCTGCATCAGCGCAAGCTGCAGAACGCGATCAAGCGCGCACGCATCGCCGCGATGCTGCCGTTCGCGACGGACTGATTCGATGACCGAGACATCACTGCCGACCGAGACGGCGGCGATCCCCGAGCGTACTTTCGGACGATCGATGCGCTACGTCAGCGGTTACGCGATTCTCATCGCGGTGATGCTCGTGTCTCCTCTTTTTGTTTTTCTCCCCGCTGCGTTGTTCCACTGCATCATCCGGAACGGCCGGCGGATCACATGGTCTTCGCTGTTCATCGGCACTGCAATCGCGGGACTGCTGGCGGTCGCCGGCGCGAACGCGCCTCAGGTGACCGCGACCGAAGCCAACACCGGTCTCGCGTATCTCGTTGCGCTCGTTCTCGCGGTTGCGCTGCCATCGATGGCAGTCTCCTCGATGGTTGAGCGCGCTGAATCGTTTGGCCGCATTCTGCTCACCGCCATTCTGCTCAGCTGTGTCGGGCTCGCTGCAACTGAGATTTCGATGCGAACCGTTGCCGGCTTCTCGCCGTTCGCGCAGCAGGTGACCGAGGCTCGGGTCGACGCGACGAAGCTGGTGGTGGCGCTGCAGGCTGCAGGCCTTCCTTCGGATGTCATCGCCGCGATGAAGCGCTGGTCGGAAGTCAGAGTCTTCTGTCTGCCGGCATTCCTGTTGATCAGCGTCGTCATCGTGTTTGTCCTGAGTCTCGTGCTCTTCGGGCGGCTGCAATCATGGCGCGCTCTTGTCGAGCGCCGCCAGGCGGCCGCCGGAACGTCGCCGTATCTCTTCCGCAATCTCTCGCTGCCGGAATGGCTGCTGTTCGCGTTCGTGATCGGCGGACTCTCGCCGCTCGCGAGTGGAATGCCGCAGCGGATCGGCGCCAATGTGCTCGCGCTGGTGAGCTTCCTCTACCTGCTGCAGGGACTGGCGATCTTTCGCTCGTTTCTCGCGGCGGCCGGCGCCGGCTTCACCTCAATCTTCCTGGCCTACATATTCCTCGGCATCCTCACGATCACGGGCATCAGTCCGCTGGTGTTGAGCATCGCCGGTCTATTCGACTCCTTTTTCGATTTTCGAAAGTTCAACCGAAAGGATCACTCCGATGAAAGTCATTCTGATTGACGAAATCCGCGGACTCGGAACGCGCGGCGACGTCGTCAACGTCAAAGAAGGCTACGCGCGCAACTACTTGCTTCCGAAAAACCTCGCACGCGAGGCGACGCCTGGAAACCTGAAGTCTGTCGAGCAGGAGCGCAAGAAGTGGGCGCTGCTCTCGCAGAAAGAGAAAGATCAGGCGGCCAAAGCTGCCGAGAGCGTCAAGGGCACGAAGGTCACCGTGCAGAAGCGCGTTGGCGAGAACGGCCAGCTCTTCGGATCGGTGACTGCCAACGAGATCGCAGACGCGCTGACCGCCAAGGGTCTCGACGTCGACAAGCGCCGCATCGAGCTCTCGCGTCCGATCAAGAGTCTCGGCATGCATGACGTCGAGGTCCGCCTGCATCGCGATGTTTCCGCGCAGATCCAGGTCGAGGTCATTCCGATCGGCGTGGAAAAGCTGGAAGAAGCGCCGGCGCCAGCGCCAGCAACTGAGCAGGCCCCGCAGCAGTGAACGATCGATACGTCGACTCCCCACCTGCGGGCGCCGAAGCCTGGCGCGAGGTGTGGGAGTCGGACGCTCGATATCCGCCGCGTGCGTCGCGGTATGAGTGGCTGCTTCGATTCTTCCGACGTCTTTTTCGGCGTGCGGTCGAGCCGGACACCGAACGCCAGAAAAACTTCAATGTTGCGCTGATCGATCTGCTGAAGGACTTTCGCGCTGACATCGCGAAGGTGCGCGAGGATCTCAAGACCGATCTCACCGCGGTGCAGGTCGACGCCCGCAATTCCGATGAAGCGCTCGCGACGGAGCTCACCAGGCTTCGCGATCTCATCCCGGTGGCGGTCAAGCGCAACGACGCGCTGATCGCAGCGCTGGATCAGAAGATCGAAGCGGTGGCGTCACGTCTGCGCGACATCACGATCCCTGCGTTGACGACCACCGACAACCGGCAACCGG
>DATBSF010000307.1:0-3403 GCA_036559905.1 Thermoanaerobaculia bacterium | reverse complement strand
TTCACCATTCTTCGCGTATTTCATGGGAAGGCTGCCTTCGTACGTTTCTTCCTGAAGCAGCAACTGATCTTCTTTCCGATCGTCGGGCAGGCATGTTGGGCGCTCGAGTTTCCGTTCATGCGTCGCTACTCGGCGGACGCGCTGCGTCGACATCCTGAAAAGAGAGGGCGCGATCTCGCGACCACGCGCCGTGCGTGTCAGCGATACCGGCACATTCCGGTCGCGATCCTGACGTTTCTCGAGGGAACGCGATTTTCAGAAGAAAAGCGCGTCGATCAGGATTCGCCGTATGAGCATCTGCTGCGTCCGCGTGTCGGTGCAATTGCGTTCGTCGTCGCGAGCCTGGGCGATCAACTCGACGCGATGATCGATGTGACCATCGGCTATCCAGGCGGCGATGTCACGCTCTGGCATTTCCTGACCGGAAAAGTGAAGACGATCACCGTGCGCGCGCGGCGGCTCGATGTCCCGGCGGAGTTCTACACCGCCGAGATCACCGAGCCTGGTCCGGCGCGCGATCGATTCAAAGCATGGATCGAAACGATCTGGCGCGAGAAAGACGCGCTGCTCGCTACTCCAGTTTGAAGCCCGCCGGAATCGCGACCGCATCTGCTGACGCGCTGGTCGAGGCCTTCAGCAGCTCGTGATTCGAATCGAACATCGTTCCGCGTGATGATTCGCTCTCATCGTTTTTCCGGCGTTTCATGCGGCCGAGGAGACCGCCGAGGGCGCTGGAGGGAGATGAGGATTGCGATTGCGTCGATGGATCGGTTCCGGCAACCGTCTCGAACGTCATCTTCGTGCGGATCGCCGTGCCGTCAAATTTGGATTGCTTGTCGTTGAACGCCTTCATCGCTTTTGCGAACGCCGGCGTAGCCGCCATCATCGCCGCCATCTGCTTCATGTCGCCAATGAACGCGTCGCCGTAGACCTTCTGGAGGAATCTGCGCTCGAAATCGGCGAGCTCGCGCATCGCAGGAATGCGCGGACCCATCCACATGTCGGACGTCAGCACGAAGCCGCCCGATTCCTCGAGCTTCTTCCCCTTCTCGTGAACGGTGACGGTCGCGATTTCTTCGTGCGTGTTCCAGCCGTTGATCGTCTCTTTGTTGCCGGTCGACTTCAGCGAGAAATCGACTTCGTATTCCGGCCCCTCATTCTTCTCGGTGCTCTTGCTGGTCTCCTTGGCGCGCTCTTTTGCGCGTGCCTTCGCGTCCTCGTACTCCTTGCGAAGCTCGGCGAACGTCTTGACCGTGTAAGTGCGTTCTTCGTAGTCGAGGTAATAGACCTTCTGCTGGTCGAGATCGACGATCTCACCGGTGTCGCCGCTGCGATTGAGCTTGCGGTTGTTGTGAATCGTGACGTCGGTGACGATGCCTTCGTGCGTTGCTTTGCGGCCGAAAACATTGATGACGCTGCCGAGGGCGCCGCCGAAGTGGAGCTGGGTTTTTTGCTGGATGGTGGCGTCGGCGAGTGCGGCCGGCGCGGCCAGGACTGTGGAAACAAGGAGGATTTGGAAAATGCGCATAGCGACGCAGAATACCAAAGTACGAAATACTTCGTTGACACTACGACAAACTTCGTATAGATTCCGTCGTACTAAGAGGTGATCTATGGTTGACCGCCAACCGCCCCGCCCCACCGATGCCGAACTGGCAATCCTCGCTGTGCTGTGGGAGCGTGGGCCGAGCACCGTCCGCGACGTTCATGACGAGCTCAACCGCCACGCTCCGACCGGCTATACAACGGTGTTGAAGCTGTTACAGATCATGACGGAGAAAGGACTTGTCGTTCGCGACGAGGCCCAGCGGGCGCATATTTACGAGTCGCGATATAGCGAACAAAAAACGCAGCGCCAGCTTCTGTCCGATCTCGTCGACCGCGCATTCGGCGGTTCGGCAGCCAAGCTGGTGATGCAGGCGCTTTCCGGGCGCAAAGCCAATTCCGATGAATTGAACCTGATTCGAAATCTTCTCGATCGTCTCGAAGGAGAAACGAAATGAACGGCATCGAAATGATTCTGGCTGGCCCGCTCGGAAAAGCGATCGGTTGGGCGCTGGTTCATTTGCTGTGGCAGGGCGTTCTGGTGGCCGCGATTCTAGCGGCGACACTCGCGCTGCTGCAGAGGCAGACCGCCAACGCGCGCTATCTCGCCTCCTGCGGCGCCCTCATTCTCCTCATCGCCCTCGGCATCGCAACCGGATATCGCGCGTACGATCCGGGCGCCGCGCCGGTGATGCCGGCCGCAGTCGCGGCATACATCGAAGACAGCTCGAGCGACGTCACCATCGGGGAGCAACAGGCGGCGGCCGCCGAGGCCCCCGTTCCTGCTGCGACAACCGGGCAGGACGTTTTCGTCTCGACGATCACCTTCGCCAACGCACATCTCGCGCAGATCGTTGCCATCTGGCTTCTCGGCGTCGTTATTTTGTCGACACGCCTGATCGTGGGCTGGGTCGGCGCGCATCGCCTGACGACTCGGCGCTCCCACGTCGCCAGCAGTCAATGGATCCGCTCGCTGAATCGCATCGCGGATTCGCTGCAGCTCCGCCGCTCGGTGACGCTTCTCGAGTCGGCGGCCGTCGAAGTTCCCACTGTCATCGGCTGGCTGCGGCCAGTCGTTTTGCTTCCGGTCGCATCGCTTTCGGGACTATCCGTTCAGCAGATCGAGATGGTCCTGGCGCACGAGCTGGCGCACATCCGCCGGCACGACTTCATCGTCAATCTGATGCAGTCGGTCATCGAGACTCTCCTTTTCTATCATCCTGCCGTGTGGTGGATTTCTGGCCGCATTCGCATCGAACGCGAACACTGCTGCGACGATCTCGCAGTAGCGGTGTTCGGCGATCCGGTGCAGTACGCGCGCGCACTCACACGATTCGAAGAATTGCGTCTGGACGCGCAAAGCGTCGTCGCCGCAAATGGCGGATCGCTCATCGCGCGCATCCATCGCCTGGTACTCGCGCGCGCAGAGTCCGCGAACTGGTCTTCGCGCTGGGCCGCCGGCGCGGCGCTGATCACGGTCGTTGCCGCCATGCTGATCGCCCCCGCACTTCCGCTTTTCGCGAAGCGCGACCAGCCGACTCCGAAACCGGCTCCCGCTCCTGCTCCGGCCGCGGCCCCCGCGCCCGACAAGATGAAGGAGAAGGACAAAGACAAAGAGAAAGAATGCGACAAGACGAACACCACCGTCGAAGTCGACGCCGACGACGAGATGACCGACGAATCGGACGATCCGGCGAGCGATGAGGAAAATTCCGATGACCAGGAGATGACCCCGCTGCCGCCGATGGCCCCCATGGCGCCGATGGCAATCCATCCAGTCGTTGCTCCGCGCGTCACGCCTCGGATCCGAATCGCGCCGATGGCAGGCATCGATGTGGACGCAATCGTGGCTGACGCT
>DATBSF010000306.1:0-14298 GCA_036559905.1 Thermoanaerobaculia bacterium | reverse complement strand
GATTTCGCGTGCCGGTCGTCCCGCAGTTGGCCATCGCGGCGGCCATGGGAGTGGAAGCGATCCGGCGCGGCATTGTGAGTGGTGCCTAACATCAATAAGATACGCCCGCGGAGATGCAACGCTTCGCGTCGACGTTCGCAGCCCTCTTACTCGTTTGCGGCTCACTCCAAGCGCAAGAGAACGGCGATGATCTGCGAGCTCCTCTCCCGATCCGCGATCAGTTCCTTCTCAGCAACGGCTTCTTTTTCTTCGAGCCGGAACGCGCTCGCGTCCTCGGCGAGAGCGAATCGGTCGTGATGATTTCGGCGGCCGACTCGAACACGTTCGCGAAGTCGGACTGGATCAACAGAAGGGCCTTCGGCGAAACAGGACGGATGTCGCAGGCGAGCGAGCTCGCCGGCTCGCGCGCTCGTATCGGAGCTCCGATTTACATCGTCGATGGCGAAACGCAGCGCGCTGAGCTGTCGATGCGTCGCGGGTTCGGCCGAAACTTCGAGCTCGGTTTGACGCTTCCGATCAGCAGAACCGCGGGTGGATGGTCCGACAGCCTCATCGAAGGCGTACATAACACGCTCAGCATCGGCAACGCGAATCGCAACGCTTTTCCGCGCAACTCCGAGACTGTTGCGCTGCAGAACGGCTCGACCGAGTACGTTCGCGACCGATCCGGCAGCTTCGCCCTCGGCGACATCGCGATTTCCGGAAAATACGAATTGAGCTTTTTCGAGGAGCGGCACATCGCGATCTCGCTTTCCGGTGCCGTGGAGCTGCCGACCGGGAATGCGGCGACACTCAACGGATCGGGCTCGCTCGATGGAGGATTGCAAGTCCTCGCATCGCGCGACATCGGCCGCACAACGATCCATGCCGCACTGGGCATGATTCGACTTGGAAGCAATCGTCAGCTCGGCACAAAAGCGCAGACGCTGATCACCGATACCGTCGGCATTTCGCGGCTCCTGAGCGAGAAGACATCAGCAATCGCGCAATTGACAGTTTCCGAGAGCCCGTTCCGCAACATCGGAATCGCCGAGTTCACGCGGCGTACTTACCAGCTTTCGCTCGGCATGCAGCATCGTCTCGGACATTCAGTGATTGCCTACGCGGCGCTGATCGAGAACGTGCTCACTTACGAAAACAGCGCGGATGCGGGTCTGGCGTGCGGAATCGCGCGGCGATTCTGAATCGCGTCAGTGCGGCGGCTGCCAGTTCGCGATGACACGCAGCGGTGGTGTTTCAATGTCGTTCCGGAGCACCATCAGGAAGCGATCGCCAACAGGCTCGAACGCACCGATGCGGTCTCCGAGCTCGAAGACAAGCGCTGGTTCGCGGACCGATCCGTCCGCATGGAAATCAGCAGCCATCAATTTGTTGGCGCTGAGGAAATAGATCTTTTTCCCGTCCGGACTGAATCGTGGTGCACCTCCTCCAGTTGTCGATACCGGTCGCGCCGCACCAGGTCCGGGAAATGGCCTGACGTTCACCTGCGGGATACCTGTCGCAGCAGAGACATACGCGATCCACTTTCCGTCGGGAGAGAAGACGCCTTCATTCTCGACGGCTGGCGTCGCTAGAAATGGGTAGGGTTTGCGATCTCCAGTGAGTGGCAGGATCCACAGGTCCTGCTTGGCCACGATTTGATTCTGATTCGATGTGTACAGCAAGAATCGTCCGTCGCGCGAAATGTCATTAGGAACCTGAACATTCGGCGCCGACACGACGAGCGTCGGAGGTACGCTGCCATCGAGAGGCGCCTCGAAAATATCGAGCGCCGATTGCGCGTCGCTGGCAAAAAACACTCGAGATCCATCGGGCGTTACGACCGGATTCACCTCGAACGCGGGGCTGAACGTGACTCGTGCGGATGTGTCACGCGTCAACCCTCGAATCCACATAGATTGCGTTCCGGTGCGATGATCGAGGATCGCCAGTACGACCTCCTCGCCGCCCTGAACGACGGAGGCTCGAGGCGTAGACGCGAGGACGCCGTTGACCGACACGGGATTGCCGATCGTGGCGAGTTTCTTCCCGGCTGAATCGACCCAGGTCAGATGCGACACCGAGACAGCCTGACCGCAGGCAATGACTCCGCTCGGACTAACGCTAAAAGAGGCCGATCCACTCGATTTTTCGAATGGAACATTGTTGATCACCGGCACCGCCTCGCCCTTGAATTGCAGCCGCGCTGCGTCGAAAGGCCGCGCCATGAGCGTGCCGTCTCGAACGAAGAATATGTTGCCCATCGCGTATTCGAAACGCGTCGGCAATTCATCGATCCGCTTGATCTCCTTCGATCCAATCGAGGTCGCGCAGAGCGTTCGACGAATCGTTCCCTGAGTCGTATCGCGCCGGACGCTGAGAAACAAGTAGCGCTTGCCGTCAGGTAAGAACAATGGCCAGTCTTGTCCCGTCTCGCCATGCGCCTTGTCGAGCTGGGTCACCTCGTCGACTTCCCCATTCGGCAGGATGCGCCGCATCGAACGGTCGTTATTTCCGAGCAGAATAGTTCCGTCCATTGAAATCGACAGTTCATTGGTGCCGCCGGTCACGCCCTCAGCAACCGATTGCTGCGGACCACCGTCGACGCTGATGCGCTTAATGACCCCTCCGCCTAGTGGGAGGATGAAACTTGCCCCGTCGGGCGTGAGTTTGAATCCACCGCCGACGCGTTCCGTTCCTTCGATCGGGACTGCCGTCAACTCGTCGAGACGTCGTCGGAAGACGAAACGCTGACCTGGCGTACCGTTGGTGATGGCGACGAAATAGATTGTGCGGCCGTCTGGCGACAGTTGGGCACCGCCGCCGGCTCTGTACGCACTATCGATCATCGGAATCGTGAAGCGATACGACGGTCGCACTTCATGCGAAAACTTGCGGGATGCGATCCCGCCGGCAATCAGCGCCAGGATCACAGCGAGCGCCCACCCGAGCCGCTCGCGCGATTTCCGGCGAAGAATCAACGGCGCGGCGACACCCGCCTGCGATCCCGCACCGGCAATCCACCGCAGCTCCTCGGCGATGTCGTGCGCTGACTGCCAGCGATCATCGCGCTCTTTTGCGAGGCACTTCGCAACCACGTGCTCGAAGGCCGGAGGCGTCACCGGTTGAGTCTTCGACATGGGTGGCGGGTCGCTGCTGACGATGGCGGCGATGAGGCTTGTCTTCGTTTTTCCGTCGAAGGCGCGTCGGCCGGTCGCCATCTCGTACAGAACGGTCCCGAGCGCGAAGATGTCCGTCCGCGGATCCGCTTCTAATCCGTCGAGCTGCTCCGGCGCCATGTACTGAAAGGTGCCGAGAAGTGTTCCTTCCTGCGTGAGCGGCTTGTGCTGCGTCGCTCCGTCTCCGTCGATGACAACGCTCGACTTTGCCAGTCCGAAGTCGAGCAGTTTCGCGCCCGACTTCGTGATCATGACGTTGCCGGGCTTCAGGTCGCGATGGACGATGCCCTCGCGATGCGCTTTGTTGAGCGCATCCGCGATCTGCGTTCCGTATCGAAGCACCTGCTCCATCGGCATCGGCCCTTTGGCGATCCGATCGGCGAGCGATTCGCCTTCGAGCAACTCCATGACGATGTAGGAATCGCCGACGTCGTAGAGGGTGCAGATGTGCGGATGATTGAGCTGTGAAATCGCGCGCGCTTCACGCTCGAATCGGACCTTGAATTGCGCGTCGCCGGCGAGTGCGGCCGGAAGAATCTTGATCGCCACGCTGCGATCGAGCCGCGTGTCCCGCCCCCGCCACACCTCCCCCATCCCGCCCGCCCCCAGCGGCGCGACGATTTCGTATGGTCCGAGGCGGGTGCCGGAGACGATCGTCGTCATGGATTACGCACAGCGCGTGAGCGCAAGCATCGTGACGTCATCGCCGGCCGGCGCGTCGCCGATGTGGCGGTTCACGTGCTCCTCGATCACCGACAGCATGCGGGCGGCATTCTCGCAGTGCAGCGCCTTCAGCGCCTCCTGCACCGGCGCAATTCCGAGCTGCTCTTCCAGCGAGTTCTCCGCCTCTGTGACGCCGTCGGTGAAAAGCACCAACGAATCGCCCGGCTTCAGCTCGATCGTCTGATTTCGATATTGCGCGTTCGGAAACAGGCCGACGACCAGATCGGTCGATCGCAGCGCTTCCACCCCCACCGAAGAAACGGCCAGCGGCGGAACGTGTCCGGCGTTCGCGAATTCGACCCGACCGTTGGTCGGATCGAGCACACCCACCACCATCGTGACGAACTTTGTCGGCGCGGTCTTCGGCGCGAGCGTCGCATTGAGCTCGCGCATGAGATCGGCGGGCGTTGGATCCGTGCGCGTGAAAATGTTGAATGCCGTCGCGACGCTCGACATCACCAGTGCGGCCGTGATGCCTTTGCCGCTGACGTCCGCGATGACGAAATAGATCCGACCATCCGGCCGGACGACGACGTCGTAGTAGTCGCCGCTCACCGATTTTGCAGGTCGGTTGGACGCCGCAAATGTGTAGCCGTCGATCGCCGGCAAAGATGATGGCAGTAATCGCTTTTGAATCGCATAGGCCGTGCGCAGCTCTTCGTCGATCTTCGCTTTCGCGAGGGCCTCTTCGCGCAGACGCGTGCGCTCGAGCGTGACCGCCGCAAATCGCGCGATCTGCGCGACGAGCCGCACGTCGTTCTCGGTCACGGCGCCGCGCTGCGAGGTGTAGTCGATGTAAAGGACGCCCAGGACTGCGTCGCCGACGAGGAGCGGTGCGCAAACAGCCGACCGTATGTTTTGCGCGATGATCGATTGCGCGCGTGCGAGTTTCTCATCCTGGCTCGTGTCGAAGTACGACACGACCTGCCGTCCGTCCACGACTTCGCGCAGGAGTGTCCGGCTGATGAGAAGGTCGGTCGACTGCGTCGGATCCTGCCGGCGCAATTTCACATTCTCGAAATCGGTGCGGTCAGGACCGAAGAGCGCCATCGCGGCGCGCGACGGATGCAGCAGGCCGACGACGCGATCGAGAATGAATTCGAACAGATCACTCATCGGACGATCGGCGAGAAACTCGATCGCCAGCGAATTCAGAATGCGGGTGCGCTCCGTGCCGCGCTCCTCCTCGTCGACTTTGATCGCGAGATTCGTGGCGTGCGAATCGCTGTCGACAGGAATCAGTTGCGACGTCGCTTCGTCGGAGTGAAAAACGACTTCGCTGTCGCCGAGTGCGATGCGGTCGCCGGCGCGAAGCGGAACCGGATCGACCACCTTGACTCCGTTGACGAGCGTTCCGTTGACGCTTCCACAATCGCGCACAAACCACGCGCCGCGCTCGAAGACGATCTCGGCGTGCTTGCGCGACAGAAAACGATCCTTGATCGGGATCGTGCAGTCGGAGGCTCGGCCGAGGGTGATCATGTCACCCGGCAGCGCAATCTGTTGCGGGGCGATCCCCGGTTGATACACGGTGAACCGCACCCGAGTCTTCACTTCCTGAACACTCGTAGTCATGGAGAGAGAGCAGCGATTATAAGGTTCTGCACGGTTATTGGCAGCCAGATTTCCTGACGAACGCGACTATACTCGCGCGCCGATGCCCTCGCGATCCACCCTGCGGTTATGGCTTCCCGCGATTCTCTGGACGGCGGTGATCTTTGCGGCATCGAGCGGCTCCTTTTCGTCAGCAAATACCGGCGGATTCCTCGAAAAGTTGATCCACGCCATCGCAGGCGATCGCCTTGGCGACACCGTGATCGAGGTCGTGAATTTCGTCATCCGCAAGCTGAGCCACGTCGTGGAGTATGGAATCCTCAGCATCCTCGTATACAGGGCTGTTCGGGCGGACAGGTCAGGCTGGAGCATCCGATGGGCCCTGACTGCGATCCTCTTCGCGGCCGCCGTCGGAACCATCGACGAGTGGCATCAGGCCTTTGTGCCCGGGCGAACGGCAACCCCGTGGGATACGGTGATCGACACACTCGGTGCGGCACTCGCGCAGGTGCTATTCTTCAGGACGTGATGCGACGCGCGATTTGCCTCATCCTGCTCGCTGCTTCTCCCTGCATCGCCGCCGAACGCCAGATCCTGACTAAGGTCTACACGATCGACCGCAAATACCGATCGATGGAAGGACCCTCCAGCCTGCAAAAGATCGTCCTGGGCAGCAGCGCGACTGCCGAACTGCTGTGGATCACCGGCATCCGCACCGAGATGGTGGCCGAGGATGGCACGACCCCGCAGTTGCCGGAGCTGATGTGCCATGTGAACGTCGATCTCGAGCCGAACGCGCACCAGGCGCTCTTCAATCTTCCGCGTCCGACAGCGGCGCGCCTGATGACGCTGTCGCAGGGCATGCTGTCCGCGAGGCTGCCGGTCGGCTACGGATTCCCGATCGCCTCGAACGAGCCGCTGCTGCTCTTCACGCAAGTGCTCAATCACAACATCGAGCATCCGAACAATCTGAAAGTGCGCCATCGCGTGACTTTCGAATACGTGCGCGACGCCGATCTCACGCGCCCCATGAAGCCGCTCTTCAACCTCGGCGCATCGGGGATGGTGCAACTGAATGACGCAATCGCACTGACTTCAATGGGCAGCGCCACCACGGAACACAACGGCGGGAGCTGTCTCATCGGCCAGCGGGCGCCGCAGGCCGCCGCCACGTCCGCCGATTACGTCGATCCATCCGGCAGAAAAATGACGGGCCACTGGATCGTTCCTCCCGGACGCCAGGTGAACGCGAGCGACATCACGTGGTTCTTGAATCTGCCGTTCAACACGCGACTGCATTACGCCGCGGTCCATCTCCATCCGTTTGCAGAATCGCTTTCAGTTCGCGATGTGACGACCGGAACCGTGATCGTGCAATCGCGCGCCACGAACCCGTCGAAGGGAATCGGACTCGCAAAGGTTGAGACCTTCACGAGTCTCGAGGGCATCCCGCTGTATTCGAGCCACAAATACGAATTGGAGAGCGTCTACAACAACACGACTTCTGCCAATGCCGACTCGATGGCCTCTGTGTTCCTCGGCCTCGACGATCCGGAATTCGTGAAGCCGTCGCGTGGCGAGCTCGCGCGGCGGAGCGCGGCGCTGTTCCAGAGCGATTCGGTCACGGTACGCACAACCGCCGGCGACTTCACGGCGCTGCTCGCGCGCGATGCCGCGCCTAACACTTCGATCCAGGTCGCGCGCCTCGCCCTCGCGGGTGTTTTCAATCGGGCGCAGACCGTCAGCACGAAATCCGAGGTTCGGCTGACGATCCCTTCGTCCGATTCGATCCGGAAATTGCTCGAGCCGGCCGGCGGCGATCGCGGCCTGCCGCTCGAGCCGGAAACGATCGCATATTGCTCGCCGACGACCGCATCCAACAACATCACGCTCCGCATCATCCTGGGTACACGACCGGTGAGCGATTCCCGCTGCGTCGGCTTTGCCCGGCTCGGCAATGGCCAGGACGTGATTCGCGCAATTCACGAAGCTCCCGCCGGCGTTACAGCCTTCGTGTCGTCTGTTGAAACGTCACACGGTCCGGCGTCCCGATAATGTTATTCTTAATATCGTGAAGAGAAGCGTCCTCCTTTTCGCCCTCGCCATCGCTACACCTCTGCTCGCCACGGAGCGGCAGGTACTCTCCGACGTCTACAAGATCGTCAAGAAGTACAAATCGATGGAAGGGCCCGCCGGCGCACAGACGATCTACCTCGAGGACAAGACGAAGCCCGAGCTTCTCTGGCTCACCGAGATCAAGACTGAGGTCGTTGGCGAGGACGGAAAGACGCTGATGTCGCCGGAGCTCATGTGCCACATGAACATCGACATCGATCCAACGAAGCACAAGGCGCTCTTCAACCTGAAGCGCCTGCCTGCAGCGCGGTTGATGACGATCTCGCAGGGCATGCGCGTCTCGGGTGGCGGATTTGCGGCGCGGCTGCCGGAAGGATTCGCGTTTCCGATCGCGTCGAATGAGCCGCTGTACGTGATGACGCAGGTCCTCAATCACAACATCGAGCATCCGCAGCATCTCAACGTGCGGCATCGCGTGACGTTCGAATACGTCCGCGATCGCGACCTCGCAAAGCGTCCGATTCCGCTTTTCAATCTGCCCGCCTCCGGAATGGTGCAGATGTCTGACAACCCGCTCGCGATCACATCCGCGATTTCAGCCGATCCCGGGGAGCACGCCGGAATGAGCTGCCTCGTTGGCCAGCGGGCGCCCAACGCGGCTGGAATGGCGTCCGACTACGTCGATCCGAAAGGTCACAAAATGACGGGCCACTGGGTCGTCCCGCCGGGCAGGCAGGTGAACACGAGCGACGCGACCTGGTTCATGAATCTGCCCTACGACTCGAAGCTGCATTACGCGGCGGTGCATCTGCATCCGTTCGCGCAATCGCTGACTTTGCGCGACGCCACCAGCGGAACGGACGTTTTCAAAGCACAGACTGTGAATCCGAAGAAACGCGTCGGGCTCGATCGCGTCGACAATTTCATCAGCATCGACGGCGTGCCGATGTACAAGGACCACAAGTACGAGCTGATCAGCGTCTACAACAACCCGACGAAACAGAATGCGGATTCGATGGCGTCGATATTCATGGCACTCGACGATCCGGAGTTTGCCGCGCCGACGACCGCCGAGCTGATCTCGCGCGGCACGATCATCACCGACGGCACGGCGGTCATCCTTCGCACTTCAGAAGGCGATTTTGGCGCGATGCTGATGAACCAGCAGGTGCCGGCGACCGTTCTGGCATTTGCGCGCCTCGTCAATTCGGGCGCGTTCTCGGGAGTCGACGCGAAGGTGACCGATGCGGCGATCACGTTTACAGCGCCGCTCACGCCGGAATTCAAGCGGCTGATGTACGAATCGGCAGTCGAGACGAAGCAGTTGCATATCCCGGGATCACTCTCGTTGTGTGCGACTGCCGATGCGGTGTCGTTCATCGTCGTGACGCGCAGCTCGCCCGATCTCGATGGGCGCTGCACCGTCTTCGCGCAGGTCGGGCCGGGCAGCGAAGTCATTCGCGCGATCCATGCTGCTGGCGCCGCTCAACTGGTGCGCGGAGAGATTCTCAGCGGGCCGGAGCTGAACGATCTGCAACTCGCGCCTGCGAAAAAGATTGCCGCGCGCTAGTGCCGCTTGAAGTACTGCACCGCCCGCTCGTGTTTCTGAGCGGCCGCCAGCGATTTGAATGTACCGAGGTTACGCCGCTTGCCGGTCTTGGGATCTTTCTTGCGCGAGTAGAGTCGGTATTCGCCTGAGCTCAATTTCCTGATCATCGCGACTCCTGCAGTTTTCTAACGATCGTCGTCACGAGCCGCCGCGGAGAGACGCGGATCGACTGCGTGCTCAGTTTGTTCGCGATTCCGGGTATAGCAACTCGCTTTCCATGTCGCATCGCGCGAAGGCCATATCGCGCGACGGCTTCCGAGCTCATTGGCCTCATCAGGCTGAACAGACGCGACGACTCCATGCCCGCGACCTCGGCAAACCCGGTGGCCGTCGGGCCGGGACAAAGCGCCGTGACAGTCACGCCCGTGCCTCGCAATTCATCGGCGATGGCCTCGGAAAACGAGAGAACGTAGGCCTTCGTTGCGTAGTACACCGCCATCAGCGGACCAGGTAGAAATGCGGCCGTCGAGGCGAGGTTCAGGATGTGACCGCTCTTGCGCGCGAGCATCGGAGGAAGAAAGAGTCTCGTGAGATGTGTCAGCGCCGAAACGTTGACCTGAATCATCTCGAGCTCTTTTCGCAGGTCCGTTTCAATGAACGGACCCGAAACGCCGAAGCCGGCGTTGTTGATCAACACGTCGACGCCGCTGGACACGTCGAAGATCCGCTGCGGCGCATCGGGTAAAACGAGATCGGCGACGATCACCTTCGCGTTTCCGAGCTCACTGGCCAGCGCGCGGAGCTTCGCCTCCGAACGCGCGACCAGAAAAAGCTCGTAGCCTTCGCGCGAAAGCAGGCGCGCGAAGTCCATCCCGATCCCGCTCGATGCGCCCGTGATCAATGCCGTTTTTCTGCTAGTGTTCATCCGCGAAGAATACGTCGTTCAGGAGCTCGACAATGCATCGAATTCGAATCAGTGCGGTCATGGCATTGCTGGTTGCCGCTGCGGCATTCGCGCAGACGAAGCAGCCGCTGACGCACGAAACGCTTTTTCTGATGAAGCGCGTCGGCGCGCCGCTGCCGAGTCCCGACGGAAAATGGGTCGTCTTCTCGGTGACCGAACCGTCGTACGACGAGAAGGAAGTCGTTTCCGATCTCTGGATCGTGCCGTCGGATGGAAGCGCCAGGCCGCGCCGCGTCACATCGTCGAAGGCCGGAGAGAGCGATGTGACATGGGCTCCCGACAGCCATCGCATCGCGTTCTCCGCGAAGCGCGAAGGCGACGATGCGAATCAGATCTACATCCTCGATCTGAACGGCGGCGAAGCGCAGCGCGCGACTTCGCTCTCGACCGGCGCACGCTCGCCGGTATTTCGTCCCGATGGAAAAGCGATCCTGTTCAGCAGCTCCGTCTATCCCGGCACTTCGGATGACGAGGCCAATAAGAAAATCGCGAAGGAGCGCAAAGATCGCAAGTACAACGTCCGCGCGTTCGACAGTTTTCCGATCAAGGCGTGGGATCGCTGGCTCGACGACAAACAGGTCCACCTTTTTGTTCAGGATCTCGACTCCGGCTCGAAGGCGCGCGACATCCTCGGCGGAACGAGTCTCGTGAAGGAAGCTGGATTCGCGGGGCGCAACGCTGAGGGCTCGCGGGAGGACATCGACGCCGATTGGTCATCCGACGGCGAAGCGATCGTCTTCTCCGCGACGGCCAAACGTAACTCGGCCGCGTACGCCGAATATCCGATCGATCTGTATCGCATCAGCGCGCGCGGAGGCGATCCGCAGATTGTCACGCGCGGCGAAGGAGAGTATTCGCGCCCGCAATTCAGTCCCGATGGGAAAACGCTCTTCGCGGTCTTCAACGAAAACAACGGCAAGGTCTACAACCTCGGCCGCATCGTGCGATTCGACTGGCCTTCGATGTCGAATCGCAAGATCGTCAACGACGCGCCGTTCGACCGATCGACAGGATCGTACGCAATAACATCCGACAATAAGATGATCTATTTCACGGCGGAGGATTCCGGCCTGGAAAAGATCTACGTGGTGCCGGCGGGCGGCGGCGAAACGAAGATCGCGCTCGAGCCGCAGCGCGGCGTCTACACTCGGCTCGCGGCGGCAGCGAATGCGCCCCTGCTGATCGCGACGTGGGGCAGCTCCATCGATCCAGCCGAAGTGGTGCGGATTGACCCGGCAACGAAGACGCATCGCAATCTGACGAGCTTCAAC
Organism: Thermoanaerobaculia bacterium; assembly: GCA_036559905.1. Classification (GTDB taxonomy): domain Bacteria; phylum Acidobacteriota; class Thermoanaerobaculia; order Gp7-AA8; family Gp7-AA8; genus Gp7-AA10. The sequence continues at coordinate 3,003 of DATBSF010000306.1, read as the reverse complement.
GTCGACGCGGCGCGCAACATTGATTGGCAACCGCCGCGGCATTTCTGGTTCGCGAGCAAGCGCGGCAAACAGATTCACAATCTCATCGTGCTGCCGCCGGCATTCGACGAGTCGAAGAAGTATCCGCTGTTCGTGCTCATTCACGGCGGCGCCGCGAACATGTGGCGCGACGACATCTCGCTGCGCTGGAACTATCACCTGCTCGCGAAGCCGGGCTACGTGCTGCTGATGACGAACTACACCGGCTCGACCGGATTCGGCGAGAAGTTCGCGCGCGATATTCAGGGCGACGTGCTCAAGGGTCCCGGCGATGAGATCAACGAAGCGGCCGACGAAGCCGTCAAACGATTTCCGTTCATCGATGGAAGCCGCATGGCTGCCGGCGGAGCGAGCTACGGCGGACATCTGACGAACTGGCTGGAAGCGACGACCACGCGTTACAAATGCCTGGTCAGCCATGCCGGCCTCTCGAGCCTGCAGACGCAGTGGGGATCGAGCGACGTGATCTACGGCCGCGAGCTCGCGTTAGGCGGACCGTATTGGGAAGGTGCCGCGATCTGGCGCGAGCAGAGTCCGACGACTTACGCGAAGAACTTCAAGACTCCGATTCTGCTGTCGGTCGGCGAGCACGACTTCCGCGTCCCGATGAACAACACGCTCGAGATGTGGGCGGCGCTCCAGCGTCAGCGCGTGCCGAGCCGGCTGCTGGTGTGGCCGGATGAGAACCACTGGATCCTCAATCCGGAGAACAGCCGCATTTTCTACAAAGAGGTCGCCGACTGGCTCGCGAAGTGGCTGTGATCTAAGTGCCGAGTGCCGAGTGCCGAGTGCCGAGTTGACGGGAGGAGTCTCGGCACTCGGCACTCGGCACCCGGCACTTTGAGTCAGTACTCATCGAGGATCTGCGGGAATCGCCATCGCGCTTCGCGCAGCTCCTCATCGATGACGTCGCGCTCGGGCGCATCCGCGAGTTGCGGCGCGTCCCAGTTTGCGAGCCACATCGGGTTGACGTACGGCAGGACCGCGAGGTGTTCGAGGCGATACGGCAATCCGCGGGCTTCGAATCGCGCGTTGAGGTACGCCACAACGTCGCGCGACGTCGGGATGGTCATTCCAGCCCGTGTTCCTTCATCTTCGCCGCCAGCGTGCGCGGGGAGATGCCGAGGAGGTCGGCGGCGTCGTTGCGGGAGGAGGTGCGCTGCAGCGCTTCGCTGATTTTGGCCTTTTCCACGCTTCGCGTCGCGCGCTCGGTTGCATCGGCGAGCGAGCCGGAGAGATCGATGACATCGCCGATCCGATTCTCCGACGTTTGCGCCAGTTGAAGATCGCCCGCTTCGATCCGGCTGTTGTTGCAGAGGATCGCCGCACGCTCGAGGCAGTTCTGCAGCTCGCGGATGTTTCCCGGCCAGTCGTACTCGCGCAGCCGCGCACGCGCGTCGTCGCTGATCGTGAGTCCCGGTTTCTTCAGCTCGCGCGCGAGGCGCTGGATGAAAAAGTCGGAGAGCGCGTTGATGTCTTCGCGACGCGCGCGCAACGGAGGAATGGTCACCGGAAAAACATTGATGCGGAAGAAGAGGTCCTCGCGGAACCTTCCCGATTTCACATCCTCCGCAAGATTGCGATTGGTCGCGCAGATGACGCGCACATCGGCCTCGATGGTCGCCGTGCCGCCGATGCGATCGAAGCGGTGCTCCTGCAGCACGCGGAGTACCTTCGATTGCACCGAGGGACCGAGGTCGCCGATCTCGTCGAGGAAGATGGTGCCGGTGTCAGCCAGCTCGAATTTTCCGAGCTGCCGTCCGGTCGCCCCCGTGAATGATCCGCGCTCGTGCCCAAAAAGCTCGTTCTCGATCAGGGTGTCGGGAATCGCGGCGCAGTTGATCGGCACGAACGGCCGATCGCGCCGCTGTGAAAGCTGATGGATCGCGCGCGCGAACAGCTCCTTCCCCGTTCCAGATTCGCCCTGCAGCAGCACCGTCGCGTCGGTTGGAGCGACCTTCTGGATCTCGCGCGACACCTCGACGATGCGCGGAGAGTCGCCGACGATCGCCGGCAGCCCGTGCCGCTGCTGGAATTCTTCCTTGAGCAACAGATTCTCGTAACGCAGCTCGCGATACTCGCGGCATCGGCGCAGCAGAAGCAAAAGATGATCGACGTCGACCGGCTTCTGAATGAAGTCCGACGCGCCGAGCTTCATCGCCTCGACCGCGTTCTCGATCGTCCCGAATGCCGTCATCACGATCACCGGACAATCGGGATCGGTCTCCTTCACCTGTTTGAGCACGGCGATTCCGTCTGCGCCCGGCAGCCGAAGATCCGTCAGCACCGCGAAGTACCGCCGACCCTCGGCGATCCGCCTCGAGGCATCGGAACCGTTCGCGGAGATTTCGGCCTCGAGTCCGTCGCCCTCGACGGTCTCCTTCAGCATCAGCGCGAGCGATTCCTTGTCCTCGACGATCAGGAGACGCTTCATAGGCCGAAGTACGACCGGATGCGCGACATCAGCGTCAGTTCTTCCTGTTCGACATCGCCGCGCAGCGATGCAAGGTGGTCGCGACGCTGCATGATCTGATGTGAAATGGCGCCGGCGAGGTCCGGCTGAACTTCGAGGACCGGCGCCAGCGATTCCTTCCCGATCTCGAGAGCGATGACGTCGGTCATCGCGACGACGTCCGCAGTCCGCATCTCGCCGGTGAGCAGCGCCATCTCACCGAAAACCGTTCCGGGACCGAGCTCCGCGACCTGGTGCCATCCGGTCAGCGAGTCATCGGGAACGCGCACCACGACCGACCCCGTGTTGACGACGAACATCGAATCGCCGGTCGTTCCGTGCCGCAGGATCGCCTCTCCTCGCGAATAAAAGTGCATCTTCACGTTGGAGGCGATCGACTGCAGCGCCTGGTCAGACATCGGCTGGAGCACATCCACAGCCCGCAACCGTTTGAACACCTCCTCCGGCGAAATCTGGTGCTCGCCGCTCGGAGGAAGGTATGGCTGGAATGC
>DATBSF010000305.1:0-16195 GCA_036559905.1 Thermoanaerobaculia bacterium | reverse complement strand
TTGAATCGCCACTCGCGAAGCGCTCTGATCGTGGCGTCATCGAATGCTTTTTGTTTCGCATGCTGCAGGATGTTGAGCTCCTTGATCCAGCCATCGGTGCCGATGATGTAGCGGATGACGACCATGTCCTGAAGCCCGGCCAGACGTTGATCTTCCGGATAGTCGGGATAGACGCGCTTCATGACGTGCAACGGAAGCGGCGCGTCGCGGCCGAAGTGGACGCGGCCATCCTCGCTGACCGGCATCCCGCCCGCGACACCGTGCGGCGCTCCGCCCACTCCATCTTCGAGCCCGCCCGGGATACCCATCGATAAGGGCTGCGCCACCGCGGGCGCGAATATCGACGGCGCGATGTTCTGCGTGATTGTTGGAATCGTGTCGGGAATGACCGTCGGAGCGACGAGCAGATTCGGATTGAATTGCGGTTCGGACGAGAGCCGGGCCGTGATTGGCAGCGGCTGGCGCTTTGGCGCGACCGACGCCGGAAGCGGCGGATCGAGCGACGTCACCAGCACATACGCACGCGTGACTTTCGGGGAATGCGTCGGAAACGCCAGCGACCAGATGGCCAGGATCGCGCCGCACGCAATGGCTCCTGCGTGCAGGGCAATGGAGATCGGAAGCGTCTCGTACGCGACGCGCTTGCTGCGGACCTCCGGCGCGACTGTCTCGAACATTCAGTGTCGAATCAGCTCAAAGTTCACGGCCAGTTCATGCACGACTTCTACCGGCTTGCCATCCTGAATCATCGGACGGAAGCGCCACTTTCGGATCGCCTCGACCGTGGCGTCGTCGAACATCGCGTTCTTCGCGTGATCGATGATCTGGACGTCGATGACCTGACCGTTCTTGCCGATGATGTATCGGACGACCACCTGATCCTCGAGTTGCTCCTTCTTCGCCTTGTCGGGATATGCGGGATACTCCTGCTCGACGACCTTCAACGGCAGCGACTGGTTCCGTTCGATGTGAACGCGGCCGTCCTGCGGAAAGAACTGGCTCGCCACGCCGTGAAGCTTTCCGCCGATCTCGCCGATTTTTCCTTCGATCGCGCTGCCTGGAATGCCACTTTCTGGAGCTTCAACCGGCGCTGGACCGGGCGCGACCTCCGCGGGAACGGGATCGGGAAGCTGCGGGATCGTGTCGGGAATCACCGTCGGCGCCACGATTTTCTCGGGCGGCGTCGGCGGCGGAGCCTCGGCGCGCTTCGGCGCCGGCTGCTGGGCGCGGGGCGGGGGAGGCGGCGGGGGCGGGTCGGGGATGGTGACCAGACTGTAGGCGCGCACGACCCGCGGCGAATCAGTTGGAAACGCGATGTTCCACAGAGCTGTCAGGCCGAAGGCGCCCAGCGCAAGGACATGAACGGCAATCGACAGCGGAAGTGTCTCGTACAACACTCGCTTGCTGCGAACCTCGAACGTCTCGGGCACGACGGTTTCGAACATGTGTGGCGAACGTCAAATCGTAGCAAACAGACACTTGCCGAACGGTTACAAGTTCGACGCGACGAGAGTGAGCTCATCCGCGATTTCCCGCGGCGAGGCCTGCGGCACGGTCGCGCTGTCGAAGCGCACGAGGACCGGATCGAAGATGCCGCGCTGAAACAGCTCGGCCCGGATTGCCACGAACCGCGCTCGCAACTCCTTGGGCAGATCTTTGCCACTCTCACGCATTTCACGAGCGACGTTGGCGGCTGCCGCTTTAAGATCTTCGATCGTCATGGTGGACTTGATCATCTTCGTCGGTCTTCCCGGATCAGGCAAGTCGACGTACTACTTCGGGCACTTCGCCGAAACGCACACGCAGGTCAGCAAAGACCTGATGAAGAGCGTACGCAATCGCGACACACAGCAGACAACGATGATCGAGCAGGCACTGGCAGCCGGGAAATCTGTCGTCATCGACAATACGAATCCCTCCGCGGCGATCCGCGCGCCGCTCATCGCGATCGGCAAGCGGCACAGCGCACGCATCATCGCCTACTATTTCGATTGCAGCGCGAAGACGGCATTGATGCGCAACCAGCAGCGCGAAGAGGGAAAAGGCCGCGTACCGAAAGTCGCGATCTTCGTGACGAAGAAGAAGCTGCAGCCGCCCGCGCTCGATGAAGGCTTCGACGAGATTCATGTGGTGCCCTGCGAATGACGCCCGAACAACTTCTGCGCAAACTCTTCCCGCCGATGCTCGCGACGCTCGCCGACGAGCCGCCACCCGACGACGCGAACTGGACGTACGAGATGAAGTACGACGGCTTCCGCGCGCTCGTCGCGATCGTCGGCGGAAAGTTCGCGATGTGGAGCCGCAACGAGCTCGATCTCGCACCGCGATTCCCGGCGATCGCCGAGGCGGTCCGAAAGCTCAAGCTGAGTGAGGTGGTGCTCGACGGCGAGATCGTCGCGCTCGATGACAAAGGCGCCCCGCGCTTTCAGCTCCTGCAGCAGGGCCAGCGCGAAGTGATCTACTTCTTCGACATCCTCTGGCTCGACGGACGCGACCTGCGGCAGCAGACGTACCTCGATCGCCGTCGAACTCTTGAGAAGGCGCTCCGCCGCCCGCCCGCACGCGTGCGCATCGCGGAACAGCTCGAGATGTCCGGCAAAGAGGCGCTCGCGCTTGCGAAAAAGAGCGACGTGGAAGGGGTCATCGCGAAGAAAAAGACTTCCTGCTACGAGCCGCGTCGATCGAGGGAATGGCTGAAAGTCAAAGCTCTCAACGAGCAGGAACTGATCATCGTCGGTTGGAATCCGAGCACGCACTCATCGAAGGAAATCGGATCGCTGCATCTGGCGGTGCGAGGCGACGACGGCGAGCTGCACTATGCGGGAAAAGTGGGAACGGGGTTCTCCGCGAAGATGCGCTCCTGGTTCAAGGACGAGCTCTCGAAGGACGTTGTCCCGGTGAACCTGGTCAAGGACGCGCCGCGAGTGAAAGTCGCGACGTGGGTCCGCCCACGATTCGTGGCGCAGGTCGCGTTCACGGAGTGGACCGGCGACAACCGCCTCCGCCATCCCTCCTTCCTCGGATTGCGAGAAGATAAGGCGCCGGAGGAAGTGGTGAGAGAGAAACCGATCAAGGCGTCAGCGAAACCGACGGTGAACTTGACGCATCCCGAGCGCGTGCTTTATCCGCGCGACAAGATCACGAAGCAGGATGTCGCCAACTACTACGATGCCGTCGCGGACGCGATGATCCACACGCTGCGCGATCGGCCGCTCACGCTCGAGCACTGGAACGACGGCATCGACAAGCCGTCCTGGTTCCATCAGAACATCGGCCGCGAAGGGCCTCCGTGGGCCACGATGATCGAGACGCCGACGCGGGCCAGCAGCCGAAAAACGGTTCGACATCTGGTGGTCGATAAGCGCGAGACATTGCGATGGCTCGCGCAGATGTCGGTGCTGACGATTCACATGTGGTCAGCACGCGGCGCGAACCTCAACGAACCCGACTGGTTCGTGTTCGACCTCGATCCCGCGAAAGGGAAGGGGATCGAACAGGCGATTGAAGCCGCAGGCGTCATTCGCGGACTGCTCGAGAATCTGCAACTGCCGAGCGTGCCGAAGACATCGGGCAAGCGCGGCATCCATGTTTTCGTCCCGCTCAAACCGGGCTATACGCACGAGGAGGCCACCGAGTTCGCGTGCTCGATCAGCGCCGCGGTCGCGGCAAAAGTGCCCACCATGACGGTGGAGCGATCGATCCAGTCGCGTCGCGGGCGTTTGTATCTCGATTGCCTGCAGAACGGCTACGGAAAGACCATGGTCGCGCCGTATTCGCTGCGCGCGATCGATGGCGCGCCGGTGTCGGCGCCGCTGAAGTGGGAAGAGATCAACAAGAAGCTCGATCCGAAGAAATTCAACCTGCGGACGATGCCCGATCGGCTGGCGAAGGTTGGCGATCTTTTCGAGGCCGTTTTCAAAAAGCGCGCGAAATTGCCGTCGCTCAAGTGATCTCTGTGTCCTCTGTGCTCTCTGTGGTGAAGGCTTTTCACCACAGAGGACACAGAGAGCACAGAGACAATTATTCGCCAATCACTTTGATGAGCACCCGTTTGTCGCGCCGTCCATCGAACTCGCCGTAGAAGATCTGCTCCCACGGTCCGAAATCGAGCGCGCCCTTCGTGATGGCGACCACGACCTCGCGGCCCATCACCTGACGTTTGTGGTGCGCATCGCCGTTGTCTTCGCCGGTCCGATTGTGGTGGTAGCGTTGGGGACTCGGATCGTACGGCGCGAGCCACTCCAGCCACCTTTTGTAGTCGTCGTGAAGTCCCGGCTCGTCGTCGTTGATGAAGACGCTGGCGGTGATGTGCATCGCATTGACCAGGCAAAGACCCTCGCGCACGCCGCTGGTTTTCACCGCTGCCGTGACCTTGGCGGTGATGTTGACGAACTCCATCCGCTCTCTGGTGTGGAAGGTGAGGTGCTCGGTGTGTGATTTCATTGCGCTAGTTTATGAGTCGCGACGAGTGGCTTGCGCGCCAGTTTCCGGCTGGAACGCTTTCGATCGGCGAGCTCGTTTCGCGGACGGGTTGGATGCACAGCGCGGGAGGAACCGGACCGTACCTCTCGCTGAGAGCGCGTAAGCCGTCCCTCACGCGTCAACAAATCGATGATGGGGTGTATCGGCAGTTCGAGGTCGTCGAGATTCCCGCCGTGCGCGATTCCATGATGCTCGTGTCGCGCGAGGATATCGGCCTCGCGCTCGCCGCCGGGCGGCGATCTTTCGCGGAGCTCCTCCGCAAGTTTCCCAACGTCGATGCGCTCGCCGATCGCATCGAGAAAACGCTGGGAGACGGCGTTCGAAGCGCCGATGCGCTTCGCGACGAGCTCCCGCCCAGACTCATTACCAAACTTGGCGAAGCAGGGAAAAAGTTGGGTTTTTCATCGACGCTGCCGATCGCGCTGCGGCTCCTGCAGGTTCAGGGGCGCGTTTTGCGTCTGGCGGAAGACCTTCGCCTCGATGCCAAGCGCTATTTCTATCGCCGGTGGCCTCAGTCGCTGCCCATCGACACGCCGCCAAAGGATCTCGATCGGGCGCTCGCGGACCGATTCCTATCCTGGGCCGCGCCGTCAACCGCCAACGACTTCGCGTTCTGGTCCGGACTCACAAAAACCGCCGCAAAGAAGCTGCTGAGTGCAGCGCCGCCGATACCGACTTCGGCGCCGACCAGGGGAGTCATGCTCCTCCCTTTCCGGGACAACTACTTCGCGCTCCACCGCGACCTGACAGTTTTCGCAAAAGGCATCACGCTGCTCGACATGAGCAACAAACCTGCGCCGATCGAGAGGCTCGCGTCGCTGCACCACAACGCGATCGTCGCCGATGGCGAGCTGCGCGGAATCTGGGAATACGACTCGGCGGAGGAGAAGATCGTGTGGAAGACATTCGGGAAGACTCCCGGCGTCGAAGCTGCCGTGAAGGCAACGCAGGAGTTCATCCGCGAGGAACTTGGCGATCACAAGTACTACGCGTTCGATCACGGGCGTACGCGCGAGGTGCGGCTGGCGTTTATTCGATAGATGATGTGTGAGTGTGTTCCTTCGCGTGATCAAGCGATTTGCAGTTGGGTGTCTGAGCCTGGCAATTGCCACCGTCCTTACTTCTCTCATTGTCGGTTGGATTCTCGTGCGACCGGTGCCGAGTAAGGTTGGACCTGCTCCCGCAGTGCTTGACGCCGAAACCGTCAGCATTCGCAGTCAATCGGGAAGCTATGTCGGCGGATGGTGGTGTCCCGTCCGTGGGAGCAAAGGTGCCGTATTGCTTCTTCCGGGGGTTCGCGCCAATCGCCTCAGCATGGTCGAGCGCGCGATCTTTCTTCACGGCATCGGATATTCGGTGCTACTGATCGACTTCCAAGCTACTGGCGAATCGCCAGGGAAAACCATCACCTTTGGCTGGCTCGAGAGTCGCGACGTTCTTGCGGCAGTGAGTTTTATCCGACAACGCGAGCCGCTCGGTCGAATCGCGATCGTCGGAAGTTCGCTCGGCGGGGCAGCCGCGTTGCTCGGGACCCGCCACTTCATGTCCAGGCACTCGTGTTGGAAGAGGTCTATCCGACAATCGAACGTGCGACAACGAACCGGATGCGCATCTACCTGGGTGTGCTCGGTCGTGGCGTTACGCCGCTTCTGCTTGCGCAGTTTCCGCTTCGAATCGGCGTTTCAGCCGGCAAACTTCGTCCGATCGACCACATCGACTCACTAGGCTGTCCGGTGTTCGTCATTAACGGCATGGACGATTGCCGCACCACGCGTGAAGACGCAATTCTGATGTACTCACGGGCGAGCTCGCCGAAGCAACTTTGGTTGATTCCGCATGCCGGTCATATCGACCTCCATCTTGCGCGGCGAGCCGAGTACGAGAAGCGAGTCGGTTCATTCTTGTCGTCAGCATTTGATTGACGTGCCGGTCTCCCCCTTTGTGTCCACAGACATCGCGATTCGATAAACTCCAACAATGAAGCGCGCAATCATCACGGGCGCCTCCAGCGGAATCGGTGCCGAGATGGCGCGCGAATTCGCGCGTCGCGATTACGAAGTCGTGATGCTCGCGCGGCGCGCCGATCTCCTCGATCAACTCGCGAAGGAGCTTCCTCACGCGACCGCCATCGCGTGCGACGTCACCGACTCCGCCGCCGTTCACGATGCCGTCGCGCGCTCGGGACCATTCGACGTCGCGATCGCTAACGCCGGCGTCGGCGTCACCGCCTGGGCGGCGAAATCCGTTGCCGACGCCGAGCTGATGATGCGCGTCAACTACTTCGGCATGTTGCATCTGTTCGACGCCGTGATGCCGTCGATGATGGAGCGCCGATCGGGACAATTCGCCGGCGTCGCATCGATCGCTGGGTTGCGCGGCCTGCCGACGAGCGCCGGCTACTCGGCAAGCAAGGCGGCAATCCAGGTGTTTCTCGAAGCGGCACGCGTCGAGCTCAAATCGTTCAATATTCGCGTCACGACGGTGAATCCGGGATTCATCGTCACGGCCATGACCGAGAAGAACAAATTCAAGATGCCGTTTCTGATGAAGGCCGATCGCGCGGCGCGGATCATCGTCGATGGCATCGAGCGCGGCGCGCGGGTCGTCGAGTTCCCGTTTCCGATGTCGGTGGCCATGCGATTCGCGCGCGTCGTTCCGGCGTGGATGTTCGACCGCGTGGTCGGCGGCTACGCGAAGGCGCGCCAATGAAACGCGAGACGCTGTGGGTTCGAGCCTGGGCACTTCGGAATGTTTTTCTTCTATGGTTCGTGCGGCCGTCGATCGTCGAGCTGAGCGACGATCGCTGCGAAGTCGTCATCCCACTCACCTGGCGCACTCGTCGCCGCGACATCCACGCCATGTACCTCGGCGTCCTGGTGATGGGGGCGGACGTGGCGGGCGGCCTGATCGCATTCAACCTGATCACGAGGTCGAATCGAAATGCTTCGTTTCTCTTCAAGGATGTGAAGGGGGAGTTTCTGAAGCGCGCCGAGGATGACGTGCACTTCGTTTGCGAGGATGGAGCGCTCATCCGCGACATGGTCGGCCGCGCGATGGTGTCCGGCGAGCGTCAGGAAGCGACCGTGCAAGTTACGGCGACCGTTCCGACAAAGCTCCAGGAACCGGTTGCGCGCTTTGCGCTGACGCTGTCGGTGAAGCGAAAGGGCTAGTGGTGCACGGTCGATGTCGCGGGCGGAATTGTTCCGCCCAGATCGCGATACAGCGATTCGGCCCAGCGATCGACCGTGATGAAACTGGTTGCCCACTTCGCCCACGGCTCGAGCACCTTGGCCTGTTTGATCTGCTCGAGCGTCTTGCCTGACCGCATCGCCGCGTCGACCGCGGCACTCGTGGCGTGGATCATGTCCGCGAACGCGCGCAGGGTCGTCTTGTCGCCGAGCGGCCCGTGTCCCGGAATGATCTTGGTGTCGTCGCGGATCTGCGCCAGGATCGCGTCGAGGTTCATCGAGAGCCCGCGGACGCTGCCGCCATTGTCGGCATCGACGAATGGAAATGTTCCGTTGAAAAAATCGTCGCCCATGTGGACGACATTCGATTGTGTAAACCAGATGACGGAATCGCCGTCGGTATGACCGTGCGGCATGTGGATCGCGCGAATGTCCTCGCCGTTGAGGTGCACGGTCGCGCGATCGTTGAACGTGACAACTGGCAATGCTTCCTTCGGAGCCGGGGGTGTCGCGCGGCCGGCCGCCGTCGATCCACTCTGCAGCCGTTTGCGGACATTCTCCTGCGCGATGATCGGCCCGTCCTTCGAGAACTCGGCGTTTCCTCCGGTGTGATCGCCGTGATAATGCGTGTTGAGAATGAATCGGATCGGCTTGTCGGTGATGCCCTTCAGCGCGGCGCGAATCTTCGGCGCGAGCGGTGCGAATTGATCGTCGACAATCACGATGCCGTCATCGCCGACCGAGACGCCGATGTTGCCTCCCGCTCCCTGAAGCATGTACACCGTTCCTGCAACCTTCTGGACCTTGATCTCGACCTTACTGAAATCCTGCTGCGCGAACGTGGTGGCTGCGACGAGGGAGAGAAGGGGCACAATCATTCTTCGCATGGCGGCGAATTGTAGATGAGGTTGCCGGCAGGTGTGATCGTCAGGTACCGCTTCCCGTGGTGGCTGCGCCCTTTTCTCCTTCGCGGCGTTGCCGGCATCACCCTTGGCCGCCGCGTTTACATCGAAGGGAGCGACGCGGCCGGCATCCTCCGTCACGAATTGGTGCACGTCGCGCAGATCGCCCGCCTCGGAATCGTGCGCTTCTACTGGGTCTGGATCCGCGAGTACTTCGGCCACCTCTCCAGCGGTCTTCCGTCGGCCGAGGCCTACCGGCGGATCTCGCTGGAAATCGAGGCATTCGCGGCCGAGCGCGAGGAACCCCTATAATTTCAGCAGGTCCGCGTGGAGAGTATTCAATTTCATTCTCTCGAAATCCCACAGCTCGAGCGGTTTCTCGAGCGGCACAGGAGCGGTCTGCCTTTTCAAGGGGAGATCGATCTCGATCTGGTCCTGCGCCAGATCCTGCAGAAAGCGAATGAATTCGTTCCGTCGGAATCGGGATCGATTCTCCTCGACGATCCGTTCCGCAAGATGGCCTCGCGTCATGAGAACGAGCTCGTCTTCATCGCAACGTTCGGCGAAGCAGGACGTGATCTCGTGGGCCATCGCCTTTCCGCAAAGCAGGGCATCGCCGGTCAGGTCTATCAGACCGGAACGCCGCGGCTGTCCGCCGATGTGGAAGGCGACGTTTTCTTCTATCCGGAGATCGATCAGAAGCTCGGCCACAAGACGCATTCCGTCGTCTGCGTGCCGATCTACATCGGGAAGCATGTCTGCGGTGTGCTCGAGCTCATCAACCGCCTCGATGGAAAAGTCTTCACCGACCGCGACAAGACTCTGCTGGAGATCTTTGCAGGCTACACGTCATTCACACTGCAGAACGCGCTCGACGGAAAACGCGCGCACGAGCTGGCGCGCAAGGACGACCTCACCGGACTGTTCAACGACCGCTGGTTTCACATGCGCCTCACCGACGCCGTCGCCGAAGCACGGCAGAGCGGGCAGACGGCGCTGCTGATCTTCATGGATCTCGATCAATTCAAAGTCGTCAACGACAAGTACGGACACCTCGCGGGCAGCCAGGTGCTTCGCGAAGTCGGATTCCTTCTCAAGCGCATTGTGAAAACAGTCAACTCGACGGTCGCGCGTTACGGCGGGGACGAATTCGTGATGATCCTGCCCGACACGAAACTCGAGGATGGACTCCAGGTCGCTCAAGAGATCTGCACCGTGATCGCAAGCACGACTTTCCTGGAGCGCGAATGGGCGCTCAACAATCCGCCGCTGAACCTTAGCGGGATTCTGTCGGCATCGATTGGAATCGCGGAGTACGCGCCGACAGCGGACGCGAGCATCCCGGTCGAGCATGAGAAGAGCGATTTGCTGCGAAGGGCGGATGCGGCGATGTATCGCGCGAAGTCGCTGGGGAAGAATCAGGTGGTGGTTAGCAGGGCGGGGGAGAAGCTGACCACACGATGAATGTTGAATGTTTAATGTTGAATGGGATGTGCATTCACCATTCAACATTAAACATTCAACATTCCACGTCTCTTTCTTTCTGTTATTCTCCCGCATCTTCAGTTACGGAGGTTTTTGCAAGTGGCCAAGATCACCGCGGAGTACATCTGGATTGATGGACAGAAGCCGACCGCGAAGCTTCGATCGAAGACCAAGGTCATCGACGATGTGAAGTCGCTCAAAGACATTCCTGACTGGGGCTACGACGGATCGAGCACCTATCAGGCGAGCGGCCACTTCAGCGATCTGCAGCTCAAGCCGGCGAAGTACTTTCCGGATCCGCTGCACGACGAGGGCTCGATTCTCGTCATTTGCGAAGTCCTCAATCCTGATGGCAGCGTGCACTGGAGCAACACGCGCGCGCGCCTCCGCGAGGTTGCCGAGAAGTACAAATCGCAGGATGCATGGTTCGGAATCGAACAGGAATACACCTTCTTCCAGGGAGCGCGTCCCCTCGGCTGGCCCGACAACGGCTTTCCTGCGCCGCAGGGCGGTTACTACTGCGGCGTCGGCAGCGATGAGGTGTTCGGCCGGGACGTCGTCGAAGCGCACACGCAGGCATGCATCAAGGCCGGGATTCACATCGTCGGGACGAATGCCGAGGTGATGCCGGCGCAGTGGGAGTTTCAGGTGGGGGCGATCGGGGCGCCCGATATCGCCGACGAGCTGTGGCTCGCTCGATGGCTGCTGTATCGCGTGGGTGAAGAATTCGGAGTCAGCGCGACGCTCTATCCGAAGCCTGTCAAAGGCGACTGGAACGGCGCGGGCGCGCACACGAACTTCTCGACCAAGGCCATGCGCGAAAACGGCGGCCTCAAGGTCATCGAAGAGGCCATGAAGAAGCTCGAGAAGAAGCACGACGAGCACATCAAGGTCTATGGCGCGCACAACGAAGAGCGTCTGACCGGACTTCACGAAACGTCGGCGCTCCACGAGTTCCGTTACGGACAGTTCGATCGCGGCGCTTCAGTCCGCATCCCGATGGCCACCGTCAACGCCGGGAAAGGCTACTTCGAAGATCGGCGACCGGCGGCAAATATGGATCCCTACCAGGTTTGTGCGATGTTGATCGAAACGGTTTGCGGGCCGTAGTCGTATACTGAGAACGTGATGGAGCTGCTCCTCAACCTGTTCTGGCTGATGATCGTGGCGACGGGCTTCATGCTCGTGCCGAAGCGATCCGGCCACGTCTGGCTGATTCTCGCGTGCATCGCGGTGCTCCTCTTCCCGATCGTTTCCGCGTCGGACGACATGAATGCCGACCGGACATTCAACGATGTCGCGGCTGCGATCGTAGTGTCGCTGGTGCTGGTCGTGGCTTTCGTCACCGTTGCTCGTTTGCGCGCGGCGCAATTCACGCGGTACGCCGTACACGTCGCGACTCCTTCCGATCCCCGTTCCCCGCCCGCCCGCTGACGCCAGTCTGAATCCCGTTCCGCGGGATCGCAGACGTGAAGCGGCGGCGTTCTCGCGCGCTGGCTCTCCCCTGAAGCCGGCGTCCGGGCTGCGGGATGCCGCCACTTGACGGCTGAGACTCGATGGAAAACTTCCTCAATCTCCTCTGGCTGACGATCGCCGTGGCGGCGTTGCTCACCGCCCCGCGGCGCAAAGGCCATACATGGATTGCGCTCGGCTGCGCGCTGGCATTGCTGTTTCCAATCGTTTCCCTGTCCGATGATCTAGCCGATCGCGATGTCTTCGAGGAAGCGCTGGCCATCGTCGTTAAAGCCGTCACCCTGGCCGTGACCTTCGTGGCGCTTGGACGGATCGAATCGATCCGACCGCGGCGCGCCACGCTCTCGCTCATTCCGCTTTCCGATCCGCGATCGCCTCCGCTCCCGGCCTGACAACCTCTCTTCTCGCCTTTTCTTCATTCGAGGAGGTTCGTTGTGCGAGCAATCGTTTGCTCGCTGACTCTGATCTTCATTGCCATGAGCGCAACTGCATGTGTTGGACTGACGGATGTCGACGATCTTCCACTCGTCGAGATGGCGCCCCGACGCCCGGGCCAGATGCTGGCGGTGTTCGTCAGCGGCGATGGCGGTTGGCGCGCCATCGACCGGCGCGTGGCGGAGCAGCTTCACGCACGCGGATTCGGCATCGTGGGGCTCGTCTCACCGCGCTTCTTCGCGCGAGCGAGAACGCCCGAGGAGTCGTCATGCGCGCTGCAGCGGATCCTCGAGCACTATGTGATCCGCTGGCGCGCGACGGATGTCGTCGTGATCGGCTACTCGCGCGGCGCAGGCGTTGTGCCATTCATGGTCAATCGTTTGTCTGCGCCGTGGCGAAAGAAGATCGTCACGGTGGCGCTCATGGGACTCGATCCGACGATCGCGTTTCAGATCACTCCGTTTGCCGTTCCGGAGGTGCCGGTGCGCGACGAAGTCGAGCGGCTACGCATCAAACGCGTTCTTTGTTTTTACGGAGTCAACGAGCGTGATTCGTTGTGCCGCCAGATCACGCCCGGCGTTGCGGTGCGCATTCCCGAACCGGGCTCGCACCATTTCGCGGGGAACTACGACGATCTGGCACGCGCGATCTGGAGGTGGTCAAGAAGTTAGAAGCATCGGCCGCGCAGTGGCGGCATTCTCGCGTGTCGGCACCCCCTGGCCGACATCCGGGCTGCGAGGGTGCCGCCGCTCCGCGGCCGATGTTTCTCTGTGTCCTCTGTGCCTCTGTGGTGAAACGGTTCTCACCACAGAGGCACAGAGGACACAGAGAGTTGCTATCCTCATCTCGTGCTGGCGGTGTTGTTTGTTCTCGCGATGTCCGATGAGCCGGGCATTCAGGACAACAGCCTTCTAGCCGAGGAGGCCTATAACCAGGACACGAACGTCGTGCAGCACATCAGCTTTTTTCAGCGCGACACGCGGACGCACAACTGGATCTACACCTTCACGCAGGAGTGGCCCGCTCCGCACATCACGCATCAACTGAGTTACACGATCCCGCTGCAGACCGGAAATCACATCGGCGACGTCGCGCTCAATTATCGGTATCAGCTCATCGGAAACGGCGATTCAAAGCTCGCGGTGACGCCGCGCTTTACGCTGATGCTTCCGACCGGCAACTGGCGGCGCGGCGAAGGAAACGGCGCCGTGGGATACAACGCCGCAATCGCGACGAGCTACGCGCCGGCGCAGCAGTGGAACTTTCACTTCGACGCCGGCGCAATCACCGTTCCGCATTCGAAGGGAATGTCACACGCACTGATTCTCGCAGACAACATCGTGTGGCTGCCGCGCAAGCGTTTGAATGTGATGGTAGAGACGCTGTACCAGCGCGCCGACGGTGAGACGTCAGTCCTGATCAATCCGGCGGTGCGATGGGCCTACAACTATTCGAGCGGATTGCAGATCGTGCCGGCCCTCGGGTTTCCGATCGGCGTCGGCCCGAGCGCGGGTGAGCGATCCGTCATTCTGTATTTGAGCTTCGAACACCCGTTTCGGTGATCACGGCTCGCGGCCGACACCCAAGGCGTCCGCGACGCGATTGATGTAGTTGAACCACGACGCGATCAGCGTGATCTGCAGAATGCCGACGTCGTCGAACCCGACTGCGCGCAGGCGATCGTGATCTTCGGGATGGATTCGAGTCGCATCGCGCGTCAGCTTCTCGACGTAGCTGAGCATGACGCGCTCCTGTTCGGAAATGGGAGCCTTCCTGTAGTCGTCCCGGATCGCGGCCGCCAGCCCATCATCCAGCGAAGTCCGACGCAGTAACTCTGCGTGCGCGACGATTCAATAGTGACAACTGTTGGTTGTCGAAACGACCGTTGCGATCATCTCGTGCTGTCGTCGCGCCAGCGGAAGCTCGGGCGACATCAGCGCGCCGAACGTCGAGAACGCGTGATCGAGCGCTTCGGGGATGAGGCTGTGCGACTCGACGATGCTCCCGCCGGGCGCCAGTCCAGGAACCGAGGGCGTCGCGTACTCGATGGGATAAAGCGCGCGCTGCCTTTCGAGCGCCTCGCGCAGCGGCCCTTCGGCCTTGTCGCGAGGGATCGTTTTGATCCAGGTCATGCAGTCCTCCGTGTGCTCTGTGTTCTCTGTGGTGAAAAGCTTTCACCACAGAGCGCACAGAGATCACAGAGTCTACCGAATCGTCATCTGCGGTACCGACAACCAGAACCCCGCCGGGTACTGCACGTAGCCGTCGATATTGCTCCGCATGACCGCCACGTTCTTCTGCATGTACAGCGATATGTAGGGCAGATCCTGCTGCACGATTTTCTGGACCTCGGCGTACGCCGGCTTGCGTTTGGCGCGATCGAACGTCGAGCGGCCTTGCAGAATGAGCTGATCGACTTTGGGATTGTTGTAGTAGCCGCGATTCTGCCCCTCGGGTGGAATGTTCTTCGAGTAAAAGATGACGTAGTAGAAGTCGGGATCCGCGATTCCGTTGCGGCTCAGCGAATACATTTGGAAGTTGCCCTTGCCGATATCCGCGAAGAACGTCGACATCTCATTCGACTGAATCTGCATGTTGATGCCGACCTGCTTCAGCATTTGCTGGATCACCTGCGCGCGCGAATTCGCTTCGGCATCCGTCGAGG
The DNA here is from genome assembly GCA_036559905.1 of Thermoanaerobaculia bacterium. GTDB lineage: Bacteria > Acidobacteriota > Thermoanaerobaculia > Gp7-AA8 > Gp7-AA8 > Gp7-AA10. The sequence goes on along the minus strand of DATBSF010000305.1, from coordinate 1,565 downwards.
TCTTGAACGTGAACGAAAATCCTTTCGGATATCCGGCCTGCGCCAGCATCTGCTTCGCCTTGTTCGCATCGAAGGGATACGCAGGCAGATTGTCGGCGCGCGCCCAGTGTCCCTGAGCCAGCATCGTGTCGGTCGGCTCGGCGTAGCCGCGCTGAATGTCGCGAACGATCCGTTCGCGATCGATCGCGTAATGGATGGCCTGCCGCACCGCCGGCTTCGACAGGATCGGATCGCGCGTGTTGATCGCGATGTATTGATAGACCGAGCCTGAAGTATTTACGATTTTGAAGTCGGGGTTTTTGTCGAATTCAGCGATGTTCTCGAACGGGATCTGATTGACCTCGAAATTCACAGTGCCGCGCCGCATCTCGAGCACTTGCGTCGTCGCGTCCGGGATGATTCGCACGACGACGTGCTTGATCTTCGGCGCACCACCGTGCCACTGATCGAAGGCTTCCAGCACGATGCGATCGTCTGCGCGAAAGTCGACGACTTTGTACGGCCCCGCGCCGATCGGCTTCGTCTTGTAGATGTTCGTGTCCGCTCCCGTCGGTTGGATCCCGACGGTGAGGTTGTCGAAGATGCCCGGGTTCGTTTCCTTCAGCTTGAAAATGACGGTGTGGTCATCCGGCGCCTCGATGTGGTCCACCGCCGAGTAGCCCGATCGCTTCGATGTCACGAAGTTCGGATCCATCATCGAGTCGTAGGTCCACTTTACGTCAGCGGCTTTGACGGGCTGACCGTTTTGAAACTTCGCACTCGGATTCAGATGGAAGACGATCGTCTTGTCGTCCGGCGTCTCCCATTTTTCGGCGACGTCGGGCGCGTAGTCGTAATTGGGCGTGACTTTGATCAGGCCGCTATGGACGAGATCGAACAGGCGCCCCGATGCGTTGTCGGCGCCGACGCGCGAATCGAGATTCGTCGGCGACGATTTCAACGCGATCACCAGCGTGTCTTTGGAAGTACCTCCGCCGCCTGCCTTTTTCTCGCCTCCACAACCGGCGAGAAGAGCAATCAAAACGAGGATGAAAAATTGACGAATTCGCATGCGCACTCCTGATGCCTGACGCCCGAGGCCTGACGCCTATCAAGTATGATGCCGGTCTGATGCGTCGTCTCGCGCTGTTCGTGGTGTGTGCGCTGTTTTTCCTTCCCACCCTCCGCGCCGCCCAGCAAAAGGTCATCGTCCTCGGCTTTGATGGAGTCGATGCGAAGTACACCGAGCGCTGGATGAACGAAGGGAAGCTGCCGAATCTCGCGAAGCTGCGCGACATGGGGACTTTCCGCCCCCTCCGCCCAACCCTCCCGGCCCAGACGCCCGTTTCGTGGTCGACCTTTTCGACCGGGATCGATCCAGGACGCACCGGCATCTTCGATTTTCTACGACGCGATCCAAAGACCTACCTGCCGCTTTTCGCGGCTTTTGATGAGGCAACGGAGCCGTTTCTCCTCGGTGAGAAAAACGGACCGGCGGCCGGCGCCATCGTCGCGACTCTCATCACGGTGATCGCACTATTTCTGAGCCGCGGTCCGCGCTACGCGCTGGTCATCATTGGGATCGC
>DATBSF010000304.1:0-14511 GCA_036559905.1 Thermoanaerobaculia bacterium | reverse complement strand
CGTGGCTCATCGCCGCCGGCCTCGCCTGCGGAGTCCTCGGCTGGACCGGCGCGATTGTCGGGGTCGCGATCGTGACGCTGGTTTTTTTGTTTTCAGCAAGAAACAACACGCTCGCGATCGGCGCGACTCTCGCATCCGTCGTCGTCCTTCCATTCGCCATCGCGAGTGCGTGGCGCGGCGCGACGTTCGAAGGTTTGTCGTGGCTGCACGTTGCGGCGCTCGTCGGCGCGGGTCTGATCGGCGCCCTGGTCTCGCGTTCGCGCAGTCTCGTGGCAGTGAATGGAATCGCGCTGCTCGTTCTCGCTCCCATTTGCATCCGCCCGTTCATCGCGGGTGCGCGCTATGCGGCGGGCGACGCGCCGATTCTCGCCATGGTCGCGGAGGCGCAGCCTCTGTTGAAGCTGTTCGGCACGTTCGATGTGTGGCCGATGCTGATCCGCTTCGGCTTCTTACCATTTCTCGCGATCGGCGTAGCGGCAATGAAACTGCGAGATCGCGAGACCCCGAGACCGCGAGAACTCATCTTCATGGCGCCATGGGTCGCCATCACGTTTGTGCTCGCATTGTTCCATTCGCGCTTCAGCTTCGACGCCGGACTGGCGCTGGCGGCGTTTGCGGGAATCGCATTTGATGCCGTGAAGCCGGCGGTCTTCGCGATTTCACTCCTGCCGATTCTGCCGGCGTATCTCCCCATGCCGGCGCTGGAGGGTTTCAATTTCTACATGCGGCCGAACGCGCTGCGCGACTACCAGGTCGGCGAGATCTGCCAGTGGCTCCGCGCCCGCCCGCCCGGCGCGGTCCTCGCGCCGTGGTCATTCGGTCACTGGATCGTGTGGATCGCGAAGAAGCCGGTGGTGATCGGACCGATGCTGTCGGTCGGGCAATCCGAATTCGCGGACGGCTTGCGATGGTTCTTCATTGAAGACACAAACGAAGCGCAGAGATTTCTCAAGAGTCATGGTGTTCGCTACGTGATGGTGACGCCGGAGCTCTCGTCGATCGATGCCCGCGCGCGGGTTGCGGGGGTCGATCCTGCGCGCTACCACGATCCGCGGATCTACGCAAAAACGATCGGCGCGCGGTTGACGTTCGGTGAAACCGTTTCCGGCTTCACCGAAGTCGTCCGCGCGCCGAGAGTGCGTGTGTGGCGCGTTGACTAGAAGTTCAGGCGCAGTCCGAGGCGTCCCTGCCAGCGCGAGCCGAGGTTCGCGGTGGAGAACTGAGTGCCGGGGTTGAGGCGGCCGAGGGCCGTCTCACGATAGACCGGCTTTCCGGTCGTCGGGTCCTGTCCTGAGTAGGTGACCGGCATGTAAGTGTTGTTGTTGACGAATTTCTCGACGCCCTGATTCTTGTCAAACATGTTCAGGAGATTCAGGATGTCTGCAGAAACGAGAAGGCGCGTCCGGAATACCTGAGGCAGGCCGATCTCGTAATGGAAGTCGAGCCGGCGCGTCCACGGCTGCTGCAGCGAGTTGCGCAGCGGCGCCGTACCGGTGCCCGGCTTGAGACCGACCGATTCGAGGAAGTTCGTAAAGACACTCGTTGCCAGAGCCGTCTGCGTCGCGCCGGCGGAGGTGCGGCACGGAGCGGTCGCGTTAGGCGCGCCATTGGATGTCGAGGGGCAGAGGATCAGGTCGCTCGGGATGAACAGCAGGTCGTTGTTGCCGGAGCCGTCGCGGTTCGGATCGCCGCCTAACAACAGCGAGTATGGGTTGCCGGCCTGCGCGGTGTAGAAGAGTCCGAAGCTGTGGCTGAGCGGACCGGTGTTGAGGTTGTAGGTCGCCGCGATGTTGAAGCGGTTCTTGACCAGATAGGAGGACTTCGAAAGTTCGGGAACGAAGATGTTGCCGCGAGTGATGAATCCGAACTGCCATTGCGAGCTGGCGGTGCTGGAGTTTCCGTCGCCGACCGACTTCGCGTCCTGATGGGCGTAGGAGCCGGTAAACGTGAAGTTCTTGTAGATCTTGTTGAGCTGAATCGTCTCGGTGGTCTCGCTGCCCTTCGTGGTGTTGGTCAGGAAGTACGCATTGCCGATTGTCGTCGCGACCGACTGGTACGTCGGGCGACCATCCAGCGGGCTCGTTCCAGTCTGCACCTTGTTGACGTTCTGGTAGTAGATGTCTTCCTGCGTCTTGGACCACAGCACTTCGGCGGTGGCGCGGATGCCCCAGAACATCTCGCGGTCATAGCCGAGTGTGGAGCGGAGAACGCGCGGGAAGCGGAAGTCGGGATCCGATAGCGCGACGTCCTGGACGGCGCCCGCGACGTTGTCGAGACGCGCCTGGCTGTTCACGTCAGGATTAAAGGCCGGCATACACGACGCAGTCAGGCAACCCTTGAGGATCTGCTCGACGCCGGTGTTGCCGTAGTTGTTCGAGATCCACACGAACGGCGTGCGGCCCTGGAAGATGCCGATTCCGCCGCGGAGCTGCTGCTTGCCGGCCGCTCCGATGTCCCAGTTGAATCCGAAGCGCGGCTCCCACTGGATCTTCTCGGCCGGAATCGCGGAGGTCGAGAATCCGATCGCGGACTGCACGGCCGGGTTGAAAGAGGGCTTGGTATTGAAGCTCGGCTTATCCGCGCGCAGACCGAACGTCAGCGTCCAGGCGTTGGTCGGACGCCACTGATCGTTGGCGTAGAGACTGTACTGCGCCGCTTTGAACTGCGTTGGACGTTTCGGATCGCTGCCGGTGGCGTAGCCGATGCGATAGATGTCGGGGGTGCCGGCCTGGAAGGCGGCGAAGGTCGGGAAGTGGTAGTAGCCGTAGAAGTCCTGGATGAACAGGTTGCTGAACTTGAACATCTCGTTGTGCGTGCCGAAGACCATCGTGTGGCTGCCGTGGGTCAGCGTGAAGTCGTCGGTGAACTCGGTGATGTCCTGATTGAGCCCGTTGGCGCCCGAGAAGCGCTCGGTGCCGAGCTGGATGGTGCCAGCACGCTCGCCGCCCGGACCCAGCTCCACGGTCGGGAAGGTGACCGGCGTCTCGCGATGTTCGCGAACCCTGGTGATGTTGATGCGACCTTCGTTGAACATCGAGGAATTCAGCACGCTGTTGAGCTGGCCGACCGTCGAATTGGTCTTGCTCGGAAAGCGGTAGATGTTGGTCGGGTAGTAAAAGCGGGTCGTCGTTCGCGTAAAGCTCGACGGCGTGTTGTCATTGTTCGCATCGACGTAGTTGTAACGCAGCGTCAGGATGTGCGACGACGTGAGGTTCGTGTCGACCTTGCCGAGGAGCAGCTTGCTCTTGGTGGCGAACACCAGATCGCCAAGCGAGCCCACGTCGAGGTTGTATTTGCTTTTCACGAAGGCCGCCACATCGGCAGCACTCGGCAGTGCCGGATTGTTGGCGGCGTTGTAGACCGTGCCGGTCGATCCGTCGGCGGATGTTCCGTTCGGCTCCTTTCGATCGTTCGACTCACCGCTGACGAAATAGAAGACGCGGTCTCGGATGATCGGTCCGCCGACGCGGCCGCCCCACTGCGTCTGCTTGAAGTTGCCGACCTTCGTGTCGGTGGGACCCTTGCCGACGTACGACGGATTGCGCTTTGTCCCGAACACCGATCCTTCGAGGGCGTTCGATCCTGTGCGCGTGACGGCGTTGACGCCGCCACCGGTGAAGCCGCTCTGCCGCACGTCATACGGCGAGATGAGGATCTGCAGCTGCGAAACGGCTTCCAGCGAGAACGGCTGCGTGCCGGTCCCGCCACCCGGTGTGCCCGAGGCCGAGAGGCCGAACAGATCGTTGTACACCGCGCCGTCCAGCTGAATGCTGTTGTACTTGTTGCTCCGGCCCGCGATCGTCATGAACGTTCCGTCGCCGGTGAGACTGGTGACGACGTACGGATTCGTGCGCGCGAAGTCCTGCAGCTGACGGTTCACGGTCGGGAGCTGCTGGATCTGCTCCGTCGAGACCGAGGATGTCGATCCGGTGTGATTCGGATTGATGATCGGATCGACGGCCGCCGTCACGACGATCGCCTCGGACACCGCTGCCATCGGCAGCGCGATCTCGACGTTCGCGGTCTCGCCGAGATTCACCTGGACGTTCTCCATGGTGATGGGCTTGAATCCTTCCAATGTGCCGGTGACGCGGTAAGGTCCGCCGACGCGCACGTTGGGAATGATGAAGTAGCCGTTCGCGCCCGCCACCGTCGAATAACGAGTGCCGGTCGGAACGTGCACCGCTTCGACCGTGACTCCCGGCAGCGCCGAGTTGTCCTGTTTGGCCTTCACGTTGCCGCTAATGTTGCCGGTCGTGACCTGCGCGAAGAGCGCGGATCCGATCAGGACACAAATGGCCGCAAACACGACGGCCGATCTCTTCAACCTAGACATAGATCCTCCTGAAAAGAATTGCTGAGCGATTTGCAAGGCGATTATTGAAAATCCTTTTTATCACGAAAACAGCCGCAGCTGGAGTCGGCCAAGCGCGGATATCGCGTAAAGATGTTGCGTCTGAATTTTGATGCTGCAATTCGGATTTATGAATCGTCAAAAGCTCTTGAGGAACGCGTCGTTGCTGGGGAACTTCTGCAGGCGTTCCAGCAGCATCTTCATGGCGTTCATCGGATCTGTTCCCGCCAGCGCCCGCCGCAGAGTATGCACTTTCGCGAGGATCGGTGGCGGTAACAACTTTTCTTCCTTGCGCGTGCCGGTCTGCGCGATGTTGATCGCCGGAAAGATTCTCCGTTCGAAGAGGCCGCGATCGAGAACGATTTCCGTATTTCCGGTGCCTTTGAATTCCTGGAAGATCACTTCGTCCATGCGGGAGCCGGTGTCGACCAGCGCGGTGGCGACAATGGTCAGCGATCCCCAGTCTTCACCGTTGCGCGCAGCACCGAAGAATCGTCGCGGCTTCTCCATCGTGCGCGCATCGATGCCGCCGGAGAGGATCTTTCCCGATCCGCGCTGCTCGTTGTTGTACGCGCGCGACATGCGCGTGATCGAGTCGCACAGGATGAGCACGTGTTTTTTCATCTCGACCAGCCGCCGCGCGCGTTCCAGAACGACCTCGGCGATCAGGATGTGATTGTCGGCAGTCTCGTCGGAGCTGGAGGCGATGACGTCGCCGTTCTCCACCGAGCGTCGGAAATCGGTGACTTCCTCGGGCCGCTCGTCGACCAGCAGCACGATGACGATGACATCCGGGTGATTGAGATTCACTCCGTGCGCGATGTCTTTGAGCAGCGTCGTTTTTCCCGCTTTCGGCGGAGCGACGATCAGACAGCGCTGACCTTTTCCGAGCGGTGAAAGGAGATCGAGCACGCGCGTCGTCAGGCGCTCCGGCTCGGTCTCGAGCTTGAACATCTCGTTCGGATCGATCGAGATCAACTCGGAGAATGGACGCCGCGATTCGCGGTACTCCTCGAGCGACATCCCTTCGACCTGCTCGAGGCCGACGAATTCGAGATTGTTTCCGGCGCGCCGTGCGCTGCCGGCGAGAAGAAGTCCCTGCTGGAGATGCAGCCGGTCGATAAAAGAGCGCGGGACGATCGGATCGCCCGGCTGGGGAACATAGTTGTTTTCAGCCTTGACGAGGAGGCCGGTGCCGGTCGGCTTGATGTAGAGGACGCCGCCGGTCGGAATCAGCTCGCCGCTCGGGACTTTGATCGGAGCCGACGAGCCCTCCTGCTGCATCATCCCGCCCCCGCCGCCCCTCCGGCGATGACGCGACCTTCTGCGCCGCCGCCCCCCTCCGCCCGGTCCGCCCCCCGGCCCGCCCGGGCCCGGTCCTGGACCGGTTCCCGGCATCGGAAGTGGTCCGTTGCCGCCGTTGCCTCCGCCGTCCTGTGGATTCTCTGAATTGCTCATCTGTGATGGCATCCCGCCGTCCTGCGTCGATTGACCAGCGAACGACGCCCCTGGGCGCCGTCTGCGCCTTCGCCGCTTACGCGGTTGCCGATTGTCTGGTGTCATCGAAACTCAAACAAAAACCCTGGCTATTGCTCACCTTCGAGTTGCCGGAAACCGACGATCGGGGCGGAGATGTTTACTCTCAAAAACGCCCGGCAGGAAGCCTGATGATCATCGCACGGAGGTGCGGGCGTAGTATCCGATAGCTTTTTCGATAATGCAAGTGAAGAAAGTGCCGGGTGCCTAGTGCCTAGTGCCGAGGGGGCGAGTTCTTGACACTCGGCACTAGGCACTAGGCACTCCTTTTATAATGAGGCATGCCCGAAGCCATACTGGTGATCGAGTACGAGCCAAAGTACATCGACCGCGTTAAGCAGGCTCTGGCGGGACAAGCGGTCGACGCCCTCTTCGCGCATGATGCCGATGAGGCGCTCCGCGCGTTCGACCTGCAAAATCCAAAACTGATCGTCCTCTCCACAATCATCCCGAAAACGAACTCGGGCGACATGATCCGCGCCATCCGGCAGCGCGAGCACCTCGCCGAGACGCCGATCCTGCTGACCGTCTCGGGATACACCGGCAGCAGTCCGAAAGCGGATGCGGTGAAACTCGGAGCCACCGACATCCTTCCCAAGCCGTACTCCGAGGGAGATTTTTTGAGCAAGGTGCATCAGATGTTGGGGCGGGCGGAGGGGCAGCTCACTTCCGATCAGATCTTCGGCGATGTTCTGGCCGAATCCTCCGCCCATGGCGGAGGAAAAAAACCGATGGGCTCAAAGAATGATGTCGACAAGCTGATCGCCGACACGCTTTCGGGCGTGATGAAACCGGCTCCAAAAGCGAAAACGCAACCCGGTTCCGCGGAGCTCGACAAAATCATGGCCGACCTCACGACGAGCTCACGGCCCAAGCCGCGGCCGGCGCCGGTCGAAGAAAAAGTTCCGATCTCCGTCCCGGTGTTCACGCAGGCACCAGCTCCTGCTGCGCCGGTGGTCGACGAACCCGAGCCGACCGACGGCACGCGATTCGGCCAGTACGTCCTGCTCGATAAGATCGCGACCGGCGGAATGGCCGAAGTGTGGAAGGCGCGGATGCGCGGCGTTGAGGGATTCCAGAAGATCGTCGCGATCAAGAAAATCCTTCCGCATCTTTCCGACAACCGCGAGTTCATCGACATGTTCATCGATGAAGCGAAGCTCGCGGCGCAGCTCAACCACAACAACATCATCCACATCTACGACCTCGGCAAAATCCAGACGTCGTACTACATCGCGATGGAGTACATCGATGGCTTCGATCTGAAGACCATCCTCCGCAGCGCGCAGGAGCGCGATACGCCGCTGTCGATCGATCTGTCGCTGTTCATCGCGACGAAGATCGCCGCCGCGCTCGACTACGCGCATCGCAAACGCGATTTCGAAAATCGCGACATGGGCCTCGTCCATCGCGACGTCTCGCCGCAGAACGTGCTCATCTCGCAGGAAGGCGACATCAAGCTGTGCGACTTCGGAATCGCGAAGGCCGCTTCGAAGGCCTCGCACACGCAGGCCGGCGCGCTCAAGGGAAAGCTGCAGTACATGTCGCCCGAGCAGGCGTGGGGCAAAGCAATCGATCGCCGCTCCGACATCTTTGCCCTGGGCGCGGTGCTGTTCGAGATGCTGACCAATCGCAAGCTCTTCACAGGTGAGAACGAGATCTCGATTCTCGATCAGGTCCGCGAGGCGAAGGTCGAGCCGCCGTCGAAATTCAACGAAGACGTGCCGCCCGAGGTGGACAGGATCGTTCTGAAGGCGCTGGCGAAGGAACCGTCGGATCGATTCGAGACCGCCGCCGACATGGCGCGCGATCTCGACGCTGTGTTGTACGAGATCAAACCAACGCCCACGAGCGCCGACCTCGCGATCTACATGCATCGGCTCGATGCCGCAACGCCGATTCCGCAGCCGGTTATCGAGCCGGAGCCGGTCGTCACGACACCGGAGCCGAAGCCGGTCGCAAAAGCTCCGGTTGCCGTTTCGACACCATCCACTCCACCGGGCGTGATGATGCCGAGATGGGAGGATCGTAACGCTCCCAAGAAGAAATCGCCGGTTGTGATGATCGCTGTCGCCGCGCTGATCATCGCGGTTGCCGGCGTCGGCGGATATTTCTACGTGCAGAGCCGGAAAACGTCCGCCGCGCCACAGCAGCAGGTCGCAGCGCCTGCGCCGGCGCCTGCCCCGAAACCTGTCGAGACGACGACGGCCGTCGCGCCGCCTGTCAGTGAAACGGTCGCGGTGTCGACTGTTCCGACATCGACGCAGCCGATCATCGATCCGTCGCAGGTCGATGCGGAAGTGCAGAAGCGGCTGGCCGCCGAGCGCGCGCGCCTGCAAGATCAAGCGCGCCGACAGCAGATCGCCGCCGCACAACCGACGCCACAACCACTCCTGCAGCGCGTTGTTCCTCAGCCGCCGCCGCAACAGCAGCCGCAACCGCAACCGCAACCTGTGATCGCGCAGCCCCAGCCGGTGATCGCCCCCCCGCCCGCCCCTGTTCCGCAGCCGGTGATCCAGCCGGTGGTGGCACCGCCGCCCGCCCCCGCACCGCAGCCCGCCGCCGCCGAGACTCCGCGCACCCGTGAGGGAGATCTCATCGCCTCCGGGACGGAAGATGTGGCCGCCAGGATGACGCGCCGCGCTTCGGTGCCCTATCCGCCGATGGCGCGCATTCAGCGCGTTGAAGGAACGGTGCTCATCAGCGCGCTCATCTCCGAAACGGGCAAGGTGCTCGAGGCGAAAGTCATCCGACCGATCAACAGGCCGGTCGGACTGAACGAAGCGGCGCTGCAGATCGTCCGCCTTTCGTCGTTTTCTCCGCCGATGAAGGATGGCGTGCGCGTCAAATCGTGGACCACGGTGCCCGTCGACTTTAAGCTATAATCGCGCGCCCTTCGGAGGCCCGAGAGATGGCGGTTCTAACAGATCAGCAGCGCAAGTTCTACGAGACGACGCTGCAGGTCACCAAACAGGAAATCAACGACCTCAAAGAGCAGATCGAAGAGGAGCTCGGGAAGGTCAAGGACAAGATCGCGGAGCTGCAAAACGCGATCAACGCATCGAAGCAGATGTACGCCGCCGCCTGCTCGCGCCTCGGCGTCCCGAACGACATGGAAGAAGAAGAGGTAGGGGAAACCTAGAAAAACGATGAACGCGGAACGATGAACGATGAACAAGACGTTGAGGTTCATCGTTCATCGTTCATCGTTCATCGTTCTTCTCGTCCTAGCCTGCGCGCAGCCGCAAGAGCCTCGACACGCCGTTCAACGCGTGGTCTCCCTCGCCCCCAACGTCACTGAAATGCTCTTCGCGCTGGGATGCGGATCGAAGGTCGTCGGCACCGACAACTTCTCCGACTATCCCGAGGGCGCCAGCCGGCTGCCGCGCGTTGGCGGGGTCGAGCCGAACATCGAGAAGATCGTGTCGCTGCATCCCGATCTCGTCATCGCCAGCGCCTCGAACGCGCATCCGAACCTGCGGCACGCGCTCGAGGCGGCGCACGTTCCGCTCAAAGTGATCACAACCGATCATCTCGCACAGGTCGACAGCTCGATGCGTGACCTCGCGCGCGCCCTCGGATGTCCAAATCCTCCACGGGTCGCGTTGGAGCTCGAGCAGCAGCGGCGCAAGCGTGCGAAGCCGCCAAGGATTCTCTTTGCCGTGTGGACCGAACCGCTGTACGTCGCTGGAACAGGAAGTTTCGTCGACGATCTCTTCGTGCTGACCGGCGCGCAGAACGCGGTCTCGGCTCCCGGCTGGCCGCAATATTCGTTCGAGTCTTTCGCGGCACATCCGCCGGACCTGTTGCTCTATCCGAGCAAGTCGGTGAAGCGCGAAGCGGTCGATGCGCTTCTGCGCCGCGCGAACGTGCACGTGTATGCCGTGCCCGTCGACGAGAATCTCTTCACGCGTCCCGGTCCGCGAATGCCGCTCGCGGCGGCGGCGCTCAATCACATCATCGATCTGTGGGAAATGTCGCATTGATCCGTCCGATGTTGCTGCTGCTGGCGGCACTCGTCATCGCGATCTTCGTGGCGTCGACGTTCGGCACGGCATCCGTTTCGTGGCGAGACGCGATCGCGGGCGAGCCGACGGCGCGCACGGTGCTCTTCGACATTCGACTTCCGCGCGTCCTGCTCGCGGCGCTGGTCGGCGCAGCGCTCGCGAGCGCCGGAGTCACATTCCAGACTCTCCTCCGCAACCCGCTGGCCGATCCATTTATCCTCGGCGTCTCGGGCGGCGCAGCGTGTGGCGCGGCGGTGACGACGGCACTCGGACTCGCGCGCATTCCGGGCGTGGTCTCGATCGTCGCGTTCCTCGGCGCATGCGCGGCGACGGCCGCGGTGTTCGTCCTCGCGCGGCGGCGTGAGTACACCGATCCGACGCGGCTGTTGCTTTCCGGACTCGTCCTCAACGCGCTTTTCTCGGCGATCATCCTCATCGCGTTCGCCCTGGCGCCGGCGGGCGATTTGACGGCTGCATTGCGATGGATGATGGGAACGCTTTTCGGAGCAACATGGAACGACGTCGTGTTGCTGCTCGCGTTCGTGATTGTCGCGATGATCGCGCTGTTCACGATCGGCGGCGATCTGCGGATGCTGGCCTTCGGCGAAGATGACGCGAAGTCGCGCGGCGTCGACACCGAGCGCATCAAGCTGATCGGATTCGCAGCCGGGTCGATCGTCACCGGCGCAGCGGTGGCGGTCAGCGGAATCATCGGCTTCGTCGGCCTGCTCGTTCCGCATCTGATGCGGCTGATGTGGCGGCGCGACTATCGCGTGCTGCTGCCGCTCTCGACGGTCGGCGGCGCGATACTTCTGGTGCTCGCCGATCTCGCGTCCCGCCTGGCGCTGCCGGACTCCGAACTTCCCGTCGGAGCATTCACCGCGATCCTCGGCGTCCCGTTTTTTCTCTCGCTGCTGCGGAGGAGCCGCTGATGCTTGCGATTCGCGGAGTGTCGTACGCATACGACAGCGTCGTCGCAGTGCGCGATCTGACGGCCGATTTTCAACGGACGCAGCTCGTCGCGCTCACGGGACCGAACGGCTCAGGAAAATCGACATTGCTGAAAATGCTCGCGCGCGTTCTCGCGCCGGATGCGGGCACGATCGATTTCGAGGACCGCGATCTCGCCGCCTGGCGGCCAAAGGAGTACGCGCGGCGCGTCGGATATCTGCCGCAGGATCCCGATCCGACTTTTCCGATGCGCGCCTTCGACGTCGTCCTCTCCGGCCGCGCCCCATTCCTCGGCCGATTCGAATGGGAGAGCGATGCCGATCGCGAAGAAGCGCACCGCGCCCTCGCGCAGTGCGATGCGGCCGATTTGACCGATCGATATCTCGACGAGATGTCCGGCGGCGAGCGCAAGCGCGTCTTTCTCGCGCGCGTGCTGGCGGGACATCCGAAGCTGATTCTGCTCGATGAGCCGCTCGCGTCGCTCGACGTCTCGCACGTGCAGCAGTTCTCCCGGCTGCTGCGCGACATCGTCGGCCGCACCGAAACGACCGTGATCTACGCAACGCACGATCTGAACTGGGCGGCCGCCTATTCGGACCGCATGCTCGTGATGCAGAGGGGCTCGCTGGCGCTCGACGCGCCGCCGGCAGAGCTGATGAGGCCGGATGTCGTGCGCGATCTCTTCGGCTTCGACGCCCGCGTCGTCGACGGCTGGCTCGTCCCGCGCCTGCCGTAAACGGGCGTCCGCATTGCGCGTCTAACGTGCATGAAACGCCTCGCTTTACCGCTGGTCGCGCTGCTGCTGACGACCGGCCTCAGTCCCCATCCGAAACTTACCGAACAGCAGCGCGCCGTTCACGTTCTCAATCGCCTGGCGTTCGGCCCGCGTCCGGGCGACGTCGACAAAGTCCTCAAAGATGGAATCGACGTCTGGATCGATCAGCAGCTCCATCCCGATGCGATTCCGGATCGCGCGGTCGAAGCGCGCCTGCAGAACATGCCGACTCTGCAGATGAGCAACGGCGCGATCATGGACACCTACTACAAGCCGCTGGTCCAGGCGCGGCGTGCGCGCAAAGCGGAAGACGCGACGGCTGATACACCGGAATTGAAGGAGATGCGTCAGAAGGGCCGCGAGGTCGTCGAAGATCTCGTCGCGCAGCGCATCATCCGCGCGGCCGAATCCGATCGTCAGCTCAACGAGGTGATGGTCGATTTCTGGTTCAACCACTTCAACGTCTTCATCGGCAAGGGTCCCGACCGCTTCATGCTCACCAGCTACGAGCGCGACACGATCCGGCCGCGCATCTGGGGACACTTCGAAGACCTGTTGACGGCCACGGCGAAATCGCCGGCGATGCTTTTCTATCTCGACAACGCCCGCTCGCACTCCGGCGCGCTCAACGAAAACTACGCGCGCGAGATCATGGAGCTGCACACGCTTGGCGTCGATGCCGGGTACACGCAGAAGGATGTCACCGAGCTGGCGCGCGTCTTCACCGGATGGACGATCGATCAGCGCGATGGAACATTCATCTTCCGGCCGCGACTGCATGACAGCGGCGAGAAGACAGTGTTAGGCGTGCATTTCCGCGCCGGCGGTGGAATGGAAGAAGGCGAGCGGATGATCCACATTCTCGCGCATCATCCAGCCACCGCCCATCACATCGCGCTGCAGCTGTGCCAGCGTCTCGTTTCCGATGATCCGCCCAAGGCGCTCGTCGATCGCGTTGCGAAGAAGTTCCTCGCGACCGATGGCGATCTGCGCGAGAGCGTGCGAGCGATCATCACCAGTCCGGAATTCTGGGACCCGAAGCAGTATCGCGCGAAGATGAAGTCGCCGTTCGAGTACGTGATCTCGGCGGTTCGCGCGGTGAACGCCACGGTCGACAATCCGCTTCCGATTGCGCGGGCGCTGCAGCAGATCGGCGAGCCGCTGTACGGCGCGCAGCCGCCGACGGGCTATTCGGATCGCGGCGACGTCTGGATCAACACCGGCGCGCTGATGAACCGGCTCAACTTCGCGGTGGCGCTGGCGAACAATCAATTGCCGGGAGTGCGCGCTTCGGTCGCCGATCCGAAAGCGACGGCTCTCGAGCTCGGAGCCCCGGAGTTTCAACGACAATGATCGACCGAAGATTTTTTCTGAAATCATCCGGACTCGCCCTCGTTGCGGGCGGTCTCCTTCCCAACGTTTTCGTGAAGATGGCCGGCGCGGCCACGACGAAGGGCAAGAAAGTCCTCGTCGCGATTTTTCAGCGCGGCGCCGTCGACGGGCTCAACGTCGTCGTGCCGTACGGCGAGCAGGCGTACTACACAGCGCGCCCGACGATCGCCATCCCGCGCGAATCCATTCTCGATCTCGACGGATTCTTCGGCACGCATCCTTCGCTTGCCTCCGTCGTTCCGTACTTCAAGGACAAATCGCTCGCGTTCGTGCACGCAGTCGGAAGTCCCGATGCGACGCGATCGCATTTCGACGCGCAGGATTTCATGGAGTCGGGAACTCCAGGCGTGAAGACGACCGAGGATGGGTTTTTGTCGAGGGCGGTGGCGTTGAAGAAGAGTGCATCGCCGTTTCGGGCAGTTGCGCTTGGGTCGGCCTTGCCGCGAATTCTGTCGGGAAATTCGAATGCACTCGCAATGACGAACATCGCGCAGTTCGGTGTCCGTGGCGCCGTGCCGGGATTCGAGTCGATGTACAAAGACGCCTTCGAGGCGTCGCGCGTTCTCAAATCGGCCGATCCGACGAAGCTGCAGCCCGAGAATGGCGCGGTCTATCCGACCAATCCGCTCGGCAACTCGCTCAAGCAGATCGCGCAGCTCATCAAGTCGAATATCGGGCTGGAGGTCGCATTCACCGACGTCGGCGGATGGGACACGCATGCCGGTGAAGGCGGCGCGCAGGGACAACTCGCGAACAACCTCCGCCAGTTCAGCGACGCCATCGCCGCGTTCACCCGCGACCTCGGATCGCGCATGGGCGATGTGGTTCTGGTCACGATGTCGGAGTTCGGCCGGACCGTTCGCGAGAATGGAAATCGCGGCACCGATCACGGCCACGCGAACTTCATGATGATCGTGGGGGGCGGCGTGAAGGGCGGGAAGGTCTACGGCAAGTGGCCGGGACTCACCGATCTTTACGAGAACCGCGATTTGGCGATCACGACCGACTTCCGCGACATCTTCGCAGAGCTGCTGACGAAACAGCTCGGCATCGCGTCGCTCAAGTCCGTCTTCCCGAATTACGACCCGAAAGTGCGGGGCGTTCTGGCCTGATTTGGAGTGCGGTGCCTTGGCACCGCTTTCATGGCCGCGGCTTGCCGCGGCCAAAAGAGCGGCGGCAAGCCGCCGCACTCCAGAAGGCTACTTCGCTGCGTCGCGCGCGGCGTTGATCGCGTTGTCGATGGCCTCCTGCCGTTGCACGAGATCGGATGGCGGAGGGGAGCCGCTGCGCAGCGCTGAGTCCATCTCGTTGACCAGGCTGCGCAGATCGCTCATCGCGCCCTTCGCGGTGTTGCAGGCCGCGTCGCCGCACAGGCATTTCTCCTGCGCCTGGCGCGCCTGTTTCTCGATGCGCGATCGGAAGTCGTCCCACGCCGCGGCGTCGTAGGGCGGATTCGCGAAGCGTCCGACGCCCGATCCCCACGTGTCGCCGGCGGC
>DATBSF010000303.1:0-5259 GCA_036559905.1 Thermoanaerobaculia bacterium | reverse complement strand
TCGCGGCGCGCGCCCACACGCGCAACCTGCCGCCGCCGCCGCCCCACCCCCGCCACGCTCCCGCCCCACGCCCAACCCTCCGCCGGCTCCGGATGGGAACAAGCCGAAGGGACGGCGGCGATTTCGGAGGAGACGGCGTGGTGGGGGCGGGGGCGGTGGGGGAACGCCGAAAGAGTGAAAGGCTGAATTAAGAATTTCGAATTTCGAATTAAGAATTGAGAATTCGGGCTGTCCTCATTCTTAATTCTTCATTCGAAATTCGAAATTCTTAATTCACTTTTGAATCACGTCTCCGGCACCGGCTCCGCCCTCGGATCCGCCTCCGCTCGCTTCGGCCGATTCAATCGCATGTGCCGCGCCGTGCACTCCGCAAATCCTTCACATTTCACGCAGTAGCGATCGGAGTGCTCCGGTTTGAAGTCGACGGGCGGACAGATGTTTACGCCGCGTACGATCTCGCGTTCGGCGATTGAGATCAGCCGGTCGATGTCGGCATCCGATCCCGTCGCCAGCGCTTTCTTCACCGCGGTCACGCGTGCGGCATTCCGCATCGCAATGCTGACGCCCTTCTGTTCCTCCGGCATCGGCTCGTAACCTGGCGGCTCGACTGCGACGACCTCGACGCGATGCAGCAGGAAGTACGCGAAGCCGGCCAGCGCGCCGATGAGCGCCGCCAGATTCGCGCGGCTGCCGAAGAAGACTCCCGCGATCAGCGCCGCCAGCCCGAGCCACGCCAGAACCGTGACGCGGATGGGAATCAGCATCGATAGATAGAAGCGCTGCTCGCGATTCATCGCGGCGTACACGAAGAGCAGCGTGAAGTTGATGAAGTACGAGCCGAGAAGCGGCGTGTTGGTGAACGCCCCCACAGCGGCGGTCGTCAACGTGGAGATGAGGTAGAAGTTGACGAAGTGAAACGTGCCCCACTCTTCTTCGACGTTCATCCCCATGAGCGTCAGCAGAATCAGGTTGAGAAAGAGTGTGAGGACCGGCGGGATCGGCAGCAATCCGACATGTCCCGCTTGCACGAATTGATAGGTGAAGAGGCGCCAGAGCTCGCCCGACTGAACGGCGTGGCGTTCGAACGAGAACATCCGCGTGAATTTCTCGAGGTCCTGGTTCTGCAGCAGAAAGAAGGCGATATTCAGGAACAGGAAAATGTAAATCGATCGGAGATTCTCGCCGCGGGTTCGGAGCATGATTCAGCGGATTACCACATTATCCATGCCTTCGAAGCGCAACGTCTGACCGTTTGCCAAACCGTGACGCGCGGCCACGCCTGCGGCCAGCTCCAGCACATAACGCGCGTCGGCATTCGGCGGAACGCTCGGACACGGATCTGCCTTACAGGGCTGCACGTTGGAGGCGACGTGCGCGATCTTTTTCTGATCGTCAATCCAGATCATGTCGAGCGGAATCAAGGTGTTCTTCATCCAGAACGGATAGTTGCCGTTCTGCGGAAAGAAGAAAAGCATCCCGCGATCGGCCGCGAGCCTGTCGCGATACATCAGGCCCTGCTGGCGCGTCGCGTCGTCGGACGCGACCTCCACGTGGACGACGTAGCCGTCGGGTAGAACGACCCGCGAACCGGCGGGGGCGGGGGGCTGGGTTGGGGCGGTGGGGGCGGGGGAGTTCACGCCGCACGCAACGAGCAGCGCCACAGCGGCCGCCGCGATCTCATTTCTCATTCTCCACCTCGACGATGTCCTCCTGCTTCCCTTCGCTCCGGATGAGATCGTACTTCTTCGCGTAGTAGCGGAACGAGCGAAACGACATCCGCAGCAGCTCGGCCGCCTGCGTCTGCACGCCGCCAGTGCGCTCGAGCGCCTTCATCATGAAGATCTTGCCGATCGCTTCGAGGTGATCCTCGAGCGAGATGCCGTCGGGCGGCAGATCGAACGTCACATCCGGAATGCTTCCGCCGAGGAGCACGGCCTCGGGAAGTGATTTGGTCGTGAGCACCTCGGAAGTCTCGAGCGCGATCATCCGCTCGACCACATTCTCGAGCTCGCGCACATTGCCCGGCCAGTGGTACTTCTCGATCGCGCGCATGGCGTCGGCGGAAATCCTCTTCTGCGGGACGCCGAGGTTCGCGCAGTATTTCGCGATGAAGTGTTCGACCAGCAGCGGGATGTCTTCTTTGCGCTGGCGCAGCGCGGGCAGCGTGATCGGAATGACGTTGATGCGATAAAAAAGATCCTCGCGGAACGTGCCGGCCTTGATCGATTCCGAAAGGTCGCGGTTCGTGGCCGCGATCACACGCACGTCGACCTGCGACTCGGTGTTCGATCCGACTTTCCGCACGAGTCGCTCCTGCAACACACGAAGGAGCTTGATCTGCATGGCGGTCGAGGTCTCGCCGATCTCGTCGAGAAAGATCGTCCCGCGCTCTGCTTCCTGAAAGAGTCCGCGCTTCTCGCGAATCGCGCCCGTGAATGCGCCGCGCTCGTGGCCGAACAGCTCCGACTCGAGCAGATTCTCGGGCAGCGCGCCGCAATTGATCGAGACGAACTTTCCGCGCCGGCCGGAGTTGTAGTGAATCGCGCGCGCGATCAGTTCTTTTCCCGTGCCCGATTCGCCGGAGATCAGCACGGTCGACTGTGTCTTGGCGATGCGCTGGACGATCGAGAAGATCTCCTGCATGCGCCCACTGCGGCCGATGATGTTGGCGAACGTGAATTTTTCTTCGAGGGCGGTGCGGAGATGAAGGTTCTCGTCTTCGAGCTCTTTGCGCTCGACGGCCTTGCGGACGATGATCTTCAGCTCTTCGACGTCGAACGGCTTCGCGATGTAATCGAAGGCGCCGGCTTTGAGCGCGTCGACCGCCGACTTCGTTGAAGTGTGGGCGGTGATCATGATGACGGCGATCGATGGGTTCTGCGCTTTGATCTCGCGCAGGAGCTCGAGTCCCGATCCGTCAGGCAGCATGAGGTCGCACAGGACGAGATCCACCTCGTCCTTCTGCACCACCCCCCGCGCCTCGGCCAGCGTCCCGGCGGTCTCGACGCGGCAGCCATCCTCTTCGAAAACGGTGCTCAGGAGGTCGCGAAGCGATGCTTCGTCATCGACGATCAGGAGGTCCACTGCCGTCGATTATCTCGCATTCAACGAGCGCGAGGAGTTCGCCCAGACGGCGCTCGTCGATGTACTCGCCGGACATGTCGTTGAAAAGACGCTCGATGCCCGCGCGGTAGCGGCGGGCGAGCACGGGTGGAATCGCGAGTCTTGCTTCGCGGAGGCGGCGGATGAGCGCGACAGCGGAGGAGTCGCGTGGGAGACGAGGTGGAAGCGCAAGCAAGCTGATGGCGCAGCGATCAGCTATCGGCCCGCCATCAAGGAGCCGCCTCCGCGTTCGATTCTTTGAGGCGACCGTCTCGATGATCCGTGTGCGCCTCGAATCGGGAATGAAATAGATCGCCCGGACGGTGTCGCGCGTCTGGCCGATACGCCACGCGCGTCCGTTGCGCTGATCGAGCTTCACCGGATTCCACGGAATGTCGTAGTGCACGATCACGCCTGCGCGCTGCATGTTCAAACCCTCTGAAGCGAGATCGGTGCAGATGAGCGTGTCGATGCGGCCGCGTCGAAAGCCATCCAGCGCGTCGATCGGCTGCATGCCGCGCGAAGTCATGATGCCGGCGTTTGGAATCGCGCTGCGAAGGTCGCGCGCCGTCGCGATCGCAGCGGTGAAGATCAGCGTCGGCTCGCCGAGGATGTTGATCAGCATCTCGCGTTTGCGCTTTGGCGCACCGGCTGCGGCGGCCGCGATCGAATCGAGCCGCGCCATTTCTTCGCGAATCTCGCCGGCATCGATTCGAGCCTCCGCCGGCGCGAAGACATCCCAGAACAAGACTTCCTGGAACGCGTCGCGATCTTCTTCGTGGCCGAACGCGCGCCGGTATTCGCGTTTGTTCAGCGTGCGGCCTGTGCGGAGGCAATCGAGCGCGCGCTCGTAGAACCGCGTCTGCCGGCGGATGGATTCGAGCAGGGCCGCCTCGCTCGACTCCAGCCGGCGCCAGAGAATCCGGCGCAGCAGCGCGTGATGTTCGCTGATGAGCGGAAACTGCAGCTCCTCGATGCCTTTCGCGTCGAGCAGCGGGTGGCGAATCACGTGCCGCTCGATCGTTCCGAACTGCAAATCCGCAGTGAGAACGTCGCGATCGCGGCGAATGACGAGCTCCGAGAGAATCGCGCGGATCGCGTTCGCATCGCGATTGCGGAAACTGTCCTCGATCGATGCGATTCCGATCGCGCGAAGTCCGTCGTCCGCCGCGATGAGCGCGAGCAGCGAGTAGAGATCATCGGGCGAATTGCATATCGGCGTCGCGGTGACGAGTAGCAATTTCGCGCCGATGGATCGCAGCGCCAGCGCCTGATAGCGCTGGGTGCTGCTGTTTCGAAAGCCGTGCGCCTCGTCGACGATCAACAGTCGCTGCTGTCGCGGCTGCGCGACGAAGCGATCGCCAAGCAGCGAGTCGTGCGTGATGACACGCGCGTCGACTCCGAAGTCGCCGAGCGTTTGTTTCCATTGATCGACGAGTGATGCGGGGACGATCACCTCGATCGTGTTTGCGGAAAGCGCGGCTGCGACCGCCGCCGCGACAAATGATTTTCCGAGGCCCACTTCGTCCGCGAGGATTGCACCCTGGAAGCGATCGAGAAGAATCCGGATGCGATCGACCGCGTCGCGCTGGTGCGGCGCGAGCTCAATCATCGCAACTCCGAGCGGAGCGAGGAGTCAGCTGTGGCGCCACGAAGTTGTTCCTCGCTGCGCCCCGGTTGATTCCTCGCTGCGCTCGGAATTGGAATCATCGATCGTCTTGCCGAGGCGGCGGGCGAGGAACTCGGAGAGACGCGATTCTTCGGCGGGCGAGACGCCGTAGGCCTTTGCGATCGGCATCGAAAGCGCGTTGAGCGGCAGCGGTATGCGCGCGATGGTGCGGCCGAAATAGCGGTAGTGGAAATCTTTTGCGCGCTCGGCGGTCATCACCGCCAGCGCGTTGACGATTGTCGAGTTGAGGACCGTGGCAATCGCGGCCGCTTCTTCACGCGATGTTGCTTCCAGCGCGTAGAGCGTCTGATTCGGAACCAGCGGCACGCGATGTCCGCTCACGATCTCGTGCTCGCCGAGGACCGCGGCGCAGATGCCGCGCGAGAGGTCCTTCCACACGACTTTGATTCCGATGTGCTCGGGACGGAGATACGCGAGCTGCAGATCGTCGGGATCGATGCCGCGCGCTTTCGCGAGGCGTTCGAGCC
>DATBSF010000302.1:0-9908 GCA_036559905.1 Thermoanaerobaculia bacterium | reverse complement strand
CGTCATGCGTTGCGGCCAAGAAGCCAGAGTTCCGGCGGGCGACGCTTTCGCGGTCGATCGCGAACGATTCTCGGCTGCCGTCACACAGGCTGTCGCCAGTAGTGTGAACATTTATCGTGATGAAATAACATCACTTGATTTCGACGGATACGACCGCCTCGTGATCGCGACCGGGCCCCTGACGTCGCATCCGCTCTTCGAAGCCATCAACGACTTTCTCGGTCGTGATGGCCTTTATTTCTACGACGCGATCGCGCCGATCCTGTCGGCCGATTCACTCGACTTTTCGAAGCTGTACTGGAAATCGCGGTACGGAAAAGGAACGGGAACGGACTATCTCAACGCGCCGATGAGTCTCGAGCAATACGAAGCGTTCGTGCAGGCGCTTCTCGCCGCCGAGCTGTATCCGCTGCACGATTTCGAGAAGGCGGCGCATTTCGAGGGATGCCTGCCGATCGAGGAGATCGCGTCGCGCGGCGTCGACACGTTGCGATTCGGTCCGATGAAACCGGTAGGCCTCGAAGATCCGGCCACCGGGCACCGGCCACACGCAGTCGTGCAATTGCGCAAAGAAGATCTGTCGGACGAATACTTCAACATCGTCGGCTTCCAGACCAAGATGAAGATTCCGGATCAGAAGCGCGTGCTGCAGATGATTCCGGGGCTCGAGAATTGCGCATTCGCGCGCTTCGGCTCCATGCATCGCAACACCTTCATCAACGGACCGAAGCATCTGCGCAACACGTTTCAGACGAAACGCGATCCGCGAATCTTCTTCGCGGGGCAGATCACCGGAGTCGAGGGTTACATCGAGTCGGCGGCCGTTGGACTTCTCGTCGCGCGCTACATCGACGATCCCACTCCGCTGCCATATCACACCGCGTTAGGCGCACTCGGGCGGCACGTCGCTGAATCGAATCCGGATCGCTACCAGCCGTCGAACGTCACCTGGGCGTTGATCGAGGACGTCATCGGCAACGCTCGCAAGAGTGAGAAGCGCGAACGCCAGGTCGAGCGCGCGATCGCCGATGTGGAACGCCTCGCGCATCCGCCGGTTGCAGTCTGATGCGAATGCCAGCGATTTTCTTCGGGCACGGAAACCCGATGAACGCGATCGAGAACAACAAGTACACGCAGGCGTGGCGCGCCATCGGCGAACGGATGCCGAGGCCGAAGGGGGTCGTGGCGATATCGGCGCATTGGTATTTGCCGGGGACCCTCGTCACGGCGATGGATCATCCGCGCACGATTCACGACTTCGGCGGATTTCCCCGGCCGCTCTACGAAGTGCGATATCCGGCGCCCGGCGATCGCGATCTGGCCATGCACATTCAGGACTTGCTCGCGCCAGCTGTCGTCGAGCCGGACGAGCAGTGGGGATTCGATCACGGCACGTGGTCGGTGCTCTGCCACGTCTTTCCGAATGCCGATGTTCCCGTCGTCCAACTGAGCATCGATGAGAAGCAGCCTGCCGAATTTCACTACGAAATCGGCAAGAGTCTCGCGGCCCTTCGCGACGAGGAGATTCTCATCATGGGCAGCGGCAATCTCATTCACAACCTGCATGCGTACGCGTGGGGACGCCATCCGGTCGAGCCGTTCGATTGGGCGGTGCGATTCGAAAAACAGGCGCGCGCGCTGCTGCTCGATCACGAGCACGAGCCGCTCGTGCAATATGAGACATTAGGCCGCGACGCGATGCTTTCCGCGCCGACTCCCGATCACTATCTGCCGCTGCTCTACGTCATGGGTGCGAGCACACCGGATGATGCAGTGACATTTCCAGTCGAAGGCATCGATGGCGGATCGGTCTCGATGCTCACCGTGCAGTTCGCATAGTCACGAGCGCCGGTCCTATCAGCAGAATCGCAAGGGCGGCCGCGAAAACCAGAATGAATTTGTGCGGATCAGCGGCGACGTATTGCCATCCGACGATCGTGACAACGGCGTAGGTCGCGCCGACACTGAAATACGAAATTGGCGCAAACGACGCGAGTGATTCCTCGGCAGCGCGCGCATCGAGACCGATCAACTCGATCCTTCCGGCGCGAATCGCATGAAGGTCGTGCCACCATCCGCCGAACGCCGTCGCAGCGCCAACGAGGACCGCAACGGACGTCAGATCGACCCAAGTGCGAACCGCCGCCGGATTTCGCGTCGCGAGCAGCAGCACGAAGGCCATCTTCGATGCGTAGATGAACCCGTGATGGATGTACGCGCCACCGATGCGCCACGGCCCGGTCATTCGCCAGCGTTTAACGACGCGGCTCGCGATCCAAACCGTGAGATAGCCAAAAAGCACGGGCACAAGAAGAACCAGCGCCACGAGCCGCCAGTTGCCGGCCGCGATGCGCCACCAGATCCACGTCAGCAGCGGCGTCGCGACGATCGGAAAGACGTAGGTTGAAAAGTCGAGAATTGCCGGACGCAGTTGGCGCATTATCAAGATCATGGTAGAGCCCGCCCGGTTCAACCTCATGATCGGCTGGATCGCGATGGTCGCCGGCGCGACCTCCGGCGCCACGATCGGACTCTTTTTTCACAGAGATGAATGGATGGGCGGCTACGCGTCCCTGCGCCGCCGCATGATCCGTCTCGGCCACATCGCGTTCTTCGGCCTCGGCATCATCAACGTACTTTTTGCTCTCAGCCTCTTCGCGATTCCGATTCCCGACGCTTACGCCCGTATCGCTTCGCCGGGCTTCGCCGTCTCAGTTGTAACGATGCCGGCATGCTGCTTCATGACGGCGTGGCGCACCGGTTTCCGCTATCTCTTTCCCATTCCGGTGGTGGCGGTGCTGGTGGGACTCGGTGGGCTGATCGGAGGCTGGTTCGTCACATGAAACTCGGTCTTCTCGCGATGAGCGGCGTACGGGCGCACGATCCAGAGCTCACCGCCCTTGGACTTACGCTGCCGGGCTTCGTAGAACGCAATCGCGTGATCGCTTCGCTTCCGAGTCTCGGTCTGCTCACTCTCGCCGGCGCGACGCCAGATGACGTCGAGCTCGAATACATTGACGTGCCAGACGTGCATGACGCGCCGTGGCTGCCGGGCGCGTTCGACGCGGTCGCGATCTCGAGCTTCAGCGCGCAGATCAAAGAGGCGTACGAGCTGGCGGATCGTTATCGCGCGACCGGGACCAAAGTGATTCTCGGCGGACTGCATGTCACGGCCGTTCCTCACGAAGCCGCGCAACACGCCGACGCGCTGGTTCTCGGAGAAGGCGAGCCGCTTTGGCCTCGCGTCATCGACGATCTGAAGTCGAACAGTCTGGAAGTCCTGTACGACGCTCGTCCGTTCCGCTTCGACCTCGGCGATGCGCCGATGCCGCGCTTCGAATTGCTCGACCCGGAGAAATACAACCGCCTGACTGTTCAAACACAGCGTGGATGTCCGTTCGATTGCGAATTCTGCGCGGCTTCGATTCGCATCGCACCGGGGTTCAAGGTCAAGCCGGTGGCGAAGGTGATCGATGAGATTCACTCCATCAAATCGATCTGGCCGCAGCCCTTCATCGAATTTGCCGACGACAACACCTTTGCGAACAAGTCGCACGGACGCGAGCTGCTCCGCGCGCTGACGCACGAACAGGTCCGCTGGTTCACCGAGACCGACGTGTCGATCGCGTCCGACACGGAACTGCTGTCGCTGATGCGCGACAGCGGTTGCGCGCAGGTGCTCATCGGATTCGAGGCGCCCTCGCGAGCGCCGCTCGAGCGCGTGGAGCAGAAGTCGAACTGGAAGGCGCGGCAATTCGATTGTTATCGCGAGGCAATCGACAGGATTCAATCCTTCGGCATCACCGTGAACGGTTGCTTCATCCTCGGCCTCGACGGCGCCGGGCCGGAATCATTCGATGATGTTCTCCACTTCGTTCGCGAGAGCGGTCTCTTCGAAGTACAGATCACGGTGCAGACCGCCTTTCCGGGCACTCCGCTTTACGATCGCCTGCGCAGGGAGAGACGCATTCTGCGCGACGGCGCGTGGGAACTCTGTACACTATTCGATGTGAATTTCGTGCCTTCGGCGATGAGTGTTGCGCAGCTCGAGCGCGGCCTGCGCGATCTCGCGGGCGATCTCTACGAAGGGGAGGCGACGCGCGAGCGCCAGCGCCGCTTTCTCGAGAAACGCCGCGCGATTCGGAACGGTGCCGCGTGAAGAGCGACTGGCGGCGATGGCTCTTCTACGTCGCCGCCATCTATGACGGTCTTTTCGGTCTGATTTTCTTCTTCTTCTGGCCGCAGCTTTACGCGCACTTTCAGATCACGCCGCCGAACCACGATGGCTACGTCAGGTTTCCGGCGCTGCTGCTGATCATCTTCGGCTTCATGTTCCTGCAGATCGCGCGCGATCCCGATCGCAATCGCAATCTGATCGCGTACGGCATCGCGCTCAAGATCGCGTACGCCGGGCTGGTGTTCTGGTATCAGCTCACGACGCCGGGCATTCCGGCGATGTGGATTCCGTGGGCGTGGTGCGACGTGGGCTTCCTGGTCGCATTCGTCCTTGCGCTTCGGCGCTCTTGACTCCGGCGCACGATGTGCACTAATCTCATCAGGTCATGTTGAGACTGAGTCTCATTAGCAACATGGTGCTGGCCCTCATCGCCTCCCTCGCCTCCGCCCAGGAAAGCCCCTACTTCGTCACCTACAACCACCACATGGAGGAGCCCGGCAACCTCGAAGTCGCCATCAATCCCGTCTTCGGCGTCCCCAAACAAGGCAATCGCGCCGTCGCCAGCTACCTCGAGCTCGAATACGGAGCCACAGGCTGGTGGACAACCGCGCTCTACCTCGACGGCCAGTCCACCTCGCGCGAGAGCAGCGGCTTCACCGGATATCGCCTCGAAAATCGATTCCGTCTGCTCATGAAAGAGCATCGGATCAATCCCGTCCTCTACGTCGAATTCGCCGACGTCAACGGAGCCGACAAGATCAGCAAGGAGATCGTCGGATTCGATGGGTGGCGCGATTTCATCGAGCCGGTCGCGGAATCCCGCCATGAAAAAAAGCGCGAGATCGAGACGAAGTTGATCCTCTCCAACAATACTCGCGGCTGGAACTTCGCCGGGAACCTGATCGCGGAGCGGCACCTGAACGCGCCACCGTGGGAATTCGGCTATGCGCTCGCCACGAGCCGCCCGCTCGCTCTCGCGGCGACCGCCAGCGAATGCCGCTTCTGCCGCGAAAACATCACGCTCGGCCTCGAGCTCTACGGCGGCCTCGGCGAAGAAGGTCACGTCACATTGCACGAGACATCGCACTACATCGCGCCGACCATCGCGTTAGGACTACTCAACGGCACAACACTGCGGGTGAGTCCGGGCTGGGGGCTGACGGGAAACAGCAACCGCGCGTTCGTGCGAATCGGCGTCTCTTACGAAGGAAGGCTGTTCCGATGAAACGCGCTGCGTTGCTTCTCTTGATCCTCGCCTCGACCTGTCGGACTGCCCAACAGTCGAATCCTTACACCGGTCAAACAGAAGCTGTGATGGCCGGCGCGAAACTCTATCGTGCGCATTGCGCCAGTTGTCATGGAGCGGCCGCCGAAGGACACGAGACGGCGCCGAGCCTGAAGACGCCGAGGGTGCACGACAGATCGGATACCGCACTCTTCTCGTTCTTGACCAATGGCGACCTCAAGGGCGGCATGCCGTCGTGGTCGCGCCTCCCGGACGAGCGGCGTTGGCAGATCGTCGCGTATCTCCGGTCTCTGTGATCCCCCGCACAAACTGATCCCGCGGTTCTGCTATCTTCTCTGCACACACCCCAACATTGGAGGAGATCCGTGCCGCACACGATCAACGGTATCGGTACGCACTATTACGGCGCGGGCAACCGCTCTGCGCGAGTGGATGTCTGCGAATCCTGCGGACGCTCGACGACGCTTTCGTCGTACGACACCCGTGAATGGATCTGTTTTGTTTTCATCCCGGTCATTCCGCTCCGCAGATATCGCATTCTGAATGACTGCTCGAGCTGCCGGCGGCATCATCGGATCGCTGCCGACGAATTCAAGCAGAAGCTCGCGCAGGCGACCGCGCCGCTCCGCGATGCGATGAAACGCGCGCCGCGCGAGCCACAGAATCACATCGCGCTGATCCGCACACTCATCGGATGGGAAATGCGCGCCGATGCGCAGCGCGAGCTCGACGCGGCCGTCGCCCTCTTTCCGCAAAACGCGGAGGTCGTTCTTCTCGCCGCGCAGATGGCATACAGCCGCGGGGAGTTGGAAGCGGCCAGGCCGCTGTACGAGCGCGCCTACGGAATCGATCCCACGAATGCCTCCGCCGTGTACGGCTACGGCTGGATCCTTCACAAGCTGAATCAACACGAGCAGGCGATTCCGATCCTGCAACGTTCCATTTCTCAAGAAGGCAACAAACTGGGCGCCCTCTATTTGCTCGGCACATCGCAGATGAAGCTGTCGCGATGGAACGACGCGCTGAATTCGTACCAGCAGCTTCTCGGCCTGGAGCCGGCGTATGCGGGCGACAAGAACTTTCTCCGCCTCATTCGCGAATGCAAGACTCGCCTCGGATACCAGCTCACGGACGCCGAGAAACGCGCCGGACGCAGTTGGTGGCCATTCGGACGCAAACAGAAACCAGCGAAGCTGCAAGGCCAGCCGACGCTCGTGCGTCCGGGCCTTCGCATCGCAGGCCTGGTGATCGTCGCGATCATGATCATAAGTCTTGTCTTCGTTGGCTGGGACCGGTGGCAGAACATCGAGGTGTATTTCGACAACGGACTCGATCAAACCGTGAAGCTCGATCTCGACGGAAATCATTTCGACGTCGGGAAAAGCTCGACGCATAAAGAAGAGATGGACGAGGGCAAACACACCGTCGTCGTCCACAGCGCCGATGGGAAAGAGATCGAGCGCCTCACATTCGATCTGCAGAAGATGTCGCCGTTCGATGCGGTCATGCACGACCGGTTTTTTGTCTACAACGTCGCCGGACAGAGTGTGTATCGCCGCGCTGTCCACGGTTATGCGGCGCGCCAGGAAAACGCGTCATACAGCGACGAGCTCATTGCGATGCAGAAGTTCTTCGAGCAGCGCGATGTCGACTATCCCTTTCAGGCGGCCCCCGACACGATTAGCGTCGACGCAAACAGCTCCACAGCCGTCAAGAAGATTTCGTTCAACACCGCCAAAGACGTCGACCTGAAACGCTTCGCAATGATTCGTCTCCGCGAAGGAAAAGTCGACGAAGCGAAGAAGGCGATCGAGAAAGCAGTGGTTAACGCGCCGTGCGACACGCCGACGCGCCGCGTGCAGGTTTACCTCGCCGGCGTGGCCGAATCGCCCGAGGTCGCATCGGCAACCGCGCATCGGTGGATCGGCGATTGCGCGCAGGACGATCTCGAAGCGCATCGCGCCTATCAGGACGTCAACACGCAGAATGGCCGGCAGGAAGCTTTACGCGCCGAGTATCAAAAGATGCTCAGCGCCTCGCCCGACTCGGGCAAGGCGCACTACCTGTTAGGCCGCGTCACCGCGGATCCCAACGCTGCGATCGCGCAGTATCAGGAAGCCATCCGACTCGATCCGAAGCTCGCCTGGCCGCGCGTCGCACTCGGCCACGCCTATCAATCGATGGAGCGATACGGCGATGCGTTCCGCGAATTCAGCACCGCCATCGACATGGGCAATCGCGACTCTTCGGTCGTCATCTATTACGCGAACGCCGCCATCTCGGACGGAAAGCCGGCCGACGCGGTCGCGAAAATCGAGGAGATTCGAAAGTCGCAGCCGCGCGACTACAGCGCGATGCAAGCCCGATGGCTTCTCGCGCTCGCCTCGAGCGATTGGCAGGCGGCCGCAGATGTTCAGAAAACGCTCGCGTCGCGCGAGGCGCCCGAAACGACGTGGTGGCGCAGCACGAAGGTCCTTCGCCTCAAAGGAGATCCTTCGGTGGACGCGAAGATCGGTACCGCTCTCCATTCGAATGAACTGCGGCCGCTCGCGCTGCAGGCGCGCGCGTCGCGGCTTCTGGAATCGGGCGAGTTCGCGGAGTGCGCGAACTTTGTCGAGCAGAACACGAAGGACATCGATCCGGCGGCGGCCGTGATGCTGGAGGCTTACGCCGCGGGCGGACTCCTCCTCGAAGGCAAAACCGCCGACGCGAACAAAGTTCTCGCCGAGGCGAAGCAGATCCTGGATGACCCGAAGAAGAACAACGCCGACAGAGTCACCGGCGCGGTGGTCGATGGATTGCGCGGCGCCATGCCGGTCGCGTCCGTCATGGACGTGGCGAGAGAGGGCGATGCGATGCCGCACGCCTGGTTTGTCGCAGCCGTGCGCTCAGCCCAGGCCGGCGATCGCCGAGGCGCAGCGCAGAATCTGGCGAAGTGCACGCGCGCGGCTTCCGATCTCGAGTTCCCCTACCTCGAAGCGAAAGCGATGGCCTCGGTTGTGAATCGATAGTCGCGCATGGCTGCAAAGAAAAAGACTTCGAGTGGGGCGAGAGCGCCTTCAAGGTCAAGGGCAAGACGTTCGTGTTCATGCGCGAGGAAAAGGACGCTGATCGACGAGAGTTATCGCGCTGTCGCGCCGAAGACCGTCCTGAAACAGCTCGATCAGCCCTGAAACAGGTGATGGATGTTTCCATCGGGGTCTATGAACCAGGCCAGCTTGTACTTTCCAGCGAGGTGAACGTCGCCATTCCGCGTCATGCCAGGGAAATCGTAGTGCTCGAACACGACGCCTTTGGCCTTCAGGGTCTTGACGAGACCTTCCACATCATCGACAAGCCACGTCGCTGATGTCGCTTTGTTCGTACCCGCATAGTCCGACTTGTACACGAGCATCGTCGTGTTGCCGGTCTTGTACGTCGCGTTGCCCATTTCGTCGGAGACGAGCTGTAGCCCGAGTTTGCCTCCATAGAACTTCTTTGCGACTTCGACATCGTGGACCGCGATGGTGGCGATGGCGTTCTTATCTCCCAGCATTTTTTCCTCCTTCGCTTGCGCTCCTGGCTCGTTCGAGAAGCAAGTTTCGTTCGCGCGAGTTTCTCGTCAGCGACGCGGCGCGTTCAAATTCCGCGCGGGCCTCATCGAGCCTTCCGAGTTTCATGAGGAAATCGCCGCGCACGGCGGGCAGGAGGTGGTAGTTCTGGAGCGTCGGTTCCGATCGCAGCTCATCGACGATCTCGAGACCCGCGGCAGGGCCAAACGCCATCGCGACTGCGACCGCGCGGTTCAGCTCGATCACCGGCGACGGTGTGAGTTGCGCGAGCGCGTCGTACAGCGCCGCGATCTGTTGCCAGTCGGTCTCGTCAGAAGTGCGCGCTCGCGCGTGACACGCCGCGATCGCAGCCTGCAATCCATACGGTCCAAGCGCGCTGCCGAGTTTCTCCGCACGTTCGAGAGCGACGAGACCCCGGCGCACGAGAACGCGATCCCATCGCGCGCGGTCCTGATCGAACAGCGGCACGGCCTCGCCCGACGGTCCAACGCGCGCCTTGAGACGCGATGCCTGAATCTCCATGAGCGCGATGAGGCCGTGAACCTCAGCCTCGTTCGGAACGAGCTCGCCCAGAATGCGGCCGAGGCGGAGCGCTTCTTCGCATAGCGCGGGCCGCAACAAATCATCGCCGGCCGTTGCCGAATAGCCTTCGTTGAAGATGAGGTAGATGACTTCAAGCACCGACGACAGGCGGCCTTCGAAATCCGCTCCACGTGGAACCTCGAACGGAACATTCGCTTCGGACAGCGTGCGCTTCGCGCGCACGATGCGCTGCGCGACTGTCGCCTCCGGCGCGAGAAACGCGCGCGCGATCTCGTCGGTCGTCAAACCTCCGAGCAAACGAAGCGTCAACGCGACGCGCGATTCGGTCGCAAGAACTGGATGACACGCGATGAAGACGAGCCGCAGCAGGTCGTCGCCGATGTGATCGTCG
>DATBSF010000301.1:0-1820 GCA_036559905.1 Thermoanaerobaculia bacterium | reverse complement strand
GCAGGAGGGAAAGCTCTTCAAGCCGCTGGCCTTCACGAAGAACTTCTCGATGGGGATCGCTGCCGTGCTGGCGGTGACGCTTGCGCCGGCGTTGATGCTGCTGGTCATTCGAGTTCGCAAGTTCTCGTTCCGCCCGGTCTGGTTGCGCAACGCGGTCAACACAGTCGCCGTCGGCACGATCCATTCGGAAGAGAAGCATCCGATCTCACGAATTCTGTTTCGTGTCTACGGTCCCACTGCACACTGGGTCCTTCGCCACACGAAGCTCGTCATCGCCCTCGCCATCATCATCGTTCTGGTCACGATTCCGATGTACTTCCGCCTCGGCCACGAATTCATGCCGCCGCTCAATGAAGGCGTGATTCTCTACATGCCGACGACGCTTCCCGGAATCTCCGTGACTGAAGCGAGCGACCTCCTGCAGCGCCAGGACGCGCTGCTGAAGCAGATTCCGGAAGTCGAGCGCGTGTTCGGGAAAGCGGGGCGCGCCGATACCTCGACCGACCCCGCGCCGCTCTCGAGGATGGAGACGACCGTCGTTCTCAAGCCCGAGTCAGAGTGGCGGCCGAAGAAGACGTGGTACTCGCGCTGGATGCCCGATTTTCTGAAGCCGATCGTGCGTCCGCTCTGGCCCGATCGGATGTCGTGGGAAGACTTGGTCAACGAAATGGATCAGCGGCTGCAGTTCCCCGGCCAGACGAACGCCTGGACGATGCCGATCCGCAATCGTATCGACATGCTCACCACCGGCATTCGCACGCCGGTTGGCATCAAGATCTTCGGTCCCGATTTGAAGGCGATCGAGAACATCGGGAAAGAGATCGAGCCGATCATCCAGAAAGTGCCGGGCACACGCAGCGTATTCGGCGAGCGCGTCAGCGGCGGCTACTTCGTCGATTTCGATCTGAATCGCGAAGCGATCGCGCGCTACGGCCTGACTGTCGGCGACGTTCAGGATGTGATCATGTCCGCCATCGGCGGCGAGAATGTCTCCACGTCGATCGAAGGACGCGAGCGCTATCCGATCAACGTCCGCTATCCGCGCGAGCTGCGCGACGACATCGAGAAGCTCGCCCGTGTGCTGGTGACCACGCCGTCGGGCGCCAACATTCCCCTCGGCCAGGTCGCATCGATTCGATTGACGGAAGGACCGGCGATGATCCGCGACGAGAACGGGAAGCTCTCGGGATATGTCTACATCGACGTCGACACGACCCAGCGCGACCTCGGCGGCTATGTGGCCGAGGCGAAGAAAGCGATCGAGACACAACTGAGAATGCCGGCGGGATACACGTTGCAATGGAGTGGGCAATATGAGGCGATGCAGCGCGTCAAACAGCGCATGCTCATCGTCGTTCCGATCACGCTCTTCATCATCTTCTTTCTGATCTACATGAACACGCAGTCGCTCGTGAAGACGACGATCGTCCTTCTGGCGGTGCCGTTCTCCGCCGTCGGAGCGATCTGGCTGCTCGTCGCTCTCGGCTACAACATGTCGATCGGTGTCTGGGTCGGACTCATCGCGCTTCTCGGGCTCGACGCGGAGACCGGCATCTTCATGCTGCTGTATCTCGATCTTGCATACGAACAGTTCAAGCCAAAGTCGCGGGACGAGCTTCGCGAGGCGATCATTCACGGCGCGGTGAAGCGCGTGAGACCAAAGGTCATGACGGTCGCGTGCGCGTTCTTCGGACTCGTGCCGATCATGTGGTCGACAGGCACCGGCGCCGACGTCATGAAACGCATCGCCGCGCCCATGATCGGCGGGCTGTTCACGTCGTTCCTGATGGAGTTGCTGGTCTATCCGGCGATCTATTACC
>DATBSF010000300.1:0-3814 GCA_036559905.1 Thermoanaerobaculia bacterium | reverse complement strand
CCGGCTGCCGGTCGTCGGCACTCACATCGAAGTCTTCGGCGACGTCTTCAACGTGAACGACCGCGCGAACTTCGCCACTCCGAGCGGGAACCGCCAGGCGGCGACGTTCCTGCAGCTCATCGCTCCTCGCGCCGGCGGCGTCCCTCGCACTGCGCAAATCGGCGCCAAGGTCACCTTCTAGCTTCCATTCTCGCCACTGCTCGCCCTCACCCACCCGGGGTGGGGGCGAGTAAGCCCGGTCACGCCCGGGACTGCCGACTCCTGTTAGGATCATTGGTTCAGATGGGCGAAGTCGCCAGCGAACCCCGTCGTTTCTTCGGCGAATATGAGGTTGAATCCGTCCTCGGCAAGGGGGCCATGGGAATGGTCTACCTCGCCCGCGACAAGCGCATCGGCCGCCGCGTCGCGCTGAAGACCGTTCAGGTTCAACAGCAGTTCGAAGACGAAAGCGAAGCGACCGAGTTCTATCAGCGCCTGCAACGCGAAGCAGAAGTGTGTGGCGCGATGCAGCATCCCAACATCGTCACGCTCTATGAACCGGGATACGAGAACAACGTCATCTCGTTTCTGGCGACCGAATGGGTCGATGGCGAATCACTCCGCGATCGCCTGAAGCGGTCGAAGCCTCTTCCGCTCGAAGAAGCGCTGCGCATCAGCGAAGACATTCTTCGCGGCCTCGCGTACGCGCACACGAAGGGCGTCATCCATCGCGACATCAAACCCGCAAACATTCTTCTGTCGACCGACGGGCAGGCGAAGATCGCCGACTTCGGAATCGCTCGGCCGGTCGACTCCACGTTGACCGCGGTCGGCTCGATGCTCGGCACGCCAAACTACATGTCGCCGGAGCAGGTGAAATGCGCCGATGTGACGGCGCGATCGGATCTCTTTTCGGTCGGCGTCGTCATGTACGAGATGTTGGTTGGCGTGAAGCCCTTCTCGGCGGCCGATGTCAGCAGCATTCTTCGCAACGTCGTCGAGCGTGTGCCGCCACTCGCGAATGAAGTGAACAAGGATGTCCCCGAGCCGATCGCGCTTTTCGTCGCGCATCTTTTCGCGAAGAATCCCGAGGATCGAATCGCAACAGCGATGGAGGCGCTCACCGAGCTCCATGCGCTGCGCCGCGGAACGCCCCTGGGCGCACCGCCCGAACTGTTGATCTCCGAGGGTGGTCACTCGACAGTCGCACCCGGTTCGAAAAGCAAAGGTAGCGATGCGACAACAGATCGGCAATACGGCGATGCGACGCCCCTGGTCTCGTCGCCTAAGAGCAACGCGCTCCCGGCTGCGATCGCGTTCTCGGTCATCGGCGTGCTGGCCGCGGGGCTCATCACCGCGATGGCGATCATTCGTCTAAAAACCGATCCGACACCAACGGGCGAGATCACGTCGCAGCAGCACGCGGAGTTCGTCCTTCGGAAGCAATCGCTGGCGACCGCGCGCGCGCTTCTCGATGCCGGCCGGTATGACGACAGCATCCGCGCCTACGACACCTATTACCGCATGCATCCCGAGAGCGTCGTCGCAAAAGAAGGCCTCAACGCTGCGATGAAGGCCGCCGACGCCGCCAAGTCCGGAGCGACAGTGACAGCGCAGGCATCGAAGCAGACGGCAAAGAAAAAGACGACGCCCGAAACCAAGAAGGAGCAGCCTTCGCTCTGGCAACGCATCTTCCGGCGCGGCAAGCCGCCCGCCAAAAACACCAGCAAGCCGTAACGTGCTCGACGAGACGCGGATCCGTCTCGACGCAATTCACTACGTGCGCGATCTCCGCGAACGCTGGGTTGCTGTGCCGGCGTCCGAGGTGCAACAGTTCACGACGGGCGGGGGGCGGGTTTTTCTCAAAGGGCAGCAGGGGATCTTCAAGCCGGCAGAGCTGGCCGATCCGCTTTCGATCACTTCGACGATCGACTCGTCCTACACCGATGATCCGATCGAAGGCAGCCGCGTTCTCTACGATTTCCTTCCAGCGACCCGTGAATTTGAAAACCTCGGACTGAAGAAGTGTGCCGAGTCCGAGATTCCCCTCATTTATTTTCTGCAGGTCAAGCGCAGGCCGAATCCCGAGTATGTGATCTTCGCGCCGGTGTACGTCGTGGGATGGGATGACGCCGCGCGACGATTTCTCATCGATCTATCGGAGCAGAAACCGGGCGAGGTCGTGTCGCCGCCTCCGGTGACTCGCCAGCTCACGCTGCCGGCGATCCGCACGCCGCAGAGTCCGATGGAGATTCGCGAGATGTCGAAGAGCTACGTCGTGACGACGGTGCAGCGGCGGCTGTATCAGGCGCGATTTCGCAACGCGGTGCTCAAGGCGTATCGCGAGCGATGCGCCGTGTGCGGACTGCGCTTGCGCGCGCTGCTCGACGCCGCGCCTGCCGGAGAGGATCGAGGCATCGCGCTCTGCGCGACGCATCATCGCGCGTTCAACGCCGGGATTCTGACGTTCGATTCGGACTACACGATTCACATCGAGCTGCCGGATCGATTCAGCGCCGCGCAGGGAGAGCGGGACATGTTGCTCGCGTATGAGGGGCGGAAACTCGAGCTGCCCGAGGATAAGGAGATGTGGCCCACGGTTAACGGTTAACGGCGTACTTCTTCCTCGGAAATCCTGCGGTACTTGCTCTCAGCAAACCGTTGATCGGCTTGACTACCGATTTGATCCGCTCACCGGTAGGAACTGCTCATGTTTGTGTTGGTGCACGGAGAGGCAGCGCGTGAGCAGTTGAGGATCGATCGTGTGGCAGCCGCGGAAATGACTCTCCGTTAACCGCTAACCGTTAACCGTTGAGGCAGAACGCGACGGTCTCGCGCAATTTGGCGCGATCGATCGGCTTGCGAAAAACGGCGCTCACCAATCCGCGATTCTGTCCTTCGATCATCGAATCAGGAACGAGCGTCTGCGACGCGCCGGTGATTGCGATGATCGCCGGCGGATTGGGACGCCGGATCTTGAGCTTGTCGATGAACTGCAGTCCGTCGGTGTCGGGCAGCATCATGTCGAGGATCACCACTGCGCAGTCCGGCGACACCGCCATTTCCAGCCCCGCGGCTCCCGTGCTCGCCTGCTCCACCCGAATGTTTCCGTCCTGAGCGAGCTCGGCAACCAGCAGTTTCCGAACGGAGTCGGTGTCATCGACTACCAGGACCATCTTTTTGGGGGGCATGGCGACAGTCTACTTGACATTCGCACGCCACGGCACAATATTAAACCAGTTGGTTAACAATTCCGATCCGCTCGATGCCACCTTCGCAGCGCTCGGCGATCCCACCCGCCGCGCGATCCTCGCCCGACTCACGCTCGGTCAGTGGACGGTCGGCGAGCTCGCGGAGCCGTTCGACATGTCGCTACCGGCGGTGTCGAAACATCTTCGCGTTCTGGAAGAAGCCGGCCTGCTGGTGCGCCAGCGCGACGGACGTATTCACCGCATCTCGCTCGATCCGCGGCCGATCGAACAGGCCGCCGACTGGATCACCGAAATGCGCCTGTTCTGGGAATCGCAATTTGACGCGCTCGCGGCTTACCTCGAGCGCACAACGGAGGAAACATGCCCACCGCCGCCGCACCCCAAACGACGTCGCTCCAGGTCCGCCGAACATTCGCAGCACCAAGGGAAAAAGTCTTCCAGGCGTGGACCGACCCGCAGACGCTGAAGCAGTGGTTCGGTCCGCCGGGATCCAAAACCACGGTCGCTGAAATCGATCTGCGGGTCGGCGGAAAGTTCCGCCTGACGTTGCAGAAGTCGACCGGCGAAGTTGTCACGGCGTTCGGCACGTTCCAGGAAATCCGCCCTTCGGAACGCCTGGTCTA
>DATBSF010000299.1:0-4665 GCA_036559905.1 Thermoanaerobaculia bacterium | reverse complement strand
AGCCCACCAGTCAGTCGAACGACAGGAACGGTTCCGTATCGCAGCGCATACATCTGATTGAGGCCGCACGGCTCGTAGATCGACGGCATGAGGAGCATGTCCGCTCCGGCGTAGATGCGATGCGCGAGCGCGTTGTCGAATCCGATCCAGACGCGGCAACGATCGCTGTTCGCCTCGCCGATCCGTGCGAGCGCATCTTCGTACTGCGGCTCGCCGCTGCCGAGGATCACGGCCTGCGCGCCGGCGCTCAGCATCTGCGAGAGAGCAGGAATCAGCAGGTCGACGCCTTTCTGATCGACCAGCCGTGACACGAACGAGAGCAGCGGCGTCTTCGCCCGGTTGCGCAAGCCCGCGTCGGTCAGCAACGCGCTCTTCGACAGCGCCTTGCCGGCCATGTGACTCGCTTCGTAGTTCGAAGGAATGTTCTTGTCGGTCTCCGGGTCCCAGGATTCCACATCGATTCCGTTGAGGATGCCGCTCAACTTGAATGACAGACTCCGGAGAACGCCATCGAGGCCGGCTCCGTGCGCCGACGTTTGAATCTCGTGCGCGTAGTTCGGCGAAACCGTCGTGACCTGATCGGCGAAGATGATCCCGCCCTTCATCAGATTGACCTCGCCGAAATGTTCGAGGCCGGCCGGTGACCAGTAACGGCTGTGCAGCCCGAGGACGTTGAATCGTGATGCCGGACCGATGCCCTGGTAGTTCAGATTGTGAATCGTGTAGATCGATCGCGTCGCCGCAAATTCAGCTGTGCCGCGCAAGCCGGAGCTCAGATAAATCGGCAGCAGCGCGGTGTGCCAATCGTGCGCATGGACAACGTCGGGGACGATGTCGAGGAGCTCGCAGGCGCGGATGACGGCGCGGCAGAAAAAAGTGAAGCGCTCGATGCCGTCGTCGTAACCGTCGGCGCGCGGCGCGTAGAGTTGCTCGCGATTGAAAAAATGATCGTTCGCGACGAGGTAAAGCGGGATGTCCGTTCCCGGCAGATTCGCGCGCAGATACGAAGCCTCGGCCGCCCAGTTCGCCCACATGATCTGCGTGGTCGGGAGCACCTCTTCGAGTGACTGGCCGCTTCGCTCGAACCACTCGCGCGCTTCGCGGTGCAGCGGCATGAACATCACGACGTCGTGACCGAGCTTGGCGAGTGCCTTCGGAAGCGAGCCGGCGACATCGCCCAACCCGCCCGTCTTCGCGATCGGGGAAACCTCGGCTGTGGCAAACAGGATCCGCATGCTCTGTGTTCTCTGTGTTCTCTGTGGTGATTCTTTCACCACAGAGATCACAGAGGCCACAGAGGTCATGAAATCAGAATCGCGGCATACCCCACAACGTGTGAGTAATCGCCGTTGATGTCGCCGGACGTCGCGTGCTTGATCAGCTTCGCGTTCGTCGCCCCCAGTTTCTTCGCGGCGATCAGCATCGTCGTCGTCGGGATGAAACCGCACATCGAGATGTCCTCCTCCTCCACGACGCGCCACAGCGATTCCGGATCCAGCGCCAGGACCTGATCGATTGCCGCCTGATCCTTGGTCAGCGTGACTTCCTGATTTTCGTAGTGATTGAGATCGGAGCTCGCGAGAATGCCGACCGGCTGATCTTTCACGACGTCGGCGATCGCGTCGCCGATCTCGATGCAAAACGCGTAGTTAGGCGCAGCGAGGCAGATCGGGACGAACGTGAAGTCTCCAACGAGCTGCTGCAGAAACGGCAGCTGGACTTCGAGCGAGTGCTCCTTCGCGTGCGCCTTCCAGTCGTCACCGAGGAGACGTGTCTTTGCGAGCAGCGCGTCGGCCAGGGCGGTATCGACCTGCACGTTGCCTAACGGGGTCCGCCAGTCGCCTTCGCGATTGATGGCCGCGTAGTGGCCGATGCCGGTGTGATTCGGACAGAGAATGATGTAGCGCTTCGGCAGCTCGGCCATCGCGTAGAACGCGGCCGCGACATGTCCGCTGTACATCAAACCCGCGTGCGGAACCACCGCACCGACAAAGCGCTCCTTCTTCCCAGGCTTAGGGTTCGCGGCGAAGCACGCCTGCACCTGCGCCCGCAACCGTTCCGGCGAAGCCTCATAAAACGAGCCGGCGACGGCGGGCGGGCGGGTGGTCATGTCAATCCCGCGGAAAACTCGGCGAGTACAGAATCGCGTTCATGAAGAGCGGCAGCGTGCCGCGCCAGAAAAGCCGGAAGTGGGGCTCGTCGGCAAACGTGATCACCTGACCGCGTCCGAGCGGTTCGCTGACCATGTAGACCGCCCCCTTCATCCTGTCGATCGATTCCGGCCAGGCGACGCCCGACACGAGCGGATTCTCTTTCGTGATCGTCACGATGTTGTCGACGCGATGCGAGACCGGCAGGAAAGCCACGTCGCGCGCCCCTTCGATCAGCACGTACGGAGGCCGCGTGACGCCGAATGTGAGGTACGAGCGCTCGTTCATCGTGGTGCGGAAGCTCGCGCCGGGAATCCGATAGTCGTTGTAGCGCTCATCCACCACCGGCGTCTTGTCGTCGTCCTTTTTTTTCGGCGGTTCCCAGGTCTTCAACTTCGAGATCTCGACGTCTTTGTCGCGCAGGAAACTGCTTGCGCCCTTGATCGCCACGATCGTGCCGCCATTGCGCACCCACGCCTGCAGCTTCGCGATTCCGCTTTTGCCGATGCGGTCGGAGTAGCCCGAGCCGTCGGGGAGAATCAGAACGTTGTAGCGGGACAGATCGATGTTGCGCAGCGAGTCGACGGACAGATTCGAATGCGGAGTCGGCGTGTCGATGTCGAGGGTATGCCACAGCATTCCGTAAGACGACGCGCCGATTCCCGCACCGCCGACGAGCGCGATCTTCGGATCGCGGATGAAGTGAATCCGCTCCGATCCGAACGCCGTTCCCCCCGTCCATCCTGACTCGAGAGGGAAGACGTTCAGGTTGAGACCGCGGGCGATGCGCGTGAGAGTCGTGTCGACGTCCGGTTTGTTGCTGCCTTTGAGAATGATGATCGTGCCGCGCGAGAACGTGTGGTCGGCGACCGTCACCGCATCTTCGCTGACGTTGAAGCGCACGCCATCGGTCAGCATCTGGCCGGCCGCGCGATAGATGTTCGGATCGTTTCCGTCGATCAGGTATCCGTACGCCGCAGAACGCAATCCTGTTGCTGCCGGCTTTTCAAAGGGGCGGACTTCTGCGCTGAGTGGCGAAGTGACGACGAACGTCTCGACATCCATCGCGAGCGGCAGCGACCACGATGTCAGATCGTAGAAATCATTCGGCTCATCGGCTTCGGTCTTCTGCCGCTGCGCTTCAACAAATCCTTTGGTGAACGTCGGAGTTCGCTCCAGCAACGTCTGCGCGAGCCCGCCCAGGGGTTGCCTGGTCGAAATGACCGCGGTGCCGGCGGGAAAGGTCTGCGATTCGGACGCGTCATTGTCGACACGATTTGTCTTGAGCGTCACGGGCGCAGTGAGCATGCCGACTTGAATCGACTGCCGCTGCAGCAGATCGATCAGCGGCTGAGAATTTGGCGAGCCAGGTGGAATCAGGAATGTGTTCTGCGCGGCGGTCGCCTGACTCCGCATCGCGTTGTACGAATACAGCAGCAACTCCTCGGCATGCGCCGCGGCAGTTCGCAGCGTCGACATGCTGGTGGTGTAGTGACGCTGCACGCGATCTCCGAGCGTCAGCACCGTGCCGTCATCGCGGAGAAACGCGGAGCCGCCACGCGGGCCACCGGCCATCTCGTACGTCATGCCGATCGCGCCGTGCAGCGAGGGCCACGAATCGCCGTAGCCGGGATAGAACAGATCGAATGTCTCACCCACGAAAAACGGCCAGCCCTTCGCCGTGAACGCCGACGCATTCGCGCGGCCGAACACCTCGAGCCATTTCTCGACATCTTTCGGAAGGTTCGAGTTGAGCGGGTGCGCGTCGGGCGGGAAAAAGTACGTCGAGTTGGAGCTCATCTCGTGGAAGTCGACGAACACCTGCGGATTCCAGCGGCGATATTCGGCGACGCGCGCTCTGGTCTCCTGCTGCGACATCCAGCTCCAGTCGCGATTCATGTCGATGAGGTAGTGGTTGTACCGGCCGCCCGGCCACGGCTCAGCGTGCTCGAAGGAATCCGGATTCGAATCCACGGTCGCGCCGCGCGTGCGGATGTACCACTGCACGTAGCGCTCGCGTCCATCAGGATTGAGCAGCGGGTCGATCAGCACGATCACGTTGTCGAGGATCTTCGACGCGTCGGGATCGCGCAGCAGCGTGCTCGCCGTCAGCATCGACGCCTCGGCCGACGATGATTCGTTGCCGTGTACGCCGTAGCCGAGCCACACGATCGCTGGCGTTGAGCGCGCGATCTCGGCGGCCCGGGTGGGCGATGTCGCGGATGGATCGCTCAGAGAAACGACGTTCTGTCGAAACGTGTCGAGCGCAGCGCGATTCTTCGCGGATGTGATCACCGCCAGCACGAGCGGACGATGCTCATATGTTTCACCAAATTGATGTACGGTAATTAGTGGTGACCTTTTCGCGAGCTCGTTGAAGTAATCGAGGATGCGCGCGTATGGCGTGAAGCGATCGCCGAGCTTGTATCCCAGATACTCGTCGGGGGTCGGAACCTGGGCGAGGACGGGGGTGGCAATCAGAGCGATGACAATCAGCAGACGTCGAAGCATCCGC
>DATBSF010000298.1:0-13087 GCA_036559905.1 Thermoanaerobaculia bacterium | reverse complement strand
GGCTGGTACGGCTGGGCGCTGCTGTCCCCGCTCGTCATCTGGATCACACGCCGCCTCGGCATCACAAAACGCGCGATCGCGATCCACGTTGTGCTTGCAATCGTGCTCACACTCGTCAAGGTGGCCGTGACGACTGAGATCCTCCGCCGCGCCGGCTTCTCGCCGCAAAGCACGTTTTCGCTCGCCAATATCCCGATGAATCTGCTGACGTACGCGGCGATCGTCGCCGCAACGCGATTCATCGACGAGCGCGCGATGCTGACCGAGGCGCGACTCGATTTGCTGAAGGCGCAGCTCGAGCCGCATTTTCTGTTCAACACGCTGCACTCGATCGCGGAGCTGATGCATCACGACGTGGAAGCCGCTGACCGCATGCTGACGCGGCTGAGCGAGCTTTTGCGTGCGACGCTCGAGTCGGGCGGAAACCAGGAAATTCGTGTGGCCGAGGAGCTGGCGCTGGTCGACCGCTACCTCGACATCGAGCGCATCCGACTCGGCGATCGCCTGAAGACCGACATCGATGTCGAGCCGTCGGCGCTCGACGCGCTGGTGCCGGTCTTCGTCCTGCAGCCGATTGTCGAGAACGCCGTGCGTCACGCGATCGCGACGCGGGTCGCCGGCGGGAAAATCGCGCTGACGATTCGGAGACGCGATAGCGAATTGCGAGTCGATGTTGATGACGACGGTCCCGGCTTTGCGGCGGATGCGATCGAGCGCGTCGGCCTTCGCAACACGCGCGCGCGATTACGGCACTTCTACGGCGGCGACGACCGCGTGCGCATCGAGCGCGGCACACTGGGCGGAGCGTCCGTGCACCTCGTGCTACCGTTCCGCTCATGACCCGCGTCCGCGCGCTGATCGTCGACGACGAGCCGCTTGCGCGCGCGCGATTGCAGCGATTGCTGCGCGCTCGCGCGGATGTCGAAGTCGTCGGCTCGGCCGCCAATGCTGATGAAGCGGTCGAAAAAATCACGGAGCTCGCTCCCGACCTCATCTTCCTTGACGTCCAGATGCCCGGCCTCGGCGGCTTCGACGTGCTGCGCCAGATCGGCGGCGGCGGACGCCCGTTCGTGATCTTCACCACCGCACACGCGCAATACGCGTTGCGCGCGTTCGAAGTGCACGCGCTCGATTACCTCTTGAAGCCGTTCGACGAAGAA
The DNA here is from genome assembly GCA_036559905.1 of Thermoanaerobaculia bacterium. GTDB lineage: Bacteria > Acidobacteriota > Thermoanaerobaculia > Gp7-AA8 > Gp7-AA8 > Gp7-AA10. The sequence goes on along the minus strand of DATBSF010000298.1, from coordinate 11,927 downwards.
CGCCTGAACGCATCGCTCGATCGCGCGTTGCCGATAATCGGCGGTTCGGAATGGACGGAGCGCTTCATCGTGAAGTCGGCGGGACGGATCATGTTCCTGCGGGCGGATGAGATCGCGTGGATCGCAGCCGCCGACAACTACGTTTACCTCCACGTGAATGGCGGGTCGCATCTCGTCCGCGATTCGCTCAAGGCGATGGAGAAGAAACTCGATCCGGAGCGGTTCGCGCGCGTGCATCGCTCGGCAATCGTGAATCTGTCGAGCATCGCGGAGCTGAAGCCGCTCGATCACGGCGACTACGAAGTGACCCTGCGCGATGGAACGCGGCTGACCGCCACTCGCAAATTCAGCACGCGTCTGCGCGCCCTTCACCGCTGAAAACCTCCCGCCCATCCCAAAGTCGGACCGCTCTAACAAGCCGATGCGTAACGTGTGCGCATGAAAGCAAAACACATCGCAAAAGAAGTCGTGATCTGGATTCTCACAATTGCTCTGGTGCTGCAATTTGGAAACGCAGGCATTCGAAAATTCTTCGAGTTCGGCGGATGGACGCGCATGTTCCACAACCTCGGCCTTCCCGACTGGTTTCGGATTGTGATCGGCGTGCTGGAAACCGCCGCGGCCGTGCTGCTTGCCCTTCCGCGCACTGCTGCCTATGGCGCCGCGTTGATCGTCCCGATCATGCTCGGGGCGATTGCAGTCGTTGCCATGCACGGTTGGACCCGCGCGTTTCCACAGCCGATTGTTGCGCTCGTCATGGCGACGATCATCCTCATCGCGCGATGGCGTCAACGCGCGACGATCAGGAACGCAGAGGGTGTTATCTTTCAGCAATGACCGCACGGCGGTGCCTGCTGTTTCTCGCGGCATTCTGTCTGACAGCGTGCAACGGAACGCCGACCGAACCGCGAACCACGACGTTGGCGACGGGACGGTGGACAGGCGGCGGAGTGTGCTTGTCCGTCACCGACACGATGTGCGACCTCACGGCCGGATGCGGCCACGGGCAGTTCCCGAAACCCGTGATTCGCCGCGATGGCACATTCGATGTCGACGGTACCTTTCGAATCGAGGTCGGACCGATCTCGATCAATCCGCCGCCGCCCGCCCACTTTTCAGGTTCCGTCGTCGGCTCAACATTGACGCTCAAGGTCGTACCGAGCACCGTCACGCCGCCGGATGCGACCTACTCGCTGCAGCTCGGCGCTCCAGGCTTCTGCGGCGTCCCGTGCGTTTAGCGCTTCGGCCGCGAGTGGTGCAGATTGAGCCGCGACTCCATGACTGCGACTGAGGTCTCGCACGAAGGACACGTGAAGACCGTATCCAGCGCCTCGATCACGAACGCCAGATCGATGAAGCCGTGGAGAGCCGCCAGCGCCGATTGCACGTAACGAAACTGCGACTCGGTCAGCGGGATGGCGAGACATTCCCGCAGTAGAGGAGCAGCGCTCTTGATTGCGGCGTCGTACGCAAAGCGGAGGTCCGACGGCATGTCGGGTGCGTCGTCGAGGAACGAGCAGGCATGTGCGAGACCGACGAGGAGGAGCGGATCGAGTCGACGCTCGGGCGGCACGGCGCGCGCGTATTCGACCAGATGCGGAACCGCGGCGTACGTGGATGTGTAGACGGTGTACTGATGACAAATGCGGCTGTAGAGATCGGACCAGAATTCGGAATCGAGCTCAGGTTCCTCGAGTTCTGCAAGAACCTCCGCGACTTCGCTCCCCTCCCCATATGCATCGCGTAACTCTTCCCACCTCGGATCATCGAGTGCCAGCATGTTTACGAGCGTACTCCTCCGCGCCCTTCCGCGATCAACTCGCGGCCGTGGTAATGAAATTCGTTGAGCGCGTCCAGCAGAAGTTGCCGTCGCTCGATGCGCTCTTCTTCGGCGCGCGTGTAAACCGTCACATCGAGAGACGCCGTGCCGTCGTCGCGGATCTCGACTGAGGGAAGAAACGAGGCGACGAGCGCGCGAACAATCTGCACCGACTGCATCCGTCGCAACGCCGCGTCGTACTCATCCGGCGATGTGATGACGGTCGTCATGTGCCACGACGTCGATGCCATGATCTCCGAGATCACGAGCCAGTATTCGAAAATCGCGGATGACGTCCGCTCGACTTCGAAATACTGAAACAGCGGCTCGCCGCGAACGACGAATGGCGTGATGACATCGTCGTCGAGCTGATACTGCACGCGCCCATCGAGATGAACATCTTCCGCATATTCGAGCAACGCGGCCGCCAGGATCTCGAGATGCGCGGTCGGCAGCGTCTGACCGGGAATGAACGTGTCGCGGAATTGCGCTGCCGCCAGCTCGTGTCCGCGCGCGATGCGGTCGCGAACCCGGTCGACCTCTTCGCGCGATAGCGTCGTCACCGCACTTGCTTGAGCCGCGCGAGAAACGCGTCCGGCTTTTCAAATCCGGTCAGGCGCTGCGCGTCCAGCTCATGGCCGGCGGAATCGAGGAAGATCAAGGTCGGAACGCCGATGATGCGATATTGCTGCGTCAACCGCTGCACCGCCGCGTCCTGATCGTTCGTCAGATTTGCTTTAACGCGCACAAATCGATCCAGCTCGCTCGCCACCGCGCGATCGCTGAATGTTTTCTCATCGAGCTCTTTGCAGGGCAGGCACCAGTCGGCGTAGAAGTCGATGACCACTGGCTTGCCGGCATTCGCGATCGTGTTCGCGTCGTACTTCTGCCATTGCACGATCGTGCCGTTGGAACGCGGAAGCGCGAACGCGGCGCCTGCGATCAACAGGAGGCTTGCGCACGCGAGGCGCAATACGCGTCCCCCGACGCCGCGGCTGAGAAACAAGAATGCGGCGCCAACGAGCAGACTCGCTGCAACACCCCAACGGAATGCCTCTTCGCCGATCAGCGGGCGAAGAAAGTACACAGCCATCGCGATCAGCACGAAGCCCATCGCCTTCTTGACCTGCACCATCCATTCGCCGGGACGCGGCATCGCATTGAGCGCGATCAGATACGGCGAGCCGAGCCCGAGGGCCAAGGCCGCGAACATGACGAACCCGATCAGCGGCTTGCCGATCCCTGCGACGAGCGTGAAGAGTGCGACGACGACCGGCCCGACGCAAGGCGCCGCGACGATTCCGACAAACAGGCCCATCACCGCCGCCCCCGCCAACCCGGCCCGCCCCCCGGACCGGTTCGCGATGAATTTCGGCACGCGGAATTCCCACGCGCCGAACATCGACGACGCGAGAACGAGCATCAGGACCGCCAGCGCGATCAACACCGCCGGGTTCTGCAGCCACGCGCCGAACAGTTTCCCGGAAAGCGCTGCCGCGACTCCGAGCGCCGAGTACATGATCACGAGACCGCCGACGTACGACGCAGACAGCGCGAGACGCCGAGAGCGGCGTCCGTCGCTCTGCATCGCGAAGAAACCGATCGTGATCGGAATCATCGGGAAGACGCACGGCGTCAGATTCAGCGCGAGGCCGCCGAGGAAGAGGATTAGAAGAGTCAGCGGAAGGCCATGCGAAAGGAACGTGGTGGTCAGACGATCCTTCGGCGCGGCGGATAACGGCGTGAAATTCTGGTTCGGTGTGGCGCCGGCAATCTTGCCGGCGGGCCCCGGCGGGATCGCCGGCGCTACACCATTCAACGAAATTGCCACCGTCGCGTTTCGCGGCGGAAGGCAGACGTTGTCGTTGCACGCCTGGTAGTGCAACTTGGCTGTGATCGTTTGTGCGGTCGTCTTCGCGGTGAACGGAATCGCGATCGTTCCTTCGTATACCGCGAGCTTCGCCCCTTTGCTGAACGTGAAGCTCTTGATGACGTGCGGCGGAAAATCGGCTTTGACGATATCGGCGGAATCGAACGACAGCGTCGTCGGAATCGCGAACGACTCGAGCGGATGCGCGGAATTGACGTGCCATCCCTTCTCGATCGTGGCCGTGATCACGCCGCTCACCTGATCGCCGTTCTTTTGATTGATCGTGCCGGTCAGCTTGACGAGATCAGTTTTGGGAATCGGCGAATCGAATTGCGCCGATACCGTGACGGCGGTGAACGCGAGGAAGCAGGAGACAAGTGAAGCGCGCACGGGTTACTGCTGCTTGACCCGCTGTTCGAGCTGCGGCAGTACCACGTCGACGTTCTGGATGTACGGCGACTTCGGAAAACTCACCTTGAACGCGCGGAACTCGTTGACCGCTTCCTTGAATTGACCCTGCGCCATGTAGATGTCGGCGGCCAGGAGGCGCGCCTTCTCGTACGACTCGCCCTTGGTCTGCACCGTTCCAAATGCGCGGATCGTCTTGAGACTGTCGTCGTATTTCTTCGAGACCACCTGCGTCATCGCGAGCTCGTAGTACGCGTCATCGCGGACCTTGATCGGTACGCCGAATTCGCTGGTGAGCTTTTTCAGACGCGATTCGCTTTCCGGAAAGTAGAAACGCGCCCGATACTCTCTCGCGAGGTCGAGCCGCTTCGCGTAATCCTTCGAGATCGACTGCTCGTCCGAGGTTCGCTTCACGAAGTCTTTGTACTTCGCTTCCGTCTGGTTGAGCATCACGACGAACTCTTTCGACGGCGCATAGCCGCGGATCATTCCAGCGACCGTTCCCTCAGGCGTCAGCAAAAGAAAAGTCGGAAGCGAGGTGACGCCAAACTTCTGCGAGATCTTGCTCCCCTCGCCGTTGTCTTCGGTATTGAGGCGGAGCAGCACCTTGTCGTCGGTGGCTTTCTGGAAGGCTTCGGTCACGAAGACTTCCTGCTCCATCTTGTGACACCAGCCGCACCAGTCGGCAAAGAGGTCGACAAAGATCAGCGAGTTTTTCTCTTTCGCTTTTTTTTGCGCCGCGGTGAGAGACTTAAGCCACGGGCCGGCAAAGAGTTGCTGTGTGATCAGCGTGGCCGCCAATGCCAGCAACAGGGTACGTTTCAACGCGGATCCTCCGTCGCGGTCATGAACCTAGCGTAACAGACCCCTATTCCGTTTCCGCCACGCCTACTGGTGACAAATTGGTCGATCCGGACCGCTTCTTCCGGGCATAGCGGCGCGCCGCTTCGACGAACGCGCCGAACAGCGATGACGCCGACCGCTCTCCCGCCATGTCCTCGGGGTGCCACTGGACGCCGAGGTAGAACGGATGTACAGGATCTTCGAGCCCTTCGATGATCCCGTCGGGCGCGTGGGCGGCCACACGCAAGCCATCGCCGACATGGCGGATGGCCTGGTGGTGCGACGAATTCACTTCCAACTCCTGCTCGCCGAGGATGCCGGCGAGGCGCGTGCCGTCCTGGATGAGAACGTCGTGGCGATGACGATCGCTCGGCTCGCTGGCGTGCTCGATATCGGTGCGCATCTCGGAATCGATGTCCTGAATCAGCGTGCCGCCGGCCGCGACGTTCATCACCTGCACGCCCAGGCAGATGCCGAGCGTGGGGATGCCGCGGTCGCGGGCGATGCGCGCGAGCGTCAGATCGTTTTTCTGGCGGCGGGGATCCATCGGCTCGACGGTCGGATGCCGCTGTTCGCCGTACACGGAAGGATCGCAATCATCGCCGCCGGCAAGCAGGATCCCATCGAGCTCTTCAGCGATGTCGACGGCGTTCTCAGGCTGCGGAGGAATGATTACCGGAATCGCGCCGGCGCGCCGCAACGATTCGACATACGTCGTGTAGACGAATGCGCGATCGCGTTCACCTTTTTCTTGAAGGACATCGGATCCGACGCCGATGATCGGTTTGGTCACGCTCATCTCTCTTGCAAGTATGAGGCAAATCAGCGGACGGTGATCGTTACAGAATCGCGCCGCCCCTCGCGGTCGACTGCCGTGATCGTGTGCTTTCCACCCGACAGCGACCATGCGTCATTGGTGCGACGGCCGTCAACGATCCAGGTTACGGGAACGGTGGCTTTGAGCTGGAGCGCCTGAAACTCTGCGCGCAGTGTCGGATCGATCCAGTACGTCGCCCCATTCGGAGGATTGACCACGCGCAGATCCGAAGACCGGTTAACGGTTAACGGTTCGCGGTTCACGGGTTCCCAGGCGCGATATTCGGCAGGTAACACGACGCGATCGGCGCGATGCCAGGAGCAGAATTCCACCTCGCTCGACGCGGGCAGCCACTCGCTCTCGACTGCCGGACATTCGGTCGACGGGCGGCGTCCGGAGAGCGCGCAGACCGGCTGCAACTCGAGATCGTCCGGTCGATCGACGATCGGCCCTCCCCCGCCGCCCACCCGCTTCGCAGCAGCCACCATCACGTCATGAAAAATCGGCGCGGCGCCGGTGATGCCGCTCGAATTGCGCAGCTCGTTGCGAGCGAAGTTGCCCACCCACACGCCCACGGTGATCTCGCGCGTGTACCCGACGGTCCAGTTGTCGTGATACGACTGCGACGTCCCGGTTTTCACGGCGACAGGAAAAGGAAAATCGAGACTGCCGCCCGAACCAAAGATGTATTCGCGCGCGTGCGCGTCGCTGAGGATGTCGGTGATCCAGAACGCCGTGCGCGGCGAGATCACACCATCGCCGCCGCGCGCAAAGATCGAATACCCCTTGATCAACTGCTGCAGCGTCACCTCGGCATCACCCAACGTCAGGCCGACGCCGTAGTAATCGACGGTGTGGTTCAGATCGCGGAAGCCCGTACGGCGAAGAAATCGCAATAGAGACTCCGGACCGATTTTCGAAAGCACGGCAACCGCCGGAACGTTCTCCGATCCAGCGAGTGCGGCGCGCGCGCGCAGCGGTCCGCGAAATCGTCCGTCGTAATTCCGCGGCGAGTACAGCACGCCCGCCTCGGCGGTCGGAAAATGCGACGGGACGTCGGCGATGACGGTCGCCGGCGTGAATCCCTGCTCGAAAGCCAGCGCGTACGTGAACGGCTTCAGCGTCGAGCCAGGCTGGCGCAGCGTTGTGACGCCGTCGATCGCGCCGCCGAAATTCTCGCCGAAGTAATCGCCCGAGCCTTCCCACGCGAGCCACTCGCCGGTGCGATTGTCGAGGACCGCGACAGCGGCGCTGTGCGCACCGTGGCGCAGGAGATCGGCCTTGTGGGCCGCGATGATGCCCTGGACTTCGCGCTGCAGATTGGCGTCAAGCGTGGTGCGAATCAGAGTCTTGGAAGGATCGAGCACGTGCTCGATGTAGTGCGGCGCGATCATCGGCTGTCGGCCGCGATCAAAGGAAAGACGCTCGGCGCGCGCGGTGCGGTAATCGGCGTCCGTGATCATGTGAAGGTCGCGCATGCGGCTGAGGATCACGCGCTGACGCAGCAGCGCGCGTTTCGGCGTTCCCGGCCGTTGCGGCAAAGCCGCGAGATAAGCAGCCTGCGCGATCGTGAGCTGATCGGGTTGACAGCCGAAGTAGCGATCGCTGGCGCGCGCAATTCCAATCGTTTGCTGACCGTACGGAGCGAGATTGAGGTAGAGCTCGAGAATCTCACGCTTCGTGTGCCGGTGTTCGAGACGCAGCGCGGTGACCGACTCGCGCACTTTCGCGCGAACAGTGCGCGACGCGGGAGCAAACAGCAGTTTCGCGACCTGCTGCGTGATCGTCGAGCCGCCCTCGACAATGTGCGTGCGCTTTAGATTGTGAAGCGCGGCGCGCGCGATGCCGATCGGATCGATTCCGATGTGATGATAAAAACGATGATCCTCAGCCGCGATCGTCGCATTCGCGATGTTGTCGGGAATCGCGTTGATCCAGGTGCTGCGCGTCCCTCCGCGCGAAAGAGGCTCGTAGAGAACGATGCCGTTGCGATCGACGATCGTCGGAGTCGTCTCCCGCTTGATCTGCGGAACTGGACCGAGGCGCACCCAGGTCGCGAATAGGCCAACCGAGAACAGAGAACCGAGAACTGCGAACTTTCTCACGGCTTCACCTCGACAACATCCGTCGCTGTCCGCCCGAAAACTTCCGGCTCATACATCTCTTCGACGCGCGCCGGGGCGGTGACGAACGTTCCCGCCGTCGTCGCGCGAATGAGATACGTGAATTCGTGCACGCCCTCGCTGAGGCGCGTTGCAAAGAGATTGACGCGATCGTCGTGGCGTTCAATGTGATCGAATCCGCCATGGCGCCACACCGACGTCCAATCGTAATTGTCGGGATTGTCCGTGCGCTGCTTCTCCGCGAGCTCGGTGGCAGTTGTCGCAAACGCCGAGTCGACCGGCTCTGTGCCGGCGGGAATCGGATCGGTGACCGCGACGAAGCGGCGCTCCTTCGTATTCCGCAAACGCAGCGTGACCTTGATGAGATCGCCCGCTTTGAAATCCTTCTGCGAGTAGTGACGCTCGATCGAGAAGCCGCGATCGGCGGCATCGTGGAAGATCCCCGCCAGGCCGTACTTCAACGTGAGCAGATAGAAGAGTGTGCCGGTGCCTTCGCGCGTGAACTGCACGGGCCCGCTCTGCAACTTCATCATCGGCACGTCGTGCAACTTCGCCTCGGTTGACCTTCCGCGGAATTCGTCGCGCGCGAGGACGGTGTCGCCGAGCGTCGCGGTGCCGGTGAAGTTCGGCGTTTCCTTTTCGTAGCGCCGGTAGTAATCGACGAGCGCTTCCATCGCCCACGCGTTTTCCTGCGTGTTGCGCCAGCGTCCCTTCTCGCGCACTTTCATCATCCAGCGCACGATCTGCTTCGTCATCTGCTCGTCGCTGGTTTGACGCACGAGCGTGTCGAGCGTAATCGCGGTCGTGCGCACGTTCGAGTTCCAGAACCACAGCAGATACGGGTCGTTGAGCTCTTCGACGTGCGCGTATCCGCCTTCGGGGAGAATCGCGTTGTTGATGCGGCGGAGCAGATCGCCGCGATGCTGCGCGTCGGCGTCGGCGAGGAATGCGATCGCGAAGATCGGCATGCGATCGACGTAGGAGTAGAGCCGATTGATGTGGCTGTCCTCGTTGCGTCCGCCTTCGACGAGCACTTTGACCGCGAACGCCTGCCACGCGGTGTAAGCCGGCCACCATCCTTCGTTCTCGGGCCGCGGCATGCTCAGATTGCGCTCGAGGAAGTCGTACGCGCGATTGAGCACATCGGCACTGACGTCGTAGTTCAGCTTCTGACCGCGCTGCATGACGTGAACGACATTCGCAGTGAGATACGGCGATGAAGGAAATCCGCACTCGCCCGGCCAGTAGACGAAGCCACCATCACCGCATTGGAACTTGTAAAGCTCGACGATCGTGGCCTGCGCCGTCGTGCGACCCTTTTTCGCATCGATGCCCGGCAGCGCAAAGGCGTCGCCGAGGTCGGAGGTGAGCATGAGGGCCATGGCGCCGGAGGCGCGCTGTTCCGCGCAGCCGTACGGATAGTCGACGAGATACTCCGCCCCTTCCGCCAGGCCGACCATCGCGGTCGAAGACAACTCCATATGCAGACCGCCGATCGACGGCACGACATCCTTCGGAACCTCGAGCGTTTCCTTCGCGGTCGGATTCGCTTCGCCATACGCAGCGACCGTCTCGGTCGGAGTGAGCAGACGGACCGGCAACACGTCTTCGAACGCGTCGCTTTCGCCGTTCAGCTTCACGCTCATTTGAATGCGCGCGACCCCCACCGATTTCGCCGTCGCGTTGAACCGCACCTCGGCGGTCCCTTCAGGCGCGATGTCGATCGTCGCAGTCGTGTCGCCGTTGATCTCGACGATGGATGGATCGAGCGACTTGATCGTGACCGTCGCTTTTCCGCCCTGCTTGAGTTGCGAATGAACGACCGAGCCGAAATACGCTTTGTCGCTGAGCGACAGGAAACGCGGGAACGCTTGCGTGAGCAGCACCGGCTTGTTGATGCGGATCTCGTTTTGCGCCCATCCGAATCGCGAGGTCTTGTCGCCGGCGACCGCCATGATGCGATACGTCGTCAGCGATTCCGGCAGCGTGACATCGGCGTGCGCATGGCCACGCGCGTCGGTGGTGATGGATCCGAGCCAGAATGCCAGGACGCGGAAATCGCGGCGCAGCATTCCCGGGCCGGAGTCCTGACCGCCACCGCCACCCTGCGTCGCACCTTTCGGAGTGAGCACGCGGCGGCTGACGATCTTCTGCCGCGAATCGTCGTTGACGACTTGCAGCGATTTGGTGACGTAGATTGAATCGACGATGTCGGGCGTCTTGTAGTCGGTCAGCGACAGAACACCATAGTCGACCGCCCACAGCGTGACTTCGGAGCGCGTCGGCTTTCCGGCGGCATCGCGCACGTTAACGTCGACGCTCGCCTTCGACGCCGGACGATATTCATCGCGATTTGCTTTGACATCGACCTTGAGCCGCTTTGTTGCGTCTTCGACCTCCAACTCGACGTAGCCGATTCGGAACGCCGGCTTGCCTGGATCGCTTTCGTCCTCGATGCCTTCCTTCGTGCGGCCCTTGACCAGCAGCACGGAGACGAAGACGTTCGGGATCTCTTTCTCGGTGATCGGAACGCTCACCGTCTGCTGCGTTGAAGTGAGCTCGAACGGCGTCCATGTGCGCACGCCCTCGCGCTCAGTAGTCAGCAGCGCGGTTGCACGCTCCCACGGCGACTTGATCATGATTCGCGCGGTTTCGCCGGGGCGATAGTTTTTCTTCTCGGGGATGAGATCGATGCGATTGCTGTCGTAGCGCGCCCACGCCGTGTAACCGGGACCGAGCGCGTAGAACCACGTGCGCGTGGTCGTCGATCGTCCCTGCGCATCGGAAGCGCGCGCGATCAGAACGTATTCGCCGCCCTCGGTCATCGGAACATGCAACGCAACCGGCTGGGCCTCGGTCGTGATCTTCCACGTTCCGGCCGGGATTTCCTTTCGCTTCGTGTCCCAGTTGTAAAAACCGTTGCCGGTCGATGTGCGCACGCTGTTCCACTGGATGCGATGCAGGTCGACGGTGACGGACACGCCTGGTGCCGGTTCGCCGTTCAAAGCAGCGGCGACGATCGATGTATCGATTCCGTTCGCGGCTTCAGCGAAGTACGGCGGAACTTTGATACCGACATACCACGGTGTCGGATCGACGCGGAACGATGTGCGATTCGCGATGTGCTGTCGCGAAACGTCGGTGACGTCGCCTTCGAGCGTGTAGCTCCACGGCCATCCCGCTTTCAGCTCCGTGTCGAGATCGAGCTTGAGCTGACCCTTCGCGTTGAGCTTGTCGTCTTTCTTCGCGAGGGACTGCGTCGTGATCGGAGCGTCGTCATAATCGCGTCCGAGGAATGCGAATTGGTCGCTCGGGAAACGGTTGCGGATGGCGGCCGGCACGTCGTATAGCGGCGACTTGGAGTACGTCCACTTCACGGGCCGCGTCGACATCGGCGCGCCGAACAAATACTGCGCGGTGATCGTACCGGCGAGTTTCGTTCCGGCGAGCGAGGTCGGCGCGGTGAGCGTGACATCGACGCGAAAATCCGGACGGCGATAGGCGGCGACGAGAAAATCTCCGTACGCGCGCAACCGCTGCGTCTTCGCGTTTCCCAACACGCGATATGTGCCTAAGACTCCGTCGGCCGGGACAGTCATCGTCCATTCGGCACTGCTCCACTCGCCGACCTTCACCGTCCGCTTGTCGATTTCTTTGTCATGACTGTCGCGGACGCTGATCTCGACGGGCGTGTCGGGCGGCAGCAGCTGGATGCCGTTCGGCGTGTCGCTGCGCAGCACTGCTTTGAAGTGCACTTCCTCGCCGAGCTTGTAGACGCCGCGATCGGTGAAGATTTTTCCGCGCAGCAACGGATTCGATTCCGCCAGGTTGAAGCTCGTTCCGAATTCCCATGGCTGCAGGCCGTCATTCCAGTTGCTGGCGGCGTAAGCGGTGTCGCCGTCCTTTTCCGCGACGATGATGAAATGCAGGTCGCTGAGCGCATTCCACTCGTTGACGTACTCGTCTTCGTCCGCCTTCGGTTCCTTGCGCTCCGCGCGCAGATCGGTGTTAGGCGCGATCGCGATTCCATGCGCGTCGGTGGTGCCG
>DATBSF010000297.1:0-7298 GCA_036559905.1 Thermoanaerobaculia bacterium | reverse complement strand
TCCAGTGATGTCGAGCCGTGTCATCGAGTAGTAGTGCGAGGCGTATCCGACTCCCTCACCTTTCACGCTGACGCCGTTCTCGCCGTGAATCGCGGGCGGCTTGCGCGAGCGCATCACCAGATCGACGGAATCGCCGCCATTGAACGCCACCACGCGCCACGATCCATCGCGCAGCGTCGTCGCGCTCCAACCCTCGTTGAAGACGTCGAGCGATGCCGACGCGGCCGACGCAGTGAAGGGCGAGGCGCGATTGAACTTTTCGGCGTAGCGAAATTGCTGGCGATCGACGTCCGTGATCGCGAAATGCGCGAGCGCCAGGTTGCGCAGATCCCAGCGCGTCTCCGAAGCGCCGTCGGGTGGAATCACGCCGACGCGGAAGAATGTGACCTCGAATCCATAACGGCGGCCGCTCTCGGTCCGCAGATGGCCGGTGTAGTACCACCATTCCGTTTTGTATTCGTCGTGAGAGCCGTGATCACGCGGAAATGAGAATTCGTAACCTGGCAAGGCGGGAGCGAAGTCGGAAGGCAGAAGGCAGAGGGCAGAAGTCAAGGCGGTGATGGAAAAGATGAAGAATCTCGACATTCCGCCTTCTGCCTTCTGCCTTCTGCTTTCTGCCTTCTACCTCTGGGATAATAATCGGGTACATGGCCGAACAGCCCGTCCCTCCCCGCCCGCGATTCCGGACGATCGCGGCTGAAAGCGCGATTCCGATCGAGGCCGACGACCTCATCGTCCTCGCGCGCCGCTATTCCGAGCAGGGGATGTACGACGAGTCCATCCACCTCTACGAGATGGCCGAGAAGCTCAAACCGGGCTCGGTGGCGCTGCGCATCAACCTCGCGCGCGTTCGCGATCTGAAACGCCAGGCAGAAGAATCGCGCTACGCGACCGTGCGGCAGGAAGTGATGGCCGAGCGGTCGCGCGACGAGATCGATGCGTCGCAGTACGCCGGCCTGGCGGCTTACTACATGGCCAAGGATCAGACGTCGAAGGCCATCGAGCTTCTGGAAATCGCGAAGCTGAAGACGCCGCAGAACTACCGCCCCTTTGAAGTCCTCGGCCGCCTCTATTTCTCGCAGGGCGAATGGCAGCTCGCGCGCGAGGAGATCCAGGCGGCGCGCAAACTCAATCCCTTCGATAAAGGGTTGGCAGAGCACTCGGGGCGCATCGAGTTCGAGCTGAAAAACTACGACATGGCGCTCGACGAGTTCATCGACGCCTTTCTGCTCGCGACGGATCAGAAGGGCGAAGGCACCGAGCCGGTCCGCCGCATGATCAACACTCTCAAGCGGATGAAGAATCTCGACAACAAGGACCTGAACGCGCGCATCAACACCCGTGTCGAGAATCTTCGCGTGTGCACCGAGCGGCTCGAGCTGCGCAAAGAGAACCTCTTCAAGTTCGAGACGCGCAAGGACCTCAAGGACATCATCGACAAGATCACGCGCGACACCGAGAAGCGCGGAAACGTCGCGACCATGCAGGTCGACCTGCGGAAGCTCGGAGTCTTTCAGCACATGAAAGACGAGCAGATCTCGCGGCTGTCGAAGTTCGCGCGCGTCGAGGATCTGCAGCAGGGTTCGTACATCTTCCGCGAGGAAGATCGCTCGATGGATTTCTATGTGGTCAAAAACGGCCGCATCGAGATCCGCAAGGACACTCCCTTCGGTCCGCAGATCCTCGGATCACTCGATGCCGATACGATCTTCGGCGAGATGAACTTCATCGATCGCACCCATCGTTCGAGCGACGCCATCGCGGTCGAGCCGTCAGCCTGCTACACGTTTTCGTTCAGCGCGCTCGATCAGCTCATGGATCAGGAAAAAGAGCTCGCGGTCGGACTGCACTGGGCATTTTGGCGATCGCTGAGCGAAAAGGTCCGCGACGCGAACGAACAGCTCAAGCTCTTCTTCCAGGAAGACGCCAAGAAGGGCGCCGGCCGAAAACGCGTTGAAGCGAAACGTGAGATGCAGGACGTCATCGTCAAGTCGGAAGAGAAAGTCGATCTCTTCAAAGAGCGCGGGCTGTCGGCCGCTGAAATGAAGCTGCTGGCGACATTCTCGACGGAAGAGCGATTCCGCGAAGGGTCGATGATCTTCCGCGAGGGCGAGAAAGGCGACAAGCTGTTCATCGTCCTCGATGGACGCGTGCGCATCTCGAAATTCATCCCCGGCGTAGGCGAAGAAGCGCTGGCCGTTCTCGATCGAGGCGACTTCTTCGGCGAGATGGCGCTGATCGATGACAAAGCGCGATCGGCCGATGCCAAGGCCCACGAGGGCGACGCAACCGTCCTCTCCATCGACCGCGCGACACTCAACGAGATCCTGTCGATGGATCCGCATGCATCGCTGCAGTTCCTCAATCTGTTGTGCCGCATGATCAGTCGCCGCCTGCGCGAGATCAACGACAAGATCGTGCAGTGGAAGTACATGTCGGGCGGCTTCTGAACTGTTATTCCTCGCCGCCATCGTCGGTATTTTTCTAGTTCTCTGGGGGATTTTGCTGGCCGTTGCGCCGGCGGCCAGTCATCTCGTCGCGTTCGTCGCGAACCGGGCCGCCCGATTTCGTCATCGCGATTACCTTCCCGTCGCGGTCATCGTGGTGGCCGGTGCCCTGCTGACGACATTCGCAGGCGACGCGTTCATGGACGTGGCGGAGCTCGTTCACTCCAACAGTCCCGCTCTTCAGAAGGTTGACGCTCGCATCCACGATTTGGCGGTGATGGAGCGATCGCCAATCGCCACAAAAGTCTTTGTCGCCGCGACGTACATCGGAAGCCCTGTCGCGCTCGCAATCCTCGTAGTGATCGTCGCCGCACTGCTGATCGTTCAGCACCGCTACCGATGGGCGATCTACCTCGCCGGCACAACAGGGATCGGAGCACTCATGTTGTTGGAATTGAAGCGCTACTTCGCACGCGCGCGACCGGACCTCGCCGAAGCGCTGCGGCGTGCTTCGGGGTACTCGTTTCCGAGCGGTCACTCGATGGGTTCCGCGATCGTGTTCGGTGCGCTGGGCTACCTGGCTTTGCGATCGCAGCGCACATGGCGCGCGAAAGCCGCTGCGCTGGCGGCGGCCATGACGCTCGTCGTCACCATCGCCCTCTCACGCGTCTACCTCGGCGTGCACTGGATATCCGATGTCGGGGCGGGCGTCACGATCGGCGCTCTCTGGGTGACGATCGCGACAGTCGCCTATGAGACGTCGCGTCGCATCCGCGCAATCCGAGGACGCCGCGCTAGCGCCCGGTGAATCGATCTTCGATACGCGACGGAGCGCGCGGGGCGTAGAACTCGCGCACGAACTGTCCGATCGACATGCGCGCGAGCGTGGTCTTCGTCGATTCCTCCAGCCGATTGAACAGCTCGCCGATCGCAGCGCGCTCACGATCCTCGGTTCCGATGTTGGGCAGCGCTCGCTGCGCTCCCTCCAGATGCAGTATGCACTCCTCGATCGTGATCCGATCGGGATCGCATCCGGGCACGTAGCCGGTCCAATCGCCGCCGATCTCTTTCACCAGTTGCGAGTGTTCGAGCTTCCGCAGAATCCGAAGCATCTGCGGATCGGTACAGCCGAATTGTTCCGCCAGCCTGTACGACGAAGGCGCATCCTCGCGCCGATCGAATCGCCGCGCGACTTCGATCAGCGCGCGCAGCCCGAAGTAAAGATCGAAGCGAGGCTCATCCTCGATGCGCTGCTCGCTCGCGCGCAGAACTCCGTAGAGACCCTGGAAAACGTAGCTGATCTCGACGCCTAGGAGGATGACGACCCACATGACTTCGATGGCGATCAGGAAAATGATCGCCAAGCCGATCGTGCCGTAGATCAGATTGAAACGGCCGTGAATCAGCAGATCGGCGTAGAAGCCGAACGCGACTCGCACCAACGTGAAGAGCGCGGTCGTGACGACCGCACCCACCGCGGCCGCTTTGAATTTCACATGTGTCGAGGGCACCAGCCAGAACAACATCGCGAACGCGACGAAGAGCACGACAATCGGCACGATCCTGAAAATCAGGTCGTTCTGAAAAAGAAATCGCAGGAAGCGATTCTTCTCGAGCATGTTGGTCGTCGTGAACGAGAGGCCCATGAGTACCGGGCCCCAGAAGAAGAGCATCGTGAACGCCATGATTTTCTGGCGATAGCTGCGATTACCCGGAACCTTCCAGATCTGATTGACGGTCGCTTCGACGGCCAGGAATAGGCGGAAGGCCACGATGATGAAGATGATCGCGCCGAACGTCGATGCCGCCGACGCATTTTCGGCGAAGCGCGAGAGGTGATACGTCAGCACCGGCGATTGATAGGGGATGACGACGTTGAGGATGCTGTCGACCTGACTCTGAAAATTCGGGAACAGCGATTTGAAGTACTGCTGCAACACCTGCGTGAACGCGACCAACAGAGGGACGAGTGAAAGCAGCGTCGTGTATGCGAGCGCTGCCGCGCGCGAAGTCCCCTCGATCAGGTAGAACTCGCGGCTGACTTCGCGTACGAAGAGGAAGAACTCGACGATTAGAATCCGCGTGCGACGCCGGCCGTGCGCCTCGCGCCGATAAACGAGCACCGCTGGGTCGGTGAGCCACGACCAGAGGTAGGTCCGAGTCTTGACCAGCCGATCTTTTATCCGGGCGCGCCTTTCGGCTTCGCGAATCTCCTCCGGCATGCGGACACTATAAACGCAACCCGCGCGCCCGAATGTGTGACGGGTGGGCATGTGCTTGCATAATCAGCAGAATATGGCCCGCGAGACACCGATCATCCCGGAGGTGATCGAGCCCGATGAGAAGCTTCCGCGCGACCTGGTTGCCCTGCGGAAGTTCGCCTACCTGATGGACGAGGCGGTCCGCATTCCCGGCACGGGACGCGGCATCGGACTGGACGCGGCGCTGGGATTCATCCCCGGCATCGGCGATGTCATCGCCGCGCTGCTCTCCGTGTGGATCATCATCGGCGCACTGCGACACCGCGTGCCGCTCCCGAAAATCATCCGCATGGTGGTCAATGTGCTCCTCGACATGCTCATCGGCGAGATCCCGGTGTTCGGCGACATCTTCGACATCGCGTTCGAAGAAAACCTGATCAACATGCGGCTGTTGCTGGCGCACCGCGATCGAAGCCGGCCGCCGCGGTCGTTCGCGGCCATCGGATTCACGACGTTCCTCATTCTCGCCTTCATCGCCACCACCGGCGTTATGCTGATCTTCATTCTCCTCGCCGCGGCCATCTGGATCGCGAATCACCGCTATGCTTTTTAGAAAACGCAAACCACCGCGCTACCCGCATCGGCCTGCGCTGCCGATCATTCGGCGGAAGTTGCCGACTCGGTATCACATGAAGCATCAGTTCACGGTGCGCGATCTGGCGTTTCAGCAGACGATGCACGCGCTGACCGGCTCGCCGCTGCTGGATGGCAACCGCGTCGAGGTCCTCCGCAACGGCGTGCAGATTTTCCCGTCGATGCTGGCGGCGATCCGATCGGCGCAGAAGACGATCAATCTCGAGTTCTACATCTATTGGGACGGGGAGATCTCCAAGCAATTTGCCGAGGCGCTGGCGGAGAGGGCTCGCGCCGGGGTGACGGTGAAGATCATCCTCGACGCTGTTGGCTCCTCGCAAATGTCACAGTCGTTGATCGACTTCATGCACCGCAACGGCGTTGACCTGGAGTGGTATCACCCGCTGCGCTGGTACACGCTCTCTCGCTTCAACCATCGCACGCATCGCAAGCTGATGGTCGTGGACGGCACAGTGGGATTCTCCGGCGGCGTCGGAATCGCGGACGTGTGGCTCGGCGACGCGGACGCGAAGGATCACTGGCGTGAGACGGTCGTTCGGGTCGAAGGCCCGGTCGTCACGCAGATGCAGTTCGCGTTCATGGACAACTGGGTAAAGAGCCGCGGCGAGCTGTTGACGGGTCTGGATTATTTTCCGCAGGTCGAGCCGCGGGGACATCACTGCACTCAGGTGATCAAGTCGTCACCGTCGGAGGGCAGCTCGGCGGTCAAGCTCCTCTACATCGTCTCGATTGTCAGCGCGACGAAATCGATCTACATCAGCAACGCCTACTTCGTTCCGGACAGCGACACGCTTCGGGCGCTCGAAGGCGCGGTGCGGCGCGGCGTCGACGTGCGCGTCATCGTTCCTGGAGAGCTGAGCGACGTCCCGATCGTGCGCCAGGCCAGCCGCATGCACTACGACATCATGCTGCGGCGCGGCATCCGCATCTTCGAGTACCAGCCGACGATGATGCACGCCAAGACGATGGTCGTCGATGGCGTCTGGTCGACGGTCGGCTCTTCGAATTTCGACGAGCGCAGCTTCCGGCTCAACGACGAAGTGAACGTCAACATCTACAGCGACGAAATCGCGCAGCAGATGGAGGCGATGTTCTTCGAGGACCTCAAGCATTCCGAAGAGATCACCTTGCGCAAGTGGTTCCGGCGGCCGCGCTGGTCGCGCGTCAAGGAAGCGCTGGCGGACGTGCTCAAGCCGCAGCTATAGGTGCGCCCAATCGGTATGCACGAATGGCGCGCTCGCTCCCTTGTCGTTGCGCTGATACGTGTGCGCGCCGAAGCAATCGCGCTGCGCCTGCGTCAGATTCTGCGGCAGCTCGGCGCTGCGATAGGCATCAAAGTACGCGAGGCTCGATGACATCGCGGGCGCCGCGATTCCATTCGACTGCGCGAATGCCACCGCCCGCCGCCACGCCGCCTCCGACTGCTTCACCGCGCCGCTGAATTCTTTTGCGAGCAGGAGGTTCGGCAGATCCTTCCGCTCCTCGTAGGCGCGCATGATCGAGTCGAGGAACTTCGCGCGGATGATGCAGCCGGCCTTCCAGATGCGCGCCATCTCGC
This sequence comes from Thermoanaerobaculia bacterium, assembly GCA_036559905.1. Taxonomy (GTDB): domain Bacteria; phylum Acidobacteriota; class Thermoanaerobaculia; order Gp7-AA8; family Gp7-AA8; genus Gp7-AA10. Next base: position 438 of record DATBSF010000297.1, on the reverse strand, counting down.
GCATGTTGATGTTCCACTTCCATTCCGCCGATCCTGCCTGGATCAGCGCCATGCCTTGCGCGTACGAACAGATTTTCGACGCGTAGAGCGCGTCATGCACGTCGCTGATGAATTGCTTGCGATCCGTTTGCGCCGCAGGCCGCGATGCGCCACCGAGCACCTTCGACGCCTGCATGCGCTCGTCTTTCATGCTGGAGAGAACGCGCGCGTCGATCGCAGCAGCAATCGTCGGCACCGGCACCGCCAGATCGAGCGCCACCTGCGCGGTCCACTTCCCCGTTCCCTTCTGGCCTGCCTTGTCGAGGACTTTCTCAACCAGCGGCGCTTTGGTCTCCAGATCTTTGACACGAAAAATATGCGCGGTAATCTCTATGAGAAATGATTCTAATTTCCCGCGGTTCCACTGATCGAAGATTCCCGCCAGCTCATCAGCGGTCG
>DATBSF010000296.1:0-2834 GCA_036559905.1 Thermoanaerobaculia bacterium | reverse complement strand
TCCGCGTCTTTCCGCTCTCCACATTGACGGTCCACACATTCCAAACGCCATTGCGCCGGCCGGCGAATGCGATCTCCTTCTCATCCGACGACCACGCATGCGGCCAATTCTCACCGCCATTCACCAGCACCTTCATTTCGGGAAGGATCGCGATCGACGAACCGCCGCGACGAAGCTGCACCGCGAGTCGCTTCCCGCTCGGAGACCAGATCGGAAAGCGCGCCAGATCTTCATCGGCACTCATCCGCTGCAGCGACGATCCATCAGGCGCCGAGACCCAGACACTCGTCTTGCCGTTGATCGTTCGATTGAAGGCAATGGACTGCAAGTCCGGCGAGAACGCCGGCGCAGACGCATCCTCGGGAAGCTGCCCCGCGACTTCCGCACGCCCGGTGATGAGCGACGCGCGATACGGCACCGGTCGATGCGCATCGACGCTCCACGCGCTGTAGAAAACATCCCACTCCCCTCTTCCCCAACGCGCGTATTGCTTGAGTCCCGGCCCGGTCACGAGCGCCCTGGCATTCGAGCCATCCGCGTCCGAAACCCAGATTCCGCTGTCGTCGCCGGCGGCCACGGCGCAGTATGCGATCTTCTTTCCGTCGGGTGAAAACGACGGAAAGGTCGGGCTGACCACCGGATTCTTCGTGATCTGTGTCGGCGGCCCGCTCGATCCAACATCGATTGCGAAGAGATCGCTCTTCTCTTCCACGACCGACCACGCGAAACGAAATCCGTCGCGCGACAGCGCCAGATGCTGAATGACGCCAGGGTTGGATTGCCTGAGCTGCTGCTGATCGCTCACGCGATTGCCGTCGGCGTCGACAGATACGGCCAGCAAATGCGACGCGTTGTAGAGAGGTTGGACGTAGTACACACTCTGTCCATCAGCCGCGAATAGCGGCGACGCCAACCGCCGCGGATCGGTCGCCAACTGCGTGAGACCTGACGCGTCGCGAGCAATCGTGAAGATGCCGCATCGCTCGTGATCACAACTGGAGAACGCGATCCGCTTTCCGTCGCGCCGCCAGGAGGGAGCGCCGTGCCCGCCGGATGGACTCCCGGCAACCGTCAGCGCCACGGTCTTCCGCGAAGCGACATCGGCGATCCAGATCGCCGACGGCGGCAACGCGTCGTAGGCGTTCCATCCATATTCAATGTCGTCCGCCGATTGAAACGCGATCTCCGTTCCGTCGGGCGACCACGATGGACGCGATCCGAAATTCGTCAACGGCACCGTTTGGCCGCCGCCCGCGTCGATGAGCCAGATGCCGCCCTTGCGCACCGACACAAAAGCGATCCGCTTTCCATCCGGTGACCACGACGGCTGCGCTTCGCCGGCGTCGCCATGTGTCAGCTGCCGCTCGCTGTTGCCGTCGATCGTGGAAACGAAGAGATGCGGCGTGCCGTCAACATCGGTGCTGTACACGAGCCATCCTCCATCCGGAGAAAACGAAGGAGAAAACTGAAACCGTGGAGAGCTTCGAAGCAGCCGGGCAGCGATCGGCGACGGCGACTGCGCCTGCACGTCTGGGCGTCGTATCCGCTTCACGTTCTCGCTGATGAAGTGCGCGATGAGGACCATCACCGCGAGAACCATGAGGATCGCGACGACCGGAATGAGGAGTACGTATTTCGTCGCCTTCGGCCGCGGTGCGACCTCCGATGCGTTGCGGAAGGTGCCGATGAAGCGATACCCGCGCGTCGGCACCGTCTCGATATAGCGTGGCGCTTCGGCGTCGTCGCCGAGGGTTTTGCGGAGCTGGGCGATGGCACGGGTGAGCGCGTTCTCGGTCACCGCCACGCCCGACCAGATCTCGGTCAAAAGCTCCTGTTTCGTCACGAGCTGTTCCCGACGCTCCAAAAGGAAAATCAGGATCTGCAGCGCCTTCGGCTCGATGTGCACTGCTTCGCCGCCTTTGAAGAGGCGAAACTTCGCCGGCTCGACGACGACGTCGTCAAATTGATAGCTCACACCAACACAGACTACGGTCGGACCGCTGGGTGGTTCTCGCCCCGTCAATCCATCATCGAATCCCGTCAAAAAATCATCCCCTTGTCATGACGCTGCGCGCCCCGGGGCGGACGTTGACTAGCGTGCTTCTCGCCGTCGCGCTGAGCCTGGTTGCAGCTTGTTCGGTTCCCCTCGAGCCGACGCGAACCGCATTCGTGACAAACGTTCACATCGGATCGGCCGGGCCGTTGCGCTTTCTGGTTGACACCGGCACCACGATCACCGTGATCGACCGACCGGTCGCGCAGCGGATCGGACTCCAGCCGACGCGAACCATCGAGGCGGTCACGACGACCGGATCGCTCGATGTGCAGGAGGCGATTGTCGACGAGTTGCGCGCCGGGAGTGTTTCGATTGCGCACACGCCGGTCCTGATCACGGATCTCCCGCGCTTTCCCAATCACGGACACCTCGACGGCATCCTGGGCATGAGCTCTTTCACCGGCCGCGCGGTATTGCTCGACATCCGCAAACGCTGTCTGGAAGTCGATACCACGCCGCCGCGCGGAATGATGCTCGAAGCACACGAGTTGGCTGGCCGAGTGGCAATCGAAATCGAAGGATTCAACTTCATTCTCGACTCCGGCGCATCGTTTCCTGTTTTGACGTCCACGCGCGCGCGAGCGTTAGCTTTGAACCAGGGAGCAACGCAGATGACGTCGGCCGCCGGCCGGCAGAGCGTGACGACTGCAACGATCCCCGTTTTCCGCGTCGGCAGAATGATTTTCCGCGACGTCGCCGTCGCCATCGCGCCGGCGCGAGACGCGCGCGAAGACGGCCTCCTTCCGATCACGCCCTTCGATGCTGTCTACATCGCCGC
>DATBSF010000295.1:0-12015 GCA_036559905.1 Thermoanaerobaculia bacterium | reverse complement strand
GGTTCTCATCGGCAAGTATTCAGGCACAGAAATCAAGATCGACGATACGGAGTACACCATCCTTCGTGAGGATGAAGTGCTCGCTATCGTCGAATAAGAGGAGAGGCACAAATGGCAAAAAGAATCACTTACAGCGAAGAGGCCCGGCAGGCGATCCTGCGCGGCGTCAACAAACTCGCTGATGCAGTCAAGGTGACGCTCGGTCCAAAGGGCCGCAATGTCGTCATCGAAAAGAAATTCGGCTCTCCCACCATCACCAAGGACGGCGTCACCGTCGCGAAGGAGATCGAGCTGAAGGATGAGCTGGAGAACGCCGGCGCACAGATGGTCCGCGAGGTCGCTTCGAAGACTTCCGACATCGCCGGCGACGGCACGACTACCGCGACCGTTCTTGCTCAGGCGATTTATCGCGAGGGCATCAAGAACGTGACCGCCGGCGCGAATCCGATGGATGTGAAGCGCGGCATCGAGGTCGCCGTCAAGGCCGCCATCGAGGCAATCGACAAGATGTCGAAGCCGGTCGAGGGCAAAGACATCGCGCACATCGGCAGCATCTCGGCGAACAACGATGAAGAAATCGGCAACATCATTGCCGAAGCGATGGACAAAGTCGGAAAAGACGGCGTGATCACGGTCGAAGAGGCACGTGGTCTCGACACCGTTCTGGAAGTCGTCGAAGGAATGCAGTTCGACCGCGGCTACCTCAGCCCGTACTTCGTGACCGATCCGGAGCGCATGGAAGTCGTCCTCGAAAACGCGAAGATCCTCATCTACGAGAAGAAGATCTCCTCGATGAAGGATCTCCTGCCGATCCTCGAGCAGGTCGCCCGTCAGGGCAAACCGCTTCTGATCGTTGCCGAAGACGTCGAGGGCGAGGCGCTCGCCACTCTCGTCGTAAACAAGCTCCGTGGAACGCTTTCCGTGGCAGCCGTGAAGGCGCCTGGCTTCGGCGATCGCCGCAAAGCGATGCTCGAAGACATCGCCACTCTCTCGGGCGGCCTGCTGGTCTCTGAAGACCTCGGTCGCAAGCTCGAGAACATCAAGTTGGAAGATCTCGGCGACGCTAAGCGCGTCAGCATCGACAAAGACAACACCACGCTGGTCACCGACACCGACGACAAGGCCCGCAAGGAAGCCATCGCCGGACGCGTGAAGCAGATCCGCTCGCAGATCGAGGACACCACCTCGGACTACGATCGCGAGAAGCTGCAGGAGCGGCTTGCGAAGCTCGTCGGCGGCGTGGCCGTCATCAAGGTCGGAGCCGCAACTGAGACCGAGATGAAGGAAAAGAAGGCCCGCGTCGAAGACGCGATGCACGCGACCAAAGCAGCGGTCGAAGAAGGCATCGTTCCCGGCGGCGGCGTCGCTCTGATCCGCGCAATCCTGGCGGTCGAGAAGCTCAAACTGGAGGGCGATGCGAAGGTTGGCGTCAACGTCATCAAGCGCGCTCTCGAAGAGCCCTTCCGTCAGATCGTTTTCAACGCCGGCCTTGAAAGCTCCGTCATCCTGAATGAAGTGAAGCAGAAGGGTGGCAATTTTGGCTTCGACGCACGCAACGAGAAGGTCGTTGACATGCTGCAGGCCGGCATCATCGATCCGGCCAAGGTGACGAAGCAGGCGCTTCTCAACGCCTCCTCGATCGCCGGCCTGATGCTCACCACCGAGGCTCTCGTCTCCGAAATCAAGGAAGATGAGAAGGCTCCGGCGGCGGGTGCCGGCGGACCGGGCGGTATGGGCGGAATGTACTGATCCAGGCTTCAGGCGTTAGTTAGGGGCGAGCCGAACGGCTCGCCCTTTTTTTATCTTCCGAGAATCCGCCCGACGTCCAGGTGCGCGGTGAGATAGACAACTCCCGTCGCTGGCGACCACGTCACCGAATCCCAATTGGGATAATTGCTCGCACGCGTTCGAACCGTTCCGAAATCAAGATCGAAGAACGACACTCCGTCCCAGGATCGAAAGGCGACAATGCTCGCGTCGGTCGGATTCGGCGACAACATACCGTTACTGAACTGAAGATCGGTCACCTTCGGGCCGGAGGAGAGTACGGGCACGTCGGATCGATATAGAACGTTCGCATGCTTCGGAGAATCGAGGGTGAGAATCCAGAGGCCGTCCCCATCAGCCGCGAAGGCCAATCCGAGCGTGGACAACCTCGGCAGGCCGTCGCCGCTCCATGTGAGACCGCCGTCGTTGCTGCGAAGCGTTCCGTCGACTCCGCCGACTGCGAGGTGCCGGACGTCGCGCGGATCGACCGCTGCCACGTGCAGAGATGCGAACGGAACAGGTCCGTTGTCCGTCCAGTCCAAACCGGCGTTTGCCGATTCATAGGTGCGCATCGCGCTGATTGCGATCAGATGCTGCGCGTTGTTCGGATCGACGCCGACCGCGAGCATGGGAGCGGGAAGAAGGCTGTAATCGACAGCCGCGGACCAGATGCGAAGGAGAACGTCGTGTTTCGAGCTCCATGCGTACGCGCGCGATCCAGGCGCACGAACGATTCCAGTGAACTCCCCCGTAAGCCCAGCTCGCACACGCCAACGGCAGCCAGCGTCGGTTGACTCGAAAAGCCTGTTGCCCAAAAGAGCGACCATCCGGTTCGGCACATCCGTCAACGCCACCAAGACCTGGGTGTTCGTGGGATCGTCGTCATCGTTTCTTGAAATGAGATCGGCGTAGCCTGCCGCGATATGCAAACCTGGAAGGCCGGACACGCTCTCGCAGGCTGGCGTTAGCCACGAGCCGGAGATCGATGGCTGTCGAACGGAACGTGATCGATCTTGAGCGTTGATGGCGCCTGCAAGAATGAATGTAGCGATCATCGCGACGGTCGTTTTCATGAGACGACGCTAACCCCGGGGTGATGCATCAAGCAAGCTGTGCCTGCTACTTCTCCATCTCCGCCAGAATCACCGTGTTGCCGGCTGCGTCGCGCAGGATCGTCTCCGTCGAGCCGTAGAACGTCTTTCGCCGCTCCACGACCACGTCAGTACCCTTTGGCAGGCGTTTCGTGACGGCGTCGAGACTCTCGACTTCGATGAAGAGTCCCGCCCGCCCGAAATCCGACCCGATCCGAACGTCATCGGCGCGGACGCTGTCGAATGTCTGGTACATCACTTCAGCGGTGCCGCTTTGCAGAATGACGAAGCCGAGCCGATCGCCATGCGGCACTTCGGCGGTTCGCTGGAATTCGAGGGCGTCCCACAGCGGGAGAATGGGCTCGATGGCATCCACAACGAGAACAGGCGTCAGTTTCTTGATCATGCGATCAAGATAGGCATCTCACTCGGCCTGCGATAGGAAAAATGGAACCGGGGTCTCGCCGGCGAATTCGCGGAAGTCGGCAATGAGATGCGACTGATCGAAATACCCGAGCTCGGCAGCGACATCGGCCCACTGCTGCCGTTTGCCGAGCTCGATCGCGCGACGAAATCGCATCACTCGCGCGAATGTCTTTGGCGAGACCCCCACGTGATGTGCGAACGCGCGCGCCAGATGCTGCCGCGATACGCCAGCCGCTTCCGCGACTGACTCGATCGAAGCACGACCGCCGCTGCGGATGATCGCTTCGACGGCCGCGTCGATGCGCGGATCAACCTTCGCATCCGCGAGGATCAAGCGCAATGCGTCCTCGACCGTTTCGAGGCGTTCGATTGCCGGAAACGCTCGTGTAACGTCGCGCAGCGGAACGCGCGCGTCGGTGAGCAAGGTGAGCGGAGTCCGCAGCGCCACAGCGGCGCGTCCGGGTCGAAATCGAATGCCGAACGCGCCGACACTCTCAGCGGCATCGATGCGCAGCGGCCGCGTCATCGCGCCGACGACGAAGGCTCCCTTCGGATCGAACACGACGTCGGCGCAGCCGTCAGGGAGAATCCGCATCGTGCCGGACGATTCCTCGTCGCTCCACCAGTACGCGTCGACGTATTCGGCCAGCTCGGGACTCGGCGCGATCTCGTGAATCGCCATGCTAGATCCAGTATCGGCGGAGGATCGCGACGAACGCAAATGCGTTGCAGACCAGAGCGATCGCAGCGATCACGCGCGCATCGAGCCGCAATCGCGGAATTGAAAAGCCGATCGCGAGCAGCGCCAGCGGGAGAATCGGCAAGAAGTAGCGGCCCTGCACGCCTTCGATCGCGTCGCCGCAAACGATGCTCCAGACCATGTACTGCGACAGCATCACGCCGGCGACGGTCGCGATCACGATCGCGGTCGCAACGAGACGACCGACGGGCGTTAAAGTCCGTTTGCTCGTCAGCGCGGCCGCAAACAGCGTGAGTATTTCAAGGATCACGACTGCTATCGGCAAGGAAAATTCATTGAGCCCAAAACGGCCGATGAGTCCTTCCAGGTAGTAACGGCTGTGTCCAGCGATGTCTGACACAGCGAGACGCACGAAACGCATCGGATCGTGGATTACGCACGCGAGCTGCGAGGCAGGATCGATCGGCATTCCACCGCGCTGCTGATACGCGGCCATGTGCGCGTACCAGAACGCGACGACGGTCGCGATCGCCATCGACGCTAAGACGCCGACCTTCGAGCGCAGTGTCCGTCCAGGAATCGCGAAGACCAGGAATGCGAGAAGAAAATACGCCGGCTTGCACACGCCGAGCAGAAACGCGACCACGATCAAAGCCGCAGTTCCGCCGCCCTCCACAAGCAGGGCCGTGAACAAAACCGCCAGCGCGAACGTCATCGCGTCGGCCGAAAAGGATGCGAGCTCGAACATCGACATCGGAAGCAAGGCGGTGGCCGCGATGATGTTTCGGTAAGAAGTCGCCACCCGCATCGCAATCGCGATCAGCGTGAGGGCGACGGCGAGATTGAAAACGCGCCCCGCATAGAACGCGATCAACGGGCGTATGTTCGCGATCCGCGCAACGCCGAACGCGAACGCCTGCGGAAAGTAGGGCACCGGCGTATACCACGACGGAAACTCGACCGTCGGTTCCTTCACGGGCTCCAGCGGAATGCGAATCGCGGCTTCGTATTGGGGTTTGTTGAATTTGCCATTCTTGTCGACCCACGACATTACCCAAACGAGGGTTTTCAGACCTTGAGGAATCGATGCGGAGTCGGGTCGTCCGCCTCCGTTGGGAATCATGTGCCCTCGAGCGATTGCTGCCGAGCGGAAGAAGTGAAGGGTCTCGTCAGGCACCTTCATCGGCGGCGTGATGAAGACATACGCCAGCCCGATGACAATCATCGCGCCGATGGAGAGCCGCATGTGCCAGCAGTTTACCGACTGAAAAACGAAACGCCGCCGGTTTCCCGGCGGCGCTCGCCTCTCTCTCGCAACGCGTCAGTGCTGCATCCGGAGAACTTCGGAAAGCGAAGGTGCCGGAAGCGGCTTGCCGAGAAAGAAACCTTGCATCTCGGTGCACCGCCGGTTGAGCAGGTAGGAGAGCTGCTCCTTCGTTTCCACACCCTCCGCTACGACGCGCATGTCAAAACCCTTGGCCATGGTGATCATCGCCTGCACGATGGCCGCATCATCGGTGCGGCGAATCATGTTGTGCACGAACATCGGGGCGATCTTGATGGTGTCCACTGGAAGCTGTTTCAGGTCGGCGAACGAGCAACCGCCGCTGCCGAAGTCGTCGATCGCGAGCAGAACGCCGATTTCCTTGAGTGCCTGCAGGATCTCGGTCGCGCGGTCGCAATTGCTCAGCGACGCGTGCGCGATCTCGAGCTCAACGTTGCGCGGTTCGAGGCCGCTTTCGCGCACCGAGCGCTCCACGTGCTGGGCCAGGTTGTGAGAATTGAAGTCGCGGGACGACAGATTGACGGCGATGCGCGTCTCCATGCCCGCGTCCTGCCATCCTTTAGCCTGCTCACAAGCGGCGGACATTACCCACTCAGCGATCCTGCCACCGAGTCCGGCTTCTTCGGCCACGCCGAGGAACTCGGTCGGTCCGATGATGCCGAGGTCGGGATGTCGCCAACGGAGGAAGGCTTCCACGCACGCGATGCGGCCGGTCTGCACATCGACTTCCGGCTGATAGAACAGCTCGAACTCGCCGCGGTCGAGGGCGCGACGCACGCTCGACACCAGCGCCAGGCGCTCGAGAGTGCGGGCGTTCAACTGTTCATCGAAGAACTGATAGAGGTTCCGTCCGAACTCTTTCGCGCGGAACATTGCGGTGCTGGCATGACGCACAAGCGCATCGGCTTCGTTCGCGTCGTGTTGCGACATCGAGATGCCGATGCTGGCTGTCAGCTCGATCGCGCGTCCGCCGACGTTGAACGGACGGCCCATCGCGTCGAGAACGCGCTGCGCAACAATCGCCGACTCGGTGCCTCGGCCCGTATCGCCGACGATGAACACAAACTCATCGCCCGAGAAGCGCGCCAGGGAATCTTCTTCACGCAGTGTTGTAGCCAGACGATCAGCGACCGCGCGGAGCAAGCGGTCGGCCATGCCGCGCCCCAGGGCGTTGTTGACGATGTCGAATCGATCGAGGTCGAGCATGAAAACAGAGACGGGACGTTTCCGGCGCTTGGATTGCGCCAGCGCGACGTGGAGACGATCGATGAACAGGCTGCGGTTCGGAAGCTGGGTCAGCGCGTCGTGATATGTCTGATATTCGAAACGTTGGACGGCGGTCCGCTGCTCGGTGACGTCGAACATCGCGCCCTCGATCCAGACCTTCGAAGCTTCATCGACCGAGACGAGCTTCAGGTTCTGCAGTACCCAGGCGATGCTGTTGTCCTTCTTGCGAAGGGCGATCTCGACATTGCTCAACTTCTGGAGATCGCGAAGGGCGGTCGAGATCGAGATCAGATCCGACGCGTTCGTATACTCGAATCCACCGGCGCCGAGGAGCTCGTCGCGCGAGGCGTATCCGAGAATGCGAGCGCATTCGTCATTGCAGTCGAGCAGGTGTCCTTCCGGGGTCTGCCGGAAGATCCCGACCATTTCCAGTGCTACTGAGTCTGAGCCACGCATATGAGAGACCTCTCGTTATTAGAGGTACGCCCATACCGTAGGTTTATTTACCGCAGTTTAAAATCTACCGATGGATGGAAGTCGGTATACCGAAAGGTATACGGCGACGCTAAATGATCCCTCGCTCAAGCGCATACATGGCGAGCTCGACTCTTCCGTGCACTCCCAATTTTTCGTAAATTGTGTGCAGATGCGTCTTCACAGTTCCTTCACCGATCGACAGCTTCAGTGCGATCTCCTTGTTGCGCAGGCCGGCGGCGACCATCTTGACGATCTCCGTTTCGCGCTTGGAGAGCACCTCAACGATTTTTTTGGCCTCTTCGCGCTGCGATAGGCGGTCAAGAGCGCGGCTCACCAGCACCGGCTCGAGCGCGCGTTCGCCGCGTTGAACTCTGCGAACGGTGTCGACGAGGTTGACGGCGGCCGCCTCCTTGAGCACCAGTCCCGACACGCCGGACTGCATCGCCTCGAGCACTTCGTCGTCGTCGAGCGTGGCAGTCAGCAGTACGACACGCGTCTTCAGTTTCTCGGTGTGCACACTCTTGAGCACCCACAGGCCGTTGCCCTTGGGCATGTTGATGTCGAGGACGAGGACGTCGGGCTTTTTCGCTCGGACGGCAGCCAGCGCGTCCTCGCCATTCGTCGCGGTGCCGATGACCTCGAAATCCTTCTCGCGCCGGAAGAGCTGCTCCAGCCCTTCCAGAATGATTCGGTGATCGTCGGCGAGGATGATGCGAACCGTCACGAAGCCCCCGCGAATCCGAGCGGCACGGAGATTTCCAGGCGCGCGCCGGAACCGCTCGATTCCACCGCCAGTTCGCCGTTGAGTGCCGCCACGCGTTCCGCCAGCATCGAAGGACCGACGCCGCTTTCGCGAATGGCTGCCAGAGTCATTCGGCCGTTGAACGGAAAGCCGCTGCCGTCATCCACGACTTCGATGTTCATCTTGTTGTCGGCGCTCGAGAGGCGAACGCGCACATGTGATGCGCCACCGTGCTTGGCCGAATTCGTGACCGCTTCCTGGATGATCCGAAACGTTTCCTGGCCCAGGGACTTCGCGACGAGGGGATCGATGCTTTCGACTTCGAACGCGACTCCGATGCCCCACTGCTTCTCGAAACGCGATCGCAGATCGTCCATGCGCGATTGAAAATCGAATGGGACCTCGATCCGCCGTCGCGGACGCAACTGCTCGACGTAGGACCGCAGCTCGCGTTGATCCGTCATGATCAGCCCTTCGATGTCTGTAATCATCCGTCGCGCCTCAGCCGGTTGCTTCTCGATGAGGCTGTGGATCGTCTCGAGTTGCAGGACCACACCCGTGAACGACTGCAGTAACCCATCATGAAGATCGCGCGCAACCCGGATGCGCTCATCCTGAACCGCTTCCTGCGTTGTCGTGCGAACCGCGACGACATAGTCCATCGAGCGCTCGACCAGCAGGCCGATCAGATCTGCCACGATCAGCGAGGACGCGTTGATCGCTTTCGGCTCGGCAACGAAGATTCGTCCCTGAATGGCCTCCCCGCGAATCGGCGCCGAGATGACTTCGCGCAAACCGGTGGCCTCGGCAAAATTACTGGAGATCGACATTCCATCGTGAAACGAGATGTCCGCCACCGCGGGATCGACGAGCGGCAGATACGGATCCGGCTCAGCCTCCCGCCATGTGAAGACGTCCTCAGACAGCGTGACGACGACCAGCCAGGGCTCCTCGCGCTCCTCCCACGCCATGACGGCCCGAGGAGCATCAAAGATCGAGCAGCAAGTTTGGAGCGCCTGCCGGACGGTCGCACGCAGATCCAGAGCGAGTCCGCGCGGCCATTGCCGAAGCCACCCACCGATCTCCTCTGGACCCATCGACAGATGGTAAGCCCTCAGCGAAGATTCGTGAATAAGGCCGCAAATATTTCGACGCCGTCCCACAAATTTTGGATACGGAGGTTCTCGTTCGCGGCGTGCTGGTTGTTGTCGTGGTTCACGATCGGAAGGCCCACAACCGGCGTATTTCCTCGCTGAAACAGGTACATCGGGACACTCCCGCCGAGCGATGGCAGCAGATAGGGCGGCACGCCCTGGGCGGCTGTGATCACATTGGCGACCCTGCGGCTGACCGGCAGATCCATGGCCGTTCGGGCAGCCGGATATCCCGGCCCCCAGACGAGTTTGACTACATTCGGATGGGCGATGCGAGTCGCCGCGTCGGGCGTTTCGCGCACGATGAAGAAATTCTGCGCGGTGATGTGCCGCTCGACGCGTTCGCGGATTTTCTCCGGCGTCTCAGCCGGCACCAACCGAAAGTCGATCGACGCCTTCGCCTCGGTGCTGATCGTGTTGGATGCCTGCTCTTCCACATGGCCACCGAGGAAACCGCGCAGGTTGAGCGCAGGCAGAAGAATCAGCTCGTTGAGCGCCTTTCCTTCGCCTTCGACGCGGCCGAGTGCGAGCTCGCGTTTGAGATCGTCATCGATATTCGGAATCGCCGCCAGCGCGTCGCGTTCAGCGCCGGTGAGTGGCGTGACATCGTCGTAGTAGCCATCGATGAGAATCTTGCCATTGGTGTCGCGCATGCTGTCGATCAGATGCGTGAGCGTGACGATCGGATTCGGCGCCCAGTTGCCGTAATGGCCGCTGTGCAGCGGTCGCAAAGGGCCGTAGGCGGTGATTTCGAGGTCCATGACGCCGCGCGCGCCGAAGTAGAGCTGCATGTGACGGCTTTGATGCACCGGACCGTCGCACAACATCCAGGCGTCGGCGGTCATCTCGGCGGGGTACTTCTCGAAATACGCGGCTAGATGCGGAGAGCCGGCTTCTTCTTCCCCTTCGAATGCAAATTTCAGATTCACTGACGGTACGGCCTTGACCGATTTGAGCGCATCGAGTGCTGCCAGCATCGCGATGATGGGCGCTTTGTCATCGCTTGCCGAACGGGCGTAGATCCGGGTTTCGGGATCGATGTGCGCGGACAGCTCGACCGCATTTCCATTCGGTCCGCGCAGCATAGGCTGCCACGGCGGCGTCGTCCATTGCTTCGGATCGACAGGCTGGCCGTCGTAGTGCGCGTAAAACGCGATGGTCGTTTTCGCGCCGCGTGCCGGTATCGTCGCGTAAACCACCGGAGGCGCCCCTTGGACGCGAAGGAGCTTCGCATCCGCGCCGCGCCGCGTCAGCATCGTCACCAGGGCATTGGCGTTTTTCTCGATGTTGGTGCTGTCTGACGCGAGATTCGGAATCGCGAGCAGATCCATCAGCTCCGCCACGATTTCGCGCTCGTGCTTGATGCGATAGTCACGCGCACCGCGAGACACCTCAACCGGCGAAATCGCCAGCGCCGGCAGCGCAATCAGCGACAGCAGCAGCAGTTTTTTCACGGTTTGTAGTTGTGATAGATAGCACAAATGAAGAAATCGCTCGTTTTGCTACTTGTGGTCTGTCCTGCCGTTTTCGCGCAGGAGCGCAACCCGTCGATCGCCACGCCCGCCCCCGTCCGCCGCGAGGAGCCGGCAGCGGATAAGACCGAGCGAGCCGCGCCACCGAAGGAGCAGCCGCGCGATCAAATCGTCACGACGCAGCACACGATGTCTGCAGGCGGACAATCGATCAGCTACACCGCGCGCGCCGGCACGATGGTTCTGAAGGATGAAGAGGGAAACCCGCGCGCGAACTTTTTCTTCATCGCATACACGCGCGATGGCGTCGATCCCGCGCGCCGGCCCGTGACATTCACATTCAACGGCGGGCCGGGATCGTCGTCCGTCTGGCTGCACATGGGCGCGTTCGGGCCGAAGCGCGTCGTTTATCGCGATGACGAAGGCCACGCGGCGATGCCGCCGTATCGTCTGGTCGACAACGACAACACGCTGCTCGACGTCACCGATCTCGTCTTCATCGATCCGGTGACCACGGGTTTCAGCCGGGCAATTCCGTTCAAGGATGCGATCAAGTTCCACGGCGTCGATGCCGACATCGAATCGGTCGGGGAATTCATTCGTCTGTGGATGACGCGCTATGGCCGCTGGAGCTCGCCGAAGTTTCTCGCCGGCGAGAGCTACGGCACCACACGCGCTGCCGGCCTGTCGGGATGGCTGCAGCAGCAAGGTGTCTATCCCAACGGCATCATGCTGATCTCATCGATCCTCAACTTCCAGACATCATCGTTCGACAGCGGCAACGACCTCGCCTATCAACTGTTTCTTCCGACCTACACCGCGATCGCGTGGTATCACAAGAAACTCTCGCCGGATCTGCAAGGCGGTACGGTCGAGAATGCGGTCGCCGCATCGGAAAGGTATGCGTTAGGCCCGTACTCGGCCGCGCTCATGCAGGGCGACCGCATCAGCGACGAGGAGCGAAGCAATGTCGCGTCGCATCTCGCCAATCTCACCGGATTGCCGAAGGATTTCATCGAACGCGCGAACCTGCGGATCCGCATCGATCGTTTCGACAAGGAGCTTCTGCGCAGCCAGCGCCGCACGGTTGGACGTCTCGATGGCCGCTTCATCGGAATCGATCGCGATGCGGCCGGCGAGTCGCCGGAGTTCGATCCGTCTTACGCAGCGATTTTTGGCGAGTACACCGCGGTTTTCAACGACTACGTTCGGAGAGAATTGAAATACGAAACCGACGCGGCCTACGAGATCCTGACCGGCAAGGTTCGGCCGTGGAACTACGACCGCGCGCAGAACCGCTTCGTCGATGTCGGCGAAACGCTGCGCGGAGCCATGAGCCAGAATCCATATCTGAAGGTTTACGTCGCGAACGGCTACTACGATCTCGCGACACCATTCTCCGCAACCAAATACACATTCGCGCGTCTGCAGCTCGACCCGGAAGTGCGCAAGAACGTTTCGATGGATTATTTCCAGGGCGGACACATGATGTACATCGATCGCAAGGCGCACGCGAAGCTGAAGAGCGACATCGCAGATTTCATTCGCGGAGCTTCAAACACGCAGTAGGATGGCATGTGCCCCGGATTCTCATCACAAATGATGACGGCATCTACAGCGAAGGCATCCGCAAGCTCGCGGACGCCCTTCGCGATCTCGGCGAGATCACGATCG
>DATBSF010000294.1:0-11539 GCA_036559905.1 Thermoanaerobaculia bacterium | reverse complement strand
CGAGTAGCCCCACGGCATTACGAAATACGCGATCAGAAGTGCTGCCGAAACCAGGGCCATCTCGCTTGCACTGCGACGCCAGATGGCGTAGATGATTCCGACTGCGACGAGCGCCGTCCTCGCCCACGCGACGACGATGTGACCCGCGGCGAAGAACGCCGGAACCTGGCGGATATGCCACATGAACGTGTGGAAGATCGGTTTCCCTGACGTGCGCGCGAGCGCATCGACGATGAAGATCACGTACGCGGGAGTCAATTCGAGAAGCACGCGCCAGCGGCGTTCAGTCACCGCGAGAATCGAGATCGCCATCAGCGTCGCTGCGAACGCGAGGCCGTGGCTGAGATAGATCACGATCAGAAATGCGTACAGCGCGTAGATGTATCGCGTGTTGCGCCGGCGCCAGAAGAATCCGGTCGTGAAGATGAACAGCGCCGCGCCGACGATGAAGTTGAAGAACCCCATGAAGAAGATGTAGCTGAACGCCAGCAGCACGCCCAGGAGCGCGGTCGCATCGGCGGCCGGCTTGAAGGATTTCTGCAGGTAGATCACGGCCGCCGGAATCGCAATCACGCATAACGACAGGATGATCTGTTGCACGATCAGCGGCGGAAGGATCCGCGCCAGCAGCGCCATCAGGACGTATGTCGTCCAGTTCGGAAACAGGCGCGCATTCAGCACGAAGTACGCGTGCGTGACGACGCTCGACGCATCGAAGTAGTGCGACAGGACGAACGCGTTGTAGAGATGACTCGGCCCGTCCTGCGTCGGAAAGTATCGGAAGATCCAGATCGGCAGGAGTGCAGCGGCGGTCGCCAGTGCGCACAGGCGCTCGACCGGGCCGCGCGGCATCAGATCTGGCCGCTCGCGGGCGGGTAATCTTCGGCGCGAATCAGAATGTCGCGCGGCTTACTGCCCTGCGACGGACCGACGACGCCGTGCGCTTCCATGATCTCGATGAGCCGCGCCGCGCGCGAGTATCCGAGCTTCAATCGGCGCTGGAGATACGACGCCGACGCCTGACCGGTCGACAGCACGACGCGAACCGCGTCGTCGTATTTCGGATCGTCGAGATACTCGATGCCGTCGACGGAGGTCTTCTCCTCGAGAACCTTCGTAATTTCTTCGAGGAACTTCGGCTCGCCCTGATTCTTTTTCACGAAGTCGACGACCTCGTTGATCTCGGCTTCCGAAACGTATGCGCCATGGATGCGGCGGATGCGCGCCGTGCCCGGCGGCAGAAAGAGCATGTCGCCCGATCCGAGGAGTTTCTCGGCGCCTTGAGTGTCGAGAATGGTGCGCGAGTCGACCCGCGACGCGACCTGATACGCGATGCGGGACGGGAAGTTCGCCTTGATCACGCCGGTGATGACGTCGACCGATGGACGCTGCGTCGCGACGATGAGATGGATTCCGACCGCACGCGCTTTCTGCGCGAGCCGCGTGACGGAGTCTTCGACATCTTTCGGCGCGACCATCATCAAGTCTGCGAATTCGTCGATGATGATGACGATGTAGTGCAGCGCTTCCGGGGTCGGCGTCTGATCGTCGGCTGCCGCCTTCCTCGCGCGCCGATGCGCTTCGGGATCCTTCAGCAGCGCGTTGTACTGATCGATGTTGCGCACGCCGCATTCGGCCAGCGTGCGATAGCGATTCTCCATTTCGGCAACCGCCCAGATCAGCGCGTTCGAAGCCATCTTCGGATCGGTGACGATCGGATGCAGTAGATGCGGGATGTCTTCGTAAATCTTCAGCTCGACCATCTTCGGATCGATCATCAGCATCCGCAGCTGACGCGGCAGCGCTTTGTAGAGCAGCGAGACGATCATCGAGTTCAATCCGACCGACTTGCCCGCGCCGGTTGCGCCGGCGACGAGAAGATGCGGCATGCGCGCGAGATCGGTGACCGTCGGCTCGCCGTGGATGTCTTTGCCGAGCGCGATGGTGAGCATTGACGGCGATTGCAGGAAGGTCTCGGTGTCGACGACGTCGCGCAGCGTGATGAGATCGCGTTTGCGATTCGGGACTTCGATGCCGACGGTTGACGATCCGGAAATGCGCTCGATGCGAATCGACTCGGCCTTCAGCGCCAGTGCGAGATCATCGCCAAGGTTCACGACGCGGGCGTACTTCACACCGGCGGATGGCTTGAACTCGAATGTCGTGACGACGGGGCCGGGATGGTATGCCGTGACTTCGCCTTCGACCGCGAACTCGCGACACCGCTCTTCGATCAGCCGTCCGATCTCCAGAAACTTCTTGTGCACCTCGTCGTCGATCTGACCCTGCTTCACGCCCGCCGCGAGCAAATTGACGGCAGGAAGCTGATCGTTGCCCGGCCGCGTTTCCCGTTTTGCGGGACGCGTGGGTTTCACAGCGGGTTTCGTAATCAGCACTTTCGGCTTTGGCCGCGGCTCGAAAAGCGGATCTTCGAATTCTTCGGGCTGCGGCTCCGCATACAACGCGAACGGATCCTGCGTCTCCTGCTGCGACAGCGCCTCGGCCGCCTTGCGAAGATCGGCCTTGGTCACCTTGCGGATTTGAAATCGTCCCGGACCCTTCACTTCGCGAACGACCGGACCCGAATCGTCCTGCGGCGCGAGCTCGTCCTGCTCGACCAGTCGCAACGCGTGCTTGCGAACGATCGCTTCTTTCATCTTTTCCTTGCGCCGGCGCTCCGTCAGTCTCGCCCATTGCAACGATGTGCCGCGGCCTAACGCGACGAGGCCCTCTTTGATCGCAACGAAGATCGCCGCGAGGCTGATGCGAGTCGAAAGCAGAAACCCGACCAGCAGCATCGTGCCGAAGAGAATTGCGGCGCCGCCGCGATTGAGATTCGCGGATGCAGCGGTGTCGATTTCCTGTCCGAGGTAGCCACCGGCCGCGATGAGCGCGCCGCGAAGCCAGACTTTTCCGAAAATGAGATCGAGCAACGGCGGGACGGCGATCAACAGCGTGACCCAGCCGAACGCTTTTGTCTGCACGTACTCGACGTCTTTCCCCCAGAACCGCTGCCATCCGATGACGAGCATTCCGAGCGGAAAGAGCAGGCTCGCGAAACCGAAGAACCCGACGAAGATCCAGGCGACAGTCGCGCCGTAGTAGCCGATGGCGTTGGAGATTGCGTTATTTGTTGAAGTGTAAAACGCGGAAGAATCGTCGGGATGATAGGTCACCAGAGCGGCGCCGAGACTCAGGCCCGCTGCCAGGATGACGATCCCGATCAGCTCTCCACCGCGCCTGCTTTTCGCGAAATGCAGGATCTCCATCACACCCGCCCACGTACTGTGCAGTCAACAGCTTAGCAGATATTTGAAGGCGGAAGGCAGAGGGCAGAAGGCAGAAGTACCTCTTTTGCCCTCTGCCTTCTGCCTTCTGCCTTCTGCCTTTAGTAGCGCGGTCCCATATCCGGCGGCGCGGTCATCATCTGGATCGAGAAGTCGCCGGTCATACTGTCGTGTCCCGCGCCGCAGGCCGGGTTGACGCAGAAGTAGGTGTACGTCCCCTTCTTGGGAACCGTCCAGCTCTTGTCGACGACATCGCCGGGGTTGAAGATCGTCGGCGACAGCACGACGCCGCCGTTCGGGTCGAGCAGCTCGAAGCCGTGATTCGAATCGCGGACCGTGAAGTGGAACGTCACGACGTCACCGACATTCAGATCGGGAAGATTGATTGGCGGTGTGATCGTGATTTGAAAATTCTGCAGCGTGACGTTGTAGACCCTACCTTGCGGAGTGGGAGGCGGTGGCGGGCTGAACGCCGTGCCGCCGCCATCCGTCGCCGCCGCGACGTATGTTCCGGCGCTGTTGAGATTGTCGATCACCGATCCGTACGCGATCAGCGGCTGGTCGGAGGAGAACGTGACCCATGTATCGCTCAGGTCGGCCGTGCTGCCGGCTGCAAGCCCGAATGACGTCATGGCTGACGGTCCGATCACAGCGAGCGGAGGCATGGTCTGATTGAACGGAGTGCCGACGAGGTTGTTGTTTTTGTCGTAGATGCGCCAGGTGATGTTCGCCGCGGCGGGGTTAGGATTGAGTACGCCGACGTTTGTGCGGAATGTTCGCGCCTGCCCCGGCGAGCCGTTCACCTTCATCTGAACGACGACGCCGGTCTTCATTGCCGTTGTTTCGTCGACCCCCTCGACGAACTGACCATTGGTGCTGCCGTCCGCGGCAGCCGAGTACACGCGCTGCGTGGCGATGAAATTATCCGGCGACGTCAAACGAATGCCGCCGAGTCCCGAGGAGTTGAAGAGCGAGCTCACGACGTCGTCGTAGACGGCCATCGACCGTTTCGCCACCGTGATGGTTTTGGACTGGACGCCCGAGTTATCGACGTTGCCGAGGGGAAGCAGAAAAGCCTGAATCTGAATGTCTTTTGTCGTCGATGGATTGAAGATGCGCGTGTCGGTGCGGAACGCGCCGACACTGCCGCCGATGCTGAGGTAAATCTCCTTTGCGGAAACAGGCTTCGAGGCGTCGTCGCGAGCGGCCGCGACGTAGGTGCCGGCGTTGTTCAGGTTGTCGATCACCGATCCGTACCCGATGACCGGCTGATCGGATGTGAATGCGATCCACGTGTCGCTCAAATCGGCAGAAGACGGCGCGCTGTTGAGGAATAGTGAGAGCGAAGTGGGCCCGACGACTGCGAAGGGCTGCAGCGTTTGCGTGAACGGCTGGCCGACCACATTGTTGTTCTTGTCATAAACGGACCAGCTGACATTCGCCACCGCCGCGTTTGGATTGACGATGCCCAGGTTCGTGCGGAATGTGCGAGCCTGCCCTGGCGCGCCGTTCGACTTCATCTGAATGATGACGCCATTCTTCAGCGCGTTCGTGACATCGACGCCGGCGACGAACTGGCCGTTCGTACTTCCGTCAACGGCCGTCGCGTACACGCGCTGAGTCGCCACGAAATCATCAGAGGAGCTGAGGCGAATCCCGCCCAGACCAGAAGTGGCGAACAGCGAGCTGACGACGTCGTCGTACTCGACCATGGACCGCTTGGGCACGGTCACCGTCTTGGGCTGGACGTTCGAGTTGTTGCCGTCTTTTCCGCCAACGGGAAGCAAATATGCCTGGATCTGGATGTCCTTCGTCGGCGACGGATTGAAGATCCGCATATCGGTTTTGAAAACACCGACGCTTCCACCGATGCTCAGGTAAACATCCTTTGCAAATGCGCAGGTTGCAAAACTCACTGCGCACACGAAAATCAATGGTCGAAATCGCATTTTGGGTTCCCTTCCCCGCGAAGGATCATCCTCAGGATGCCACAAACAGCGTGATCTAGATCACACTTTCGGAAATGTTATCACCATCGCGTCGCGTACGAGCCCAGCAGTCGGACCATCTCAGCGAGCTGATGCAGGCTGTCGAGGGCGCGCGCGACGTTGGGGTCGTCGAGCTTTCCGATGAAATCGAGGTAGAAGGCGTACTCCCACGGTTTGCCTTCGATCGGGCGCGATTCGATCTTCGTGAGGTCGATTTCGAAGATCGCGAATGCGCCAAGGGCGCGGAAAAGAGCGCCGGGCTTGTTCGAGACTCGAAAGACGATCGATGTCTTCCAGCGCCGTGCAGTTTCGCGCGGCGTGATCCTTCCGACATCGCCTTGCGGCGCCAGCAGAAAGAATCGCGTGTAGTTCTGCACGTTGTCTTCGATGCCTTCGAGCAGAACGCGTCCGGCATAGATCTCGGCGGCCTCGGATGACGCGATCGCACCTTCATCCTTGCGTCCCCGATCCATGACCAGGCGCACAGCGCCGGCCGTGTCGTGAACCGCGATCGGCTCGACGTTCGGATTGGCGGTGAAGAACCGCGTGCATTGCGCCAGCGCGACCGGGTGTGAATAGACGCGCCGGATTTCCGCCAGCGAAACGTCCGGTGGCGCGATGAGATTGTGGACAATGCGCATGCTCGTCTCGCCTGCGATCGACAGCTCCGATTGCAGCAGCAGGTCGTAGTTGCGGTGGATCGAGCCGGCCAGACTGTTCTCGATCGGCGCGATGCAGCAGTCGGCGTTTCCCGATCCCACCGACGCGAACATGTCCTCGAACGAGCGGCACGGCACGCCGGTGATCTCGGCGCCCAGCAGCCGCCGCGCTGCGTTCTCGCTGAATGCTCCCGCTTCACCTTGATATGCAACCCGCATCGTCTCCTCCTGAAAACAAAAAGGCCCGCGTCCTTTTCAGGAGCGGGCCTCGTTGTGATTGTGATCGCTGTCTAGACGGTCACCGAGCCCGCTCTGTCGCTGCTAAAAAACGCGAAGAATCGGAACCCGGCGGTCAGCATGTGCGGCGGATTATCGCACACCTTTGCGGCCGGCAATCGCGAGCACGACACCGCCCGCGATCAGGACCGCGCTGATGATTGGATCGATTTTCCGGTTCTCCGTCGTCGTGACGCCGACAGAAACCGGGCCGGCGTTGATCCCATGTTTCTCGCGGATGGGGATCGGGACGAACAGCGAGACAACGCCGAGCAGAATGAGGATGACGCCAAGAACGAAGAGTGCGCGCATAACTCTGTGACCTCTGTGCTCTCTGTGGTGAAAGCTTTTACCACAGAGAGCACAGAGATATCAGAACAACGCCGGTTCCTGATAAGTGCCGAACACCGCACGCAGCGCATCCGAGATCTCGCCGACGGTGGCATAAACCTTCACGGCCTCGATGATGAACGGCATCGTATTCGACTTGGGATCGGCAGCCGCGTTGCGCAGGCGCTCGAGCGCTTGCTCGACGGCGCGGCCATCGCGCGACTTCTTCACGCGATCGAGAGACTCCAATTGCTGCGCGCTCGCCGATTCGTCGATGTAGAGAATATCGAACGGATCCTCATCGCTCTGGAACGCATTCACGCCGACGACGACCTTCTCGCCCGAATCGACGGCCCGCTGGTATTGATACGCCGCATCCCAGATCTCGCGCTGCGGAAATCCGGCTTCGATGGCTTCGACCATTCCGCCGAAGCGGTCGATCTTTTCGATGTAGTCGAAGCAGCCTTTTTCCATCCGATCGGTGAGCTCCTCGACGAAGAAGGAACCGCCGAGGGGATCGACGGTGTTGATGACACCCGATTCGTGCGCCAGGATCTGCTGCGTGCGCAATGCGATGGTCGCCGACTTCTCGGTCGGAAGGGCGAGCGTTTCGTCGAGCCCGTTCGTGTGCAGCGATTGCGTTCCGCCTAACACGGCCGCCAGCCCCTGAATCGCAACCCGCACGATGTTGTTGTACGGCTGCTGCGCCGTCAGCGAGCAGCCGGCCGTCTGCGTGTGGAAGCGCAGCATCCACGACCGCGGATCCTTCGCGCCGTACCTGTCGCGCATGACCTTCGCCCACACGCGCCGCGCCGCGCGAAACTTCGCGACTTCCTCGAACAAATCATTGTGCGAATTGAAAAAGAACGACAGCCTCGGCGCAAACTCGTCGATATCGAGTCCGGCGCGCGTGCCGTATTCGACGTACTCCATGCCGTCGCGCAGCGTGAATGCCAGTTCCTGCAAGGCCGTCGAGCCGGCCTCGCGGATGTGGTAGCCGCTGATCGAGATCGTGTTGTACTTCGGAACGTTCTCCGCGCAGAACTTGAAGATGTCCGTGATCAGCCGCATCGATGGACGCGGCGGGAAGATGTACTCCTTCTGCGCGATGTACTCCTTGAGGATGTCGTTCTGCAGCGTGCCGGAGATCTTTTTCCAGTCGGCACCATGCTTCTCCGCGACAGCCAGGTACATCGCGAGAAGAATCGGGGCGGTGGAGTTGATCGTCATCGAGACGGTCACTTCCTCGAGGTTGATGCCGTCGAAGATCGTCTCCATGTCGGCGAGCGTATCGACCGCCACACCGCACTTTCCGACTTCACCGTTGCTGTAGTGATGATCGGAGTCGTACCCGTAGAGCGTCGGCAGGTGAAACGCAGTCGAAAGGCCGGTTTGTCCGTGCTCCAGGAGATAGTGAAAACGCTGGTTCGTCTGCTTCGGCGTGCCGAAGCCCGCGAACTGCCGCATCGTCCACAGCTTTCCGCGATAACCGCTCGGATGGATGCCGCGCGTGTACGGAAATTCTCCGGGAAACGCGAGATCGCGCTCGAAGTCCAGATTCGCGACATCGAGCGGCGTCGCGAGCGGATTGACCTCCATGCTGCTGACGGTCGTGAAGTCCTTCTTCCACGGACCGCGTTTCGCGACGATCGGATCGTGAACTTCGCGACGCCATCGCGCCGCCTCCGCACGGATCGCTCGCAGCGACTCGGCCGAGAAAAGCGATAGCTGTTCTGCTTCCGGCTCCGGCGGAGCGGTTAGAACGCTCGTCTTTGGCATGTCAGAGTTTGTGCGTTTCATCTCACTTGAAGATCGACGCCACCTTACCGAAGAAGCCGCCGCCGCGTTTCAGTATTTCCTGCAGCTCGCCGGCATCGAGAAACGTCCCGTTGCACGAGGGACATTGATCGATCTTTACCCCTTGAAAATCAATCGTGGTCAGATCCATTCCGCATTTGGGGCATTTCATCCAATGCAGCTTTCTGACCCGCTCCTTCTCCTCGACAGCCATTTTCGCGCTTTGCTCGGCGGCGCGCTGCTTGCGCTGCTCCATCTCCTTGCGGGCGAAGTACTCGTCCTCAGACTTACTCGGCTTCTCAAATTCGGGCATCCAGCGGCTCCCCCCGCTTCGATTCTATCTTAGCGACCAGAAGCAGTCCCGGCCCGAAAGGGATGAAACTGAAAAGGCGATCGATCGCGAACAGAGAGCGCGCGGCCCTGATCAGGATCTGCGACTTTCCTGCTCGGGCAATCGAGCGCAGAGCGGCGTCGCCTTCCACACTTCGACGCGCGCGGCGCTTGTTCATCGGCAGCAGAAACAGCGTGTCGTATGCCAAAACCACCGGAAAGCCCCAGTAGCGCGCGCTCTCGACCGACATCCCGGCCTGAACAAAGAGGGCGCTGAGCTCCTCGCGCGAATAGCGCCGGCGATGCTCGTAGTAGTCGTCGCTTGCGGACCAGAGGCTGCGAAGCGCGGGAACGGTCGCGATGCAGGTGCCGTCTTTTTTCAGGATGCGGCCGATCTCGCGGACCGCGCCGGCATCATCATCGAGATGTTCGAGAGTCTCGCCGGTGGTGACGCCGTCGAATGCGCCCGCCCGAAACGGCAGCCGGGTCAGGTCGCCGAGGACAACGGGGATGCTGGTGTTGCGGCGAACATGCAGCACGGCATCAAACGCGGCATCAATGCCGATGACTCGCAAGCCCTGCCGCTGCAGTCTCTGCGCGAGCTGGCCGAGGCCAACGGCTGCGTCGAGAACGCGCGCGTTGAGCGGAAGCTTCTTCGTCTCGGCGAGGATGATCGAGAGGCGATGTTCGTGACGCGGCCCGAACATCTCGGGCTGCGAGCCCCACTGGTGAGTGTGCATAGGCGTCAGGATGATTGCACCCTGACGCCTAACGTCTGAGGTCTGACACCTAATCCACGGGCGTGATCGTGGCCGTGTTGCTCTCGATCGAGCCGCATGCGTTGCTGACGCGGACCCAGAACTCCTGCGTGGAGTTGATCGCCGGAGTCGTAAAGGTCGACGACGTTGCACCCGCAATCGGTGTGCTGGTGAAGCCGGCGTGGCCGTTGAACCACTGGTATCGAACCGCTCCCGCCCCCGCCTCGGCCTTCGCCGATAGCTGCACCGTCTGACCGCGCTTCACGGTCTGACTTCTCGGCATATTGATCGCCAGAAGAATCGGCGGATCGCACACGACGTCGATCGTGAAGGTTCCACCTTCGCTGGCATCGCCGCCGCTTGCGAGGACCGTGATGCCGCGATAGGTCGCGGGGAACACGTCCGGCGACAACTGGACCGTCAAGCGTGAAGTGCCGTTGCCCGGCGCCGGAATCGTCGTGCGCGTAAACGCAGCAGTCATTCCTGCAGGAAGATTGGGAACCGACAGCTCGAGCGCCGCATTGAAATCAACTTCGGGAGTTACGGCGGTCGTGATGTCGAAAGTCGCCGAGTCGCCAGGGAACAGCGTGACGAAGGGCGGTTCGACGCTGACCGAGAACGGAGCGACGCCGGTAATGACCGGGATGTCGCCGAAGGAGACAGCGCTCTGAATGAGCGCGGTGGTGACACCGGCTGTCATCACGTTGTCCCACTGGAGTGCCGCGCCGTTATCGAGACACGTCGTCGGCGTGATGTTGTTGTTGAGCGTGCGCGCGCCAATCTGCGCCCAAACGCCGGCATATGGTCCGGTCGTCACGCGGTTCGCCTGATCGGGCTGAATCGGGATCAGAAGGATGTGATAGGTCGCAGGAATCTGGCAGTCGACGCCGCCGGGTGCGTGCAGCGTCGGCTCGAAGAAGAAGATGCCGGAGTCGGAGCTGGCGAGATAGATGTCGGCGCCGAGGAACACTTTCACGGTGCGGTTGCCGGCACTCGTGAACGTCTTGCGAAGGCGGAAGAAGTTATCGCCGTTGACATAGGTGACGACCATCGACATCGACACGCCCGTTCCAGGCGCGGCGACATTCACGGTCACTGTGAATGGCGAGGGACCTTCACCCGCGCCACCGACCGGGCTGATCGACACCTGCTGCCACGCCGTTGGCCCGCCGAGGCTGCCGGTCGCGGTGCCGCATGAGTGCTGCGAGAAGGCGGGCGCGAAAAGCGTCCCGTTGATGTCAGCGAAGACACCCATGTCGCCGTACGCACAGCCGGTCGGGAAAATCTGACCGCTGCCCGGAACGGCAGCGTTGAAGACCTGGAACGACGCGTCTGCGGCGACGTTGATCTTCAGCGGGTTTCCGTTGATCGTTACGATCTGCGGGCCTGTTGGCGCGGGCGCCTGCGCGAAAGCAATGGCCGGCACGAGCACCGCGACCGCAATGAAGCTTCGAAGAAGAAGCGAACGGCTCAGCATCTCACCACCCTCCTCCCGGTGTTTAAAAGGGATCGGCCCTAAGAGTACACAAATAGGCGGGTTATCTCAAATCCGCCGCCTCACGCGGAGAGCAGTTCGCGGAGGGCTTCCGGCGCGCTATCGAGCGCATCATCGAGCTTTTCCGGATCTTTGCCGCCGGCCTGGGCGAGGTCGGCCTTCCCGCCCCCCTTCCCACCCACAATCGGGGCGAGCTTCTGGATCAGCGAGTTGGCCGGAATGCGATCGACGAGGTCCTTGGTGACGGCGGTCAGCAGCGTGACTTTTCCGTCCGTGGCGCTGCCGAGGACGATGACGCCGCTCTTGATCCTGGACCGCATCTCGTCGGCGAGATTGCGCAGGTCGCCGCCGCTGATGTCATCGACCCTTCGCGTCATCAATTGAATGTCCCCGACCTTCTCCACCGTGCTGTCATCGCGTGAACCGCCGGATGCGAGCTTCATCCGCAATTGCTTCAGCTCCTTTTCGAGCTGCTTCTGCTTTTCCTGAAGCGATTGGACGAATGCCGGGACGTCTTCCAGCCGTGCGTTGAGCTGCTGCTGCAGCGCGTGTGCGGAGTCGTCGAGATTCTGAAAATGCGCGAGCGCGCCGCGTCCGGTCAGCGCTTCCATGCGCCGGA
>DATBSF010000293.1:0-2956 GCA_036559905.1 Thermoanaerobaculia bacterium | reverse complement strand
AATTCGCGATGAAGCACTGCTCGTGCGCCGTGCGGTGCAGCGCTTCCGCGGTCGCGGTGTCTTTCGCATCCGCGATGATCACCCGCGGACGCAGAACGACTTTCTCGAATCGCCCGCCGCCGTGTCCATCGAGACTCATGGTTCCGCGCGCTTCATCCTCGTATGTAAGGACGCGGATGCCCTTTCTTGCACAGAGAGCGAGGTACGTCAGCATGTGACACGCCGAGATCGCGGCGACGAAAAGATCCTCGGGATTGTGCTTCTCGCGTTCGCCCCGGAACATCGGATCGGCGGATGCGTTGAGATCGGGTTTTCCGTCGATCGCAACGCGATACTCGCGCCCGTAGCTCGTGTAGCTCGCAGTGCCATCGCCGCGATTGCCGTCCCAGATGATGTGCGCCGAATAGGTGTGTTCGTTCATACTCCATCATCTTAGTGCCTGAACAACCACAACACTTCGATGGCGGTCGAAGCGTCACGGCTCTGGTGGGCGGGACGGTCTACGTCGATTGCGACACGGTTCGCGACGCCACTGTCCTGATCGACGGCGAAACAATCGCGGCTGTCGGCGGGGACATCCCCGCGAACGCCAACGTCATCGATTGTGCAGGCCTGACGATCACCGCGGGATTCTGGAACAGCCACGTGCACTTCTTCGAGAGGAAGTGGGCGAACGCCGCTTCGATCCCCGCGCCGGAGCTCGCGCATCAGCTCGAGCAGATGCTCACGCGATACGGATTCACGAGCGTCTTCGACATCGGATCGATGTGGTCGAACACGCGCATCATCCGCGATCGCATTG
Organism: Thermoanaerobaculia bacterium; assembly: GCA_036559905.1. GTDB lineage: Bacteria > Acidobacteriota > Thermoanaerobaculia > Gp7-AA8 > Gp7-AA8 > Gp7-AA10. The sequence continues at coordinate 2,154 of DATBSF010000293.1, read as the reverse complement.
AATCGGGTGAAGTGCCCGGACCACGAATTCGATCGACCGGCGAAGGGCTCGTGCCGATCGGAGGCAACCCATCGGACGTTGTGCTCAACATGATGGGCGTGATGAAGACGACGCTGCCGGAAGTCGGCGACGCCGCCGCTGCGACAAAGAAGCTGCTTGCTGCTGGAGTGGATGGGATCAAGATCTTCGTCTCTTCGCCGAGTGGCGCCACGATTCCGGAAGCCGAGATTCGCGCGGCGGTCGACGAAGCGCATCGTGTCAACAAGCTGGTCTTCGCACATCCAAACACCGGCGCAGATGTGACGGCTGCCATTCGAGCAGGAGTCGACATCATCGCGCACACGACTCCGCGATCGGGCGCGTGGGACGCAATGCCGGCGCGCGGAGTGGCGCTCACGCCGACTCTGCTGCTATGGAAGCACTTCTTGCGTCACGATCGCACTTCGACGCAGGAGCAGATGGTGAAGACCGCGATCGCACAGTTGCGCGCATGGATCGCCGCCGGCGGCACCATCCTGTTCGGTACCGACCTCGGCGCCGTCGATTACGATCCGAGCGAAGAGTACGCGCTGATGGCCGGGGCGGGGATGAGTTTCCGGCAGATCCTGGCATCGCTGACGACAGCGCCGGCCGAGCGCTTCGGCGCCTCGAAGTCAGGGCGGATCGCGGTCGGTTGTCAGGCCGACATCGTCGCGTTCAAGAGTGATCCAGCCGACGTACGCTACACGCTCCGCGACGGAAGAGTGATCTACCAATGAAGAAACTGCTCCGCGACAGAGTCGTCCGGACGACCTTGTACTTGATCCTTCTCATGTGGGGCTTCTCCACTTGTTCCGCGGTGACGGGGGTCTGGTTCGATCGGCGCTGGAACGTCCATCACTTGTCGCCAGCCGAGATCAGAGATGTCTGGTATTTGCCGATTCTTATGACGATCGTTTGGACCCCGATCATCGTCTGGCGGGCGTTCGCGATCCGTCGCGAACGGATCACGCCGCCTGCAGCTGGACCGATGAACATAAAGGATCAAGGGCCGGCGACCGCTTCCAGTGGCGTTTACATCTTCGCGAGTCTGTTGCTCTTCCTCGGAATCGCGCTGGCTTGCAACTTCTCTGGCGACCCGCAACGGTGGCGCGTTGGCGTTGCCATCCTTGCAGTTTGCACGCTCCCGTTTGTCTTCATCATTTTTCGTCGGATCCGGCTGCGACGCGCACTCGGCCCCGCAGAGCTGTATCTCGATGCCCGGATTCAACGGGGTTTCAGCGGAACGGCCAGATACGTCCGGCCTCTTCGCGGAGCAGAACTGAAGAGTGTCGACGTGCGCCTCTCGTGTGAGGAGAAACACACGAAAAAGTTCAACAGGATCTGGATCCCGACGACCCGCGTGTTGCACGAAGAGACGATTACGGCGCAGGTGACACCGTCGGCGGATCGAATCGACATCCGCATTCCTTTGCACATCCCTCCGACAGGCAGTCGTTCGATGACGACGGACAATACGACGATCATCTGGTGGCTGCGACTGCGGCTCCAGATGAGTGGCTGCCCGGATACCAAATCGGCCTTCGCGATCGAGGTCGCATAAGCGCCATCGGCGTATCATCGTCCCATGTCCTCCATCGCTGTTTCGCCGCGATGGCTGGTGAGCAAAGGCTTCGATCTCACCTGGTTTTTCGGCGGGGCGCTCCTGAGCCTGTTGTTTCTCGGGCTCTACTTCGGCGTCGGCGCTTCGATTGTTGCTCTCTGGTGGATCTGGCTCCTCGCATTCGACGGGCCGCACATCGGCGCGGCATTCACGCGCACTTACCTCGACGCAAATGAATGGCGCACGCGGCGAAATCTGCTGCTGGTCAGCCTGCTCACGTTCGTCGTCGGGCCGGTCTTCCTCGCGGCGAACGTCATCACCCACTCCGAAGATCCATTCCTCCTGTTCCTCGGATTCGCAACGTTTTACGGCTACTACCACGTCGTGCGGCAGCACTATGGCTTCGTTGCGCTGTACAACGCCGTGAACCACGACACCGGCTCGATGGCCATCGATCGATGGACGTTGTACATCGGTTGCTGGGCGCCGTACGCGTACTTTTTGATCACGCATCCGAAGGCGCGCGAGTTGCTGCGGCTGCCGATCGGACATCGCACGCCGGTCGAGCAATT
>DATBSF010000292.1:0-8852 GCA_036559905.1 Thermoanaerobaculia bacterium | reverse complement strand
CGCGGTTTCGTCATTGCCGGGTCATACTAGCATCGCGGCGGGCCCTCTGCTCCTGAGGCAGCAGCAGCGCGTAAAGCGCGTCGGAGATTGGAGTTGCGACTTTGGATTCGCGAGCCATGCGGACGATCGCGCCGGCCTGCGCCTCGAGCTCCGACGGTTTCCCTTCGATGATGTCGCGCTGCAGCGACGATGTCGAATCGGGCGCCATCCGTTCGTAGCGTTCGAGCGTGCGCTCGATTGCATCGTCGCCGAGGTCGATGCCGCGCGCGTTGGCGATGGCGATCATTTCGCGCATCGCGCGGATTGCGATCTCGCGCGTCTCGGGAATCGATCGCCACGATCCGATCGGAACGCGAGTCAGTGCACCGATCGCGCTCATCGGCGCGATGAAGAGAAACTTCGACCACATCGAGCGGTGGATGTCGGGAGCAATGTCGGCCTTGATGCCCGCGCGTTCGAATGTCTGTTGCAGGCGCTCGACGCGAGGCGTGCGCGCGTTGTCGAGCTCACCGAACATAACGAATGGATCGATCGCGGCATGCTTGATGTGGCCTGGCGCGACGATGTAGCTGACGATTCCGCAGAGTCCGCCTAACACGTGCTCGCGCCCGAATGCGTGCACGAGTTGATCGGGCGCTTCCATTCCGTTCTCGAGCGGAACGGCGATCGTCTCTTTTCCGATGAGCGGCTTTGCCTTTTCAGCGGCGTCGGGAATCTGCCAGGCCTTGGTCGCGAAGATTACGGCGTCGACCGAGCCGACCGACGACGGATCATCAGTTGCGTTGACGCGATCGACGACGAAATCGCCGGCGATGCTGTCGACGCGCAAGCCTTTCGATCGCAGCGCATCGAGGGTTGCCCCGCGCGCGATGAAGACTGTGTCGACGCCTGCCTTCGCGAGTTTTCCGCCGAAGTAGCCGCCAACGCCGCCGACTCCGATGATTGCGATCTTCAATCGATGCGCACCACTCCGTCGACGACTTTCGGGAATCGCGTCAGCACAGCCGGATCGTGACCCGGAACGATCAGCTCAGGTTTGCCGGCGATCGTCTTCATGCGGTCCTGCGCGCGCAGATTCGAATCGCGATCGAACGTCTGCGCGATCGGCACATGCTTGTCGAGATTCTCGTAGAGGTACATGTTGTCCGACGCGAGGACGACTGTGCCGGAGCGCGTCGCGACACCCACGTACTGCGACTGCCACGTGTGCTTGCCGCCGATATAGACGCGGACCCCAGGCAAGATCTCCTGATCGCCATCGACGAGATGCAGTCTTCCGGCGATGTTGGCTTTCAGGAAGACATCGACGTCTTCGGGATCGATGCCGCCATGTTTTCCGCCGGGCTGCCACGCTGTGCCGGTGTAGTAAGCGTACTCGTCTTTCTGAATCCACACTTGAGCTTTCGGAAAAAGATCAGTGCCGTCAGCGTGGTCCCAATGGGCGTGCGTCAGGATCACGTCGGTGATCTCGTCCGGCTTCACGCCCGCTTTCGCCACCGCTTCATCCGGTCGAATGAAATCATTGACCTTCCAGCTCTTGAAAAACTGCGGGCGATAAAAACCGGTGTCGACGAGGATGTTGCGTCCGCCGCCGCGCACGAGCCAGACCATCATCGCGATGTCCATCTTGCGGGTTTTGTCGGCGTCGGCAATCAAACCCGCGACGGCGAAATCTGGGATGACGCCGTAGCGGATCGCATAGACCTCGTACTTTGGCTGCTGCGCCTGAAGGCAGAAGGCAGAAAGCAGAAGGCAGAAGGAAAAGCGGATCGCCTTCCGAAGCACTTCAACTTCTGCCTTCTGCCCTCTGCCTTCTGCCTTTTGCACTGCCTTCATGATCTTTTCCAACCTCCGTGACGTTTATGCGCCCGCATCCAGACCTCATCCAGCGCGCCTTCGCTCAGCATCTTCGTGATCCACAGAATCTGGCCGGTGTGCGCGGAGACGTGCGTGAGGATCGAGATCAGATCCTGGACGAGCGCGTCGTATTTGTCCGGCTCCGTCGACGGACCTGCCAGCCGCTCGGGCGTGATCTTTTTGAATGACTGCTCGGCCTTTGCGACCATGTCATCGAAGATTGCCATCACTTCACGTTTCGTCATCGGACCACGCGCCGCAAACTCGCCGTCGCGATCGCGTTTGTAGGCAATGCCGCCAATGTTGTTGTTGAGATAGAGATTCAGCGAGCCGCTCAGATGCAATACGAGGTTCGCGACGGAGTTCGACTTCTCGTTCGGCCGCCACCACATCTGTTCCTCGTTCAGCTTTTCCACGGCGGCGCGGACCTGGGCTGGAAACACCTGGGTAACGCGCACGCGAATCGCTTCGAGAGTGGGGGAGGCGAGGTCGGCCATGCAGGCAAGCGTATCGCATGCTGCTACCCTCATGTACAATCCAGCGCCTGCTATGACCGACACATTGACACCAGCTAAGTCCTTGCCTGTCAAGCCGAAATCGGTGATCTGGAATCCGTCGCCGGCGGATCTGCGGCGATTCACTGACGCGATGCCGAACGCCCGCCAAACCGAGTTTGGAAACGTCAATGTCGCGACCAAAGTGGTCTCGCGATCGAAGCTTTCCACGTTCATCGCCACCGACACGCCCGAGCATCATTCCGACCAGACGATCACACGCGCGGAGTACGACCGCGTGGCGAAAGTACAGAACGATTACATCCGCACGCGCGAGATGCTGGTCGTCGAAGGCTTCATCGGAAACGATCCCGAGTTTCGCGTCGCGGCGCGCCTCATCATGGAGAAGTCGAACGCGAACATCGCGGGCATGCAGCAGATCCTCTATTACCCGGCGTCGCGAAAGGAGCTCGAGACTTTCGAGCCGACAGTCACCGTCATCTACACGCCGAATCTGAAAGCGGAAGGCTATCCCGACGAGCGCCTGATCGCGGTCGATCTGGAAAACAACATCACGCGCGTCCTCAACTCCGACTACTTCGGTGAATCGAAGAAGGGCGGACTGCGGATGTGGAACAAGATCGTCTACGACCGCGGCGGCCTCGCGCTGCATTCGGGATGCAAGGTGATTCCGGTCGGCGGAAAAAATCGCGTCGGCCTGATCGTGGGATTGTCGGGAACCGGCAAGACGACGACCACCTTCACGAAGCAGAACAACTCCTCGCCGGTGCAGGACGACTTCTGCGCGCTGATGCCGGGCGGAAAGATCTACGCGACCGAGAACGGATGCTTCGCGAAGACCTTCGGACTCAATCCCAACGACGAGCCGACGATCTACCGCGCCTGCGCATCGCCGCATGCGTTTCTCGAGAACGTCTCGCAGAACGATCAGGGAAAGATCGATTACTTCGACACCTCCTACACGCCTAACGGTCGCGCCGTCATCCGCATGGAAGACATCCAGGGCGCCTACGACGCGCGCGAGATCAAGAAGGCCGACTTCCTCCTGATTCTGAATCGCAACGAGAACATCATTCCGGCGGTCGCGAAACTCGAAGGACCGCTGGCCGCCGCGTACTTCATGCTCGGCGAAACGAAAGGCACGAGCGCGGGCGGGGCGGCGGAGGCCGGGAAATCGCTGCGCGTTCCGGGAACGAATCCTTTCTTCCCGCTGCTGCACGCGCAGCAGGGCAACCGCATGCTCGAGTTGATGAAATCGAGCCCGATGGACGTCTATCTCATGAACACCGGCCGCATCGGGGGGACGGATAAGGACGAGCGCTCGAAAAAGGTGAAGATCCAGCAGTCATCCGCGGTGGTCAAGGCGATCGCGGAGGGAACGATCCAGTGGACCAAAGATCCCGACTTCGGCTATCTCGTGGCGACCCAAGTGCCGGGGATCGATGATCACGACTACCTGCAGCCGAAGCGGATGTACGAGCGGCAGGGGAGACTGGCGGAGTACGTCGAGCTCGTCGCGAAATACAACCAGGATCGCCGCGAATACCTGCGAAAGTGGAAGGGCCTCAGCGACGAGATCGTCAACGCGGTCTGATTTTGTTGTACCCTTAAGGCTTCAAACAGAGGGTTTGATGCGATTTACGGCGTACCTCCTCGCAACGGCGTGCGCAGCGGTGGCAATGGCGGCGTACAAGACTCCATCGCGCGCCCCGATTGTCGTCGAGGCCGTGACGCCCAGGGCGGCGCGTTTCCTGGCATTCCGATCGCTCGCCGCTCAGCTCGACAACCACGTTCTCGCCAATCTTCTGACTGAGACCCCGATCCGCCAGATCGATACGCCGCTCGCCGTGGTGGCGGGCGAGATCACGCGCTGCGAATCGCAGACATGCACGATTCCACTCACGGTGCGCGTCAATGGCGCCGAAGGTCCGGTGATGATCGCCTTCGCTGCGGCAAATGCTCGCGGCGAATTGTCGGATGTCCGCCACGCCGAATGCGGCACCGGCGCATGCAGCGTTTCGCTGGTGCTCGAGCGCGGGAAGAACACGATCTCAGTCGGCGTCCTCGACGCGCTCTCGCAGACGACCGCCTACACGACGCTGCGTGTGGATGCGAACCGCGTGGTCGCCAAGGTCGGCAAGACCGAGTGGTTCTAACTCTGTGCTCTCTGTGTCCTCTGTGGTGAAGGCTTTTCACCACAGAGAGCACAGAGATCACAGAGTTAGGTTTCCACGTTTAGGAACAAGTAGATGGCCGCGATCGCGAAGAGCACGTTCGCGCTCCACGCTGAGAGAATCGCGGGGAGGTTGCCGACTTCGCCGAATTTCGTGAAGACCGCGAAGATCATCCAGTAGATGATGCCGACCACCAGCGCGATGCCGACCCCGTACAGCGCGCCGCGCTTGCCGGTGCGAAACGCGAACGGCAGCGCGATCAGCGCCATGACGACGCTGATGAACGGCCACGACGTCTTCTCATACAACTTGACCGTCAACTCCTCGGCCGCATAGCCCGACTTGCGAATGGTCTCGATGTAGCGCCGCAGTTGCGCGAACGTCATCTGCTCCGGCGCCTTGATCTCGGTCGCGAAATCCTCGGGGCGCTCGCGATAGAAGAGGCGCAGCGGCTCGATGATTGGCGAATACACGACTTCCTTGTTGTCGCCGAACGAGCGCATCCATCCGCGCTCGAAGACCCAACCCTGGCCATCCCACCGTGCGCTCTCGGCATACACGCGCCGCGTCAGCCGAAACTGCGTCGGGTGCAGCTCGAAAACCTGGACCTGCGACAACTGACGCGCGTTCCGGTCATACGAAAGGAAATTGATGATGTAGCGGCCTTTGCCGAGGAACCAGAGCTTCTGCTGGTTTTGCGAGGCGACGGTGCGCTGACCTTTGATTTTCTTTCGCAATTCGTCGACGCGCTGATTCGAATAGGGGAGAACGTAGTCGCCGACCAGATAGGAGAACACGCTCATGACGATGGCGACGCTGACGATTGGCATCGCGACGCGATAGAGCGAGATGCCGGCCGACTTGAACGCCGTCACTTCGTTGTTCTTCGAGAAGAGTCCGAACGTGATGAGCGTTGCGACCAGCACGCTGATGGGCAACGTCCAGTTGAGAATCTGAAACAGCATGAAGCGGTAATAGGCGAAGAGCGTGTGAAACGCGATGTGATTCTCCTGCACGTCGCCGCTGATCTGGGTGTAGTCGACGACGATCGCCAGCGCGGCCACCGAGACCAGGACCAGCGCCAGGATCTTGAGGAACTCGCGGAGGATGTAGCGGTCGACGGTGTTCGGGAAGGTGACATCGAGGCGACGCAGAACCTCGGGCTCGTCGATCTCGGCCGCCGCGATCTCGACTCTTTGCGCGCGCTTGCGAGTGACGAGGGCGCGAATGCCGGTAATCATCGTCCTGATGAGTCCCGAGCCGGTCCGCCGCGCGCCGATATCGCGATTGGCGCGGCCGACCAGATAGATGCCGATGCCGAGCAGGATCAGATTCGGCGTCCACATCGCGACCCATGGCTGCAATCTGCCGGACGCCGCCAGCTGCTCGCCGTTGTTGAGCATGATGTAGTAGACGAGGATGATCACGACGCTGAGCGAGAAGCCGGAGCTCTTGCCGCCGCGTCGATTCGTGATGCCGAGCGGCAGGCCTAGCACGCCAAAGACGAGACAGGCACACGGGATCGCGAACTTCTTGTGGATCTCGACGTGCGCGAGGTTGTAGTTCTCACGCAGATCCATCGTCGCGTTTTTTCCGCGCGTGCGCTCCATTGCCGTGCGCGCGACCGTCGCCTGCTGCATCAGCTCGCGCAGGTTCATCTCGCGGAAGGAGCGAATGTAGGTGATGTTGGTCGTGTCAGCGGTGCCGCCGGAGCGGTCGGGGAGCCGCATGCGCTGAAAGTCGTTGCTGGTCCAGTCGTAGCGATCCGGACGCCGCGGGTCCCAGAGATGGTTATCGGCGTGGTTGAGGTTCAACCAGACCTGCTTCGATGGAAGAATCGACAGGCTGCCGTTTTCCGCGACGATGATCTTCTGACTCGATCGCTGGGATGAAAACGGTGAGTTGTCGGCTTCGCGTGCCGCAGCGGCCGCTTGAATGACCTGGGCCGCGGTGGTTGCCTGCTGCTGCGAATCGTCCGAGCGGCTGTCGGCGACGAACACGCCTTTCCAGCTTCCGGTACGCGCATCGATATCGTTCACGTAAATCATCACGTTTGCGTACTCGTCGTAGAAGACGCGCGGGCGCAGCTCTTTTTCGATGGACGCAGTGTAGATCTCGGCCTTCAGCGCCTGGAGCCGGCTGTTGCCCTTCGGCAGCAGCACGTTCATCAGGTAGAAGTTCAAGAGGAACGCGAGGAAGCTGAAGAGGAAAACCGGACGATAGATCGTGCGCGTGGAGATGCCGAGGGCGCGCATGGAGATGATCTCGGAGTCGGCGGAGAGCCGGCCAACCGCGATCAGGATGCCGAACAGCAGCGACATCGGGACCGTCAGGACGATGATGTTCGGAAGCGACAGCCAGAGCAGCTCGAGGACGGTGGAAGCCGGCAGGGAGCGTTTGATGATCATGCCGGCGAAGTCGAAGAGCTGCCGCATGAGGATGATGAAGGTGTAAAAGCTGAAGCCGAGGGCGGTGGGGCCCATCATTTCCTTGAGGATGTAGCGGGTCAGGATCTTCATCGTCGGCGTTCAGCTTAGCCCCTCGGGGCGTTATCCACAGAGTCCGATAAGATAGATTATGTTAAATTGCGATCTCAATAACGTCTGACAAAACCGCGGACGCTGTCGGCAGCGACCCGGCCCCCTTCCCAACAAAGGTCAACTCGCCCGCCGCCCTTGCGCGCACGATCACGGCGTTGTTCTCGTCACGCACCGACGCCAGTGGATGCGTCTCCGGCAGCTCGCGTCGCTCGACGCGCAGCTCCACGCCGCCGGCGAGCCGGCGCGCGCTGGCGATGTGGCGTACGACGCATCGGCGCGATCTCGCCTGCTCGATCTCTTCGCGGCTGACGTCCTCAATCCCATGAACTCGTGTTCTGGCGTGCAGGGGTCCAAACGCAAGCTCACCCAGAATCTGAAGTTTTTGCAGGGCGTCCGCGCCGGTCACATCCAGCGTCGGATCGGCCTCCGCGAAGCCTCGCTCCTGGGCCATGCGCAACGCGGCTGCGAAATCGAGGCCGCCCTCTTCCATGCGCGTCAGGATGTAGTTGCAGGTCCCGTTGAGGATTCCGGTGATGCTCTCGACGCAGTCGCCGGCCAGGCCGCGCTCGATCGCGCGGATGATCGGAATTCCGCCGCAGACGCTGGCCTCGAATCCGATGCGCGCGCCCGATGCGGCGGCAGTCGAAAAAAGCTCGCGGCCCGATTCCGCCAGCAGCGCTTTGTTCGCGGTCACGACGTCGCGTCCGACGCGGAGCGCGCGACGGACGTACGCGCCTGCCGAATGCACGCCACCGATGAGCTCCACGAGCAGATCGCAGTCGTCGATGACATCGATGGCGTTCGTCGTCAGCAGCGTGCGATCGATTCCGGGGCGCGGCTTGTCGGTGTCGCGCACGAGAATGCGGCGCACGTGCAGATCGACTCCGTCGCGTGCGCGGATCCGTTCGCGCTCCCGATCGATCAGATGGACGAATCCCTGTCCGACAGTACCGCATCCGAGAAGGCCGATGGTCACTTCGCGCATGCCAGCCTCCGGGCGACCAGCGCCTGCTCGAGGTCTTCGACGAGATCGGCGGCGTCTTCGAGTCCGACCGACAGCCGAATCAGTCCATCGTTGATTCCGACGCTCTTGCGCACCTCCGGCTCCATCGAGGCGTGGGTCATCGTCGGCGGATGGCAGAACAGACTCTTCACGCTGCCGAGGCTTTCCGCGAGCGTCCAGAGCTTGACGCTCGAGGCAAACGCGAGCGGATCGTCGGTCTCGAACGCGACGATCGCGCCGAAGCCCGGATAGTAGACGCGGCTCACCTCTTCGTGGCTGCGCAAAAACTCGACGACCTTGCGCGCGTTCGCGCAATGCCGCTCCATGCGCAGCGACAGCGTCTTGATTCCGCGAAGAATGAGGAAGCAATCCTGCGGTCCCGGAACGGCGCCGATCGCGTTCTGGAAGAACTTCATATTGTCATAGAACAAAACGTCGTTTGTAACAGTACAACCGCCCAGGCAGTCGCTGTGCCCGTTGATGTACTTGGTGGTCGAGTGCACGACCACGTCCGCGCCGAGCGCGAGCGGTTGCTGCAGCACCGGCGTCGCGAACGTGTTATCGACGACGGTGCGAACGCCGTGACGGCGCGCGATCGCGGCGCAGGCGGCGATGTCAGTCACTTTCAGCAGCGGATTCGATGGCGTCTCGAGCCACAGCAGTTGCGTCGTGTCATGAATCGCGTTCTCGACCGCGAAGAGATCGGTCGTATCGACGAACGTGAATGCGATGCCGAACTTCGCGAAGTACTTCGTGAAGATGC
>DATBSF010000291.1:0-4925 GCA_036559905.1 Thermoanaerobaculia bacterium | reverse complement strand
AGTGAGTACTCGTCGGGAGGGGCAGTGATATCAGTACGCGAGGGCGTCCCCTATGTTGCGCTCATCGCCACACGGGGCAAAACGCGCTGGGGACTGCCCAAAGGCGCCGTTTCGCCCGGTGAAAGCTCGGAGGCGGCGGCTCTCAGGGAGGTCTTCGAAGAGACCGGTCTCCGGGCGGACATCGTCAAGGCGCTCGACACGATCGAGTACTTCTTCCGCGCCGGCGACACCCTGATCCGGAAGCGTGTCGATTTCTACCTCATGACGCACACCGGCGGCGAGCTCACGCCGCAGCTCAGCGAAGTCGACGACGTCGAGTGGGTCGAGCTGAGCGAGGCGATTCGGCGGGCGAGTTTCGCTTCCGAGAAGAAGCTGCTCGAGAGCGCGCAGCAGGAGCTCGAGCCTTCGCAGGCTTCTTCGTAGGCGACGCTTTCGCCTGCTCGGCGGCGAGACGACTGGCCAGCGTCGGTGCACGGCGCGTCGACTTCCGATTGCTGATCCACACGTTTTCGGAGCCGATTTCTTCGACATCGAGGTTTGAAACGACGGATAGCGGTGCGACTTCCGTGATGTCGACCTTCGAGTTCGCGTAACCGTCGCGGTGCTTCATCAGCAGCCACTCGTTGCCCTTCGGCGATCGTCCGTGGATCTTCACGAGGGTCCATTCGCCGAACATTTTTTTTCCGTTCAGCTTGAATGTCAGCTTCCCTTGCCCCAGAGCCTTCACCGGATCGTCGCCGGGCTCGACGAACTCCCACGTTCCGTTGTCCCAGATGATCACGTTGCCGGCGCCGTAGTTGCCGGCGGGGATCACACCCTCGAACGCCGCGTAATCGTACGGATGATCCTCAGTCATCATCGCAAGGCGCTTCACTGTCGGATCGTAGGAGGGGCCCCTCGGAACTGCCCACGACTTCAGCACGCCTTCCATTTCGAGGCGGAAGTCGTAATGCAGCGCTGTCGCATGGTGCTTCTGAATCACGAAGATCGGCAGTTTGGTCTTCTTCGGTTTCCCGCCAGATGGCTCCGGCGTGTCGCCGAAGTCGCGCATCTGGCGGTACTTCTTCAGAAGATGCTCAGGCATTCGCTACGAGGCTTTCCGCTTGCGCGCCGCCACCTGCGTGCGCGCTTTTCGCGCTTTGGCCGGGGCGCGTTTCGCCGCCACGCGCGTGCGACCTCTCGGTGCCGCTGCGCGTCCGCCTTCGAGGCTGCGACGCAGCGCTTCCATGATGTCGATGACCTCGCCCGTTTTCTCCTCTTCGCGCTCCTCGGCCACGATCGTCTTGCCCTGCGCTTTGGCGCGGATGCGATTCATCAGCCGTGCGCGATACTCATCTTTGTAGCGCAGCGGATCGAATTTCTTTTCGGTCAGCTCATTGATGAGCATCTCGGCGAGCTTCACTTCTTTTTCCTTCACAGGCGCGCGCTCGGTATCGATCGCGCTGAAGTCTCGGACTTCATCGGCATAGTACATCGTGTGCAGAATGAGTCCGTCTTCGAACGGACGCAGCACGACGACGTGCTCTTTTCCGGCGGCGACCCAGCGCGCAACGCCGACTTTGTTCTGATCCTTCATCGCCGTGGAAAGCAGGTGGTATGTCTTCCCGCCGCCCGGCGCAGGACCCAGGAAGTAGGCCTTCTCGAAGAACACCGGATCGATTTGACCGAGGTCGACGAATTCCGTGATGTCGAGGGCGCGGTTGTCGTCGGTTTCCAGCGTCTCGATCTCCTCGTCCGTGAACGTGACGTACTTGTTTTTCGAGACGGCGTATCCGCGGACCAGCTCGTCCGACGAAACGATTTTCTCGTGATACGGGCACCACCACTTGCGATTGACGCGGGTGCCGCAGCTCTCATGCAACAGGTTGAAATGGATGTCTTCCGATTTGGTCGCGGAGTAAAAACGGACCGGAATCGAGACCAGACCGAAGGTGATCGTCGCATTGCGCAACGGTCTGAGTGCCATTGTGTGCCTCCTGCGCGGCATCAATTGCATTCGTCATTCCATACAAATCTCGGTGCAAGTTTTTGAGCCTGCGGGAGTTGAAAGCCTCGGCTCGCCATGACTGACGGCGTTGGTTTTGCATGGGCGGCTATCGGCTTACAGCTTATGGATTCGACGATTCGCCGAACCCTCTGGGGAGCGTTCTTCGTTCTCACGCTTCTCGTGGCGGTCGGCCTGGGACTGACGGTTACCGTTCTGCAGATCGGACGGCGTCAGGAATCGCGCATTGTGCACGGCTCGGAGCCGCTGCTCGACGCCGTGCAGCACATGGATGAGGACGTCCGCGCGATGCTCGCCTCCGCGCGCGGATTCCAACTGACGCGGCAGACGCAGTTCCTGCAGCAATACGACGATGCCGTCAAGGATTTCGCGAAGCAGTCGGCAAAGGCGAATCAACTCGCGACTTCGCCGCAGGACCTGCAGGTCGTTTCGCAACTGAAGAAGCACTTTGTCGACATCAAGGGACTGACGGACGAGCAGATCTCGCTGTCGAAAGAAGGTCGCGCCGCAAACGCGAACGAGTACATGCTCGAGGCAGCGCGTATTCGACGGTCGACGCCCGATCTGGCCGGAACGCTTGCCGATCAGCGACGGCGGCAGCAGGATGCCGATCTCGAAAACGTCGCGAGTCTGCGTCAGTCGCTCACGCTGGTGATGGTCGTGGTCAGCATCGTGATCGTCGTTCTCGGCGGCTACACCGTGTGGCGCATTCAGCAATCGTTACGACAGTCGATCAACCGCGAGGTGCGTCGCACCGAAGCGATGATCGCCGGGATGTCGGACGGAGTCATGGTCGTCGACCGCGAAGGGAAGTCGGTCTTCCTGAACCCGGCGGGCGAGCGTTTGATGGGAAGGGCGAAGGTCGGAGTCCCGATCGACAAGCACGTCGAGGTCTATCGACTTCGAAAGGAAGACGGCTCGGAGGTCGACGCGAAGGAGCTTCCGTCGGCGCAGGCGCTTGCGACGGGCAAACCGGTGATGGACGTCGTGATGATGATCGACGGCGAAGACAAGAAGACCGCGATCTCCGTGAACGCCACCCCGCTGAAGGATGATGGAAAGATCACCGGCGCGATCGTAACGTTCCGCGACATCACAGAGCGCCAGCATCTAGAAAGCGAGCTGCAGTTGCAGGCCGAGCGCGCACAGATTCTCGCCGACGCCGGCGCGTTCTTCTCGAGCACCATCGAGCCGGTGTGGGTCACGCAGGCGATCGCCGAGCGCACCGCCGAGGTCCTCGGCGATTGGGCGGCGGTGATTCTCAAATCGCCGGATTCCGATGAGCTGACTGTCGCGTCGATCTACCACCGCGATATGGCCTCCCTCGGCCTGGCGTGGTCGTACATCTACCGGCAACCGTTGAAGACTGGTGAAGGAACGATCGGCCAGGTCGTCAGCACCGGCTACCCCGCGATGATCTCGAACCTGGGCAGCGCATCGACCGGAGTGAGCGCGCAGGAGAACGTCACGTCGTATCACGCTCCGACCATCCAGCTCGCATCGCTTTTGATCCTTCCGCTACGCACCCGACGCGAAATGTTAGGCGCCCTCGTGATCGCGGCGAATGATCCCGAGCGGCGCATGACCGACGACAAACTCCCGCTCGCGGAAGAGCTGGCGGAAAGAGCGGCACTCGCCATCGAGAACGCGAAGCTGTACACCGAGCAGGTCGAAGCGCGGCGCAAGGTAGAAGACCTCTCGCGGCTGAAGGATGAATTCCTTTCGATCGCTTCGCATGAGCTGCGCACGCCGGTCACCTCGATCAAGGGCTACACGCAGCTCGCGAAGACGCTGATCCGCGAAAACGATCTTCCGACTTCCGAAGAGTATCTGGATATCGCGCTGGATCAGATCGATCGCATGTCGCGACTGATTCTCGAGCTGCTCGATGTGTCGCGCATCGAGACCGGCCGACTCGAGATCCGTCACGAGCCGATTAAGTGGGTGCAGTTCGTCCGCGGGCTCGTGCATCGCCATCACACCGCCGTCAGCGAACGGCGTTTTCATCTCAACGTGCCGTCGAACGAGATGATCGTCTCGGGCGATCGCGACCGGCTGGAGCAGGTCATCGGAAATCTTCTCGAGAACGCGATCAAGTATTCGCCGGAGGGAAGCGAGATCTTCGTCAACGTCGAAGATCGCGGCGATCAGGTGATTACCTCTGTCTGTGATAAAGGAATCGGAATACCATCCGACGAGCTGTCACAGGTATTCGAACGATTCCATCGCGGACGGCAGGTCTCCTCGACGAACTACGGCGGCCTGGGTCTCGGCCTCTACATCACGCGGCAAATCGTCGATCGTCACGCCGGCTCGATCTGGGTCGAGAGCAAGGAAGGTTCGGGAACGACCTTCTTCTTCTCGATGCCGGCTCAACAGGTTCAAGCCGCTGCGGCTGAGCCGCCGTCAGAGCGCGAGCGGGCGCAAGCCGCCGGCTGATCGAATAATCGTCCCGGCCCGTTCGTTGTGCCCGCCGACCTCATGGCGCGCGTTCTCCTCCTCCTTTTCCTTGCTGCAAACGCGTACGCGGACGATCTCCGAATCGACTACACGCGCGATTCGCTCACCGGAACGCACATCCACTATCAGCAGTATTTGAACGGCATTCGCGTCGTCGGTGGAGATCGCGTCGAAACACTCACGCGCGATGGCAAGCGCGAGACGCTCGATCATCTCGCGAGCGCGCCGCGTTCCGCACTTTCTGCCAAGGCCACCGCTCCCGTCGGCGGCGAGATCGTCTATCTCAACATGGATGGTGATGCGCGGCTCGCATCGCGCGTTGTCGTCGAAGAACAGCCGCACCGGCGATACGCGAATTACTACGACGCGGAAACCGGAGCGCTGATCCGCTCCGAGCCTCTCTTCTTTACTGCGCAGGGACGCGTCTTCGATCCGAATCCGGTTGCGAAACTCAATCGTC
>DATBSF010000290.1:0-2583 GCA_036559905.1 Thermoanaerobaculia bacterium | reverse complement strand
GCCGGCAGACGACGTCGATGAACTCTATGCCGAATGCAAGGCGATCGGATGACCGACGTCAGGCGAGCCGCGCCTGGTGCCGGTTGAAGACAAGCCGTGGGGAATGCGCGAGTTCGCAATCGTAGATCCGAACGGCAATCTCATTCGCGTCGGACAGCAAACCAGTCGTTGAAGCAACGCGAGTGGGAGGTACTCAGAACGTGGACAGCGTCCGAGGACGACTAGCCACCCTCACTGCACACGTCATCCCCAGTCCTCACTTAGTCGTCGATCGTCGATGGCTGTTTGTCCTGAGGCCGCAATGTCCTAAATCCAGAGTCCCCAGAGACACGCGGATCCGCTTGCGCCGACGCTAGCGATTTCGCCATGAGTACGAGGTGCGCATCCCGGGTCAGCTTTCGCGTGTCCGGGAATGGCGCAGTGTCGAACGCAGTGAATCCCATCGCAACATAGAACGGTGGGAGCTCTTCTCTCAGGTTGACGATCTCGATGTCGAGCGCATCGCATCCGGCAGCTCGACAATGTTCCTCGACTGCATCGACAAGAATCCGCGAAAGCCCTCGACCCTGAAATGGTGGATCGACCGATAGCATCGCGAAATGTCCGTGACTTCCGTGCACGTCGACGAGGACGCCGGCCGCCAGCCGACCTCCTTCAGGATCATCCACAACGAGAAATCGAACCGCTGGATCATCCATGCGAGCCGCGATATCCGCTGCGGTCGTGCGATCACCGTCGATGAAAAAATCCTCGACGCGATACGCCGCGTTGATCACCCGCACGAGCTCGTGAATGTCGTCGCGAGTAGCGTAGCGGGCCTTCAATCGGCGCTCGCGAGTCCGACGCGCTCGACGAGCGGCCAATAGCGCGGATCGTTTCTGATCGGATCGAGCCGCGGATGCGCACGCAGGAGAATCAAGCCCGCCGCACGTTCATCGATTGCGATGTCGAGCCACTGGAACGCATCATCGACATCTCCGAGACTCGCGTGGAGCACCGCGATCGACCACGCCGAGATGATCCGTGAGCCGCGCGCTTCAATCAGCTCGGCGAGGAGACGCCGTGCCTCTTCGACATTTCCCATTGCTGCTGCGAGGTGCGCCAGTCCGAACGATGACCAGGCGATTCCTCCCGACAGCCGCCGCGCCTCCTCGTACTCGGCCCGCGCTTCATCGAATCGTCCGAGCGCTTCGAGAGATCGGGCAAGGCCGGCATGCGTACCATCAAACCGCGCGTCCAACTCGATCCCCATTCGGAAATGCAGGATCGACTTCTCGTATTGCCTTGCGAAGTAATAAGCGTCGCCGACGCCCGTGTACGTCAGCATCGACAGCGGGTCGAGGTTGAGCGACTTGTGCGTCGCCGCCAATGCCTCGGAATGACGCTCAAACGCGTAGAGGGCCCGGCCGAGCAGGTTGTGGGCGGCAGCGAGACCGGGGTTCAGCTCCGTCGCCTTCTGCAATGATCGAAGTCCGCCGGCAAACTCGCCGGAGTGAGACAGGATCATTCCCATTGCGAGATGCGCTTCGGCGAGATTGGGATCGAGCTCCAGCGCTTTTTTTGCCGCGGCCGTTGCTTCAGCAACGGTTTCAGCCGGAGGCGCCATGCCGCGCGCCGCACGGAAGATGTCACACGTTGCGAGCGCGGACCATGCAAGTGCGAAAGCCGGGTCGAGCTCGATCGCTCGTCGCGCATGCCGCCGCGCCACCTCGATCGCTTCCGGTGCGCCTGCGGAAAAATCGAGGCGTGCCTTCAGCACTTCGAGATGGGCCTCGGGATTCACGGGGCTGCGATTTGCGAGTTGCATCGCCTCGGATGGAGAAAGCTGAATCGCGATCTCGTGCGCTACCATCTCGGCAAGCTGACTCTGGAGGGACAGCACATCCTCCAGCTCGCGGTCGTACCGATCTGCCCAGAGCGTTGCGTCTCTCCGTGCCGATATGAGCTGAACTGATACACGCACGCGATTGCCGGCCAACATCACAGAGCCCTCGAGCACCGCGTCGACGTTGAGCTCTCGCGCGATCTCCGGCAGCGGCTTGGCTACGCCCTTGTACGTCATCACCGACGTTCGCGAGATAACGCGCAGCGCTTTGATCTTCGCGAGGTCAGAGATGATCGACTCGGTCATTCCGTCCGCGAAATATTCCTGGGAGGGGTCGTTCGACACGTTGCGTAGTGGAAGCACCGCGATAGCTCGGACTTCATCGCGAGGCGGCAAAGGAAGCGCACCACTCGAAACACCACTCTGAATGCCACGCAATGTCTTGCTCACGATCCCGGCAGTGGCGGGTCGGCGCTCTGGTTCCTTGCGAAGACATTCTGCTACCAGACGGTCGAGTGCATCCGGCGCATCCGCGCGGAGCGATCGCACCGAGGGCGCGGCTGTATTGATGATCGCGAACATCAGCGATTCCGGACGGTCTTTTACAAATGGCCGTTGACCGGTGATCATCTCGAACAGCATCACGCCAAGCGCATAGATGTCGGTGCGCGCATCATCGGCTTCGCCGAACAGCTGCTCGGGGGCCATGTAGGGAAGCGATCCGACGATCATGCCCGGTGTCGTCATCCTTCCGGCGG
>DATBSF010000289.1:0-6764 GCA_036559905.1 Thermoanaerobaculia bacterium | reverse complement strand
ATCGAGCTGCCGCAGCAGACCAGCTTTGACGCGCGTCTTTACCGACTGCAACTCGTCAGCGCTG
Organism: Thermoanaerobaculia bacterium; assembly: GCA_036559905.1. Taxonomy (GTDB): domain Bacteria; phylum Acidobacteriota; class Thermoanaerobaculia; order Gp7-AA8; family Gp7-AA8; genus Gp7-AA10. Next base: position 6,700 of record DATBSF010000289.1, on the reverse strand, counting down.
ACGTCCTGAGTCTTGAGTTTGTCGATCTCCTGCCCGATTGCCGCCGTGATTTCCGCCGGCGTGTGTCCCGGAGTCGTGATCGCGAGAAATGTGAAGACATTCGGATATTTCCCGCCCGGCAAACCGCCGGACTGCACCACGGCGGCGATCTTCTTGTCGCGGACCAATGACCGGTAGAGGTGCGAAGTTCGTCCTCCCGTCAGCAGGATCTGGATGACGTCGTACACCGCGTCATCAGGATCGGTGGCCGCAGGCCGGTGATAGCCTTCCATATAAATCGGCTGACTCTTTTCGTGCAGGATCGCGAGCCTTTCCGATTTCTGCGGCGGTTCGATCGTGCGCAGCGGCTCCGGTGCCGGCGCTTTTGGAAGCCGGCCGAAATACTTCTCGACGATCGGCATGACTTCGGAGGCCTTAACGTCGCCGACGATTGCCACCACCATGTTCGACGGCACGTAATATTTCTTGAAGAACGCGGCAGCGTCGGTCGCGGAGAATGTCTTCAGATCCGACGGCCAACCGACCGTCGGGAAGCCGTACGGATGGGCCGTGAACGCAGTCGCGAAGAATTCCTCCCAGAGGCGACCTTGCGGGCTGCTCTCCGTGCGCAGGCGGCGCTCTTCGGTGACGACGTCGCGCTCTTTGTAGAACTCGCGGAACACAGGATGAAGGAAACGTTCCGAGTCCATGTAGGCCCACAACTCGAACCGATTGGCCGGCAGGGAGTAAAAGTAGCCGGTGATGTCGGAGCTGGTGAAGGCATTCATTCCGACGCCGCCGGCTTGATCGACGACTTTCGCGAATTCGTTTGCCACGACGTATTTGTTCGCCGCCTCCATCGCGTCCTTCCACGCCTTCTCGAGCTGCGTGACTTTGGCGTCATCGCGGCCGACCGGCTTGCGCCGCTCGGCGTCGTACGCGGAGTACGCATCTTCAACGCTCTGCAGCGCCTGCTTCTCGGCTTGATAGTCGGTGGTGCCGACAACTTCCGATCCCTTGAACGCCATGTGTTCGAACATGTGCGCCAGGCCGGTGATCCCCGGTACTTCTTGCGCATTGCCCGCGTTGACGACCGTGGCATACGAGAAGACCGGTGCTTCGTGTCGCTCCACAACGATGACCGTCAAGCCGTTTGCGAGCTTCCGGACCGTCACGTTTTTCTCGAATGACGCGAGGTCCTGCGCCCACATGGGCGCGGCGGTGATCAGGAGCAGAAAGAAGGATGCGATCCTTCGGACTCCTCTCATAGAAAAACCTCCAAGTTTTTGGGTTGCCCTCCGGGTATGGCACAGAGGCAGGTGCGTATTCTCTGCTTGGAGGGTCAGGCTGTCCAGTGTACGAACTGCATTGAAGCGAGGTTTCATATGATTAGCGGATGCGCATCGCCGAAGGACTAATTGCTGAGCTCGAAAGGGAAGCGAAATCAACCGTACGGATCCTCGACCGCGTTCCGGCGGATCGTCTCGAGTGGCAACCGCATTCGAAATCGATGTCGATCGGCCAGCTGGCGTGGCACATCGCGACCCTGCCGAGAAATGGCGTGTTGGGGCTTAGGGAAAAGAAGCGCGAAGTCGGACTAGCGCGGCCTTCCGCCCGTGCCGGCGACGATCTAGTCGGAACGTTCCGGACGTGCGTCGAGGAATTGAAGGCGGAGCTGACTGCCACCTCCGACGAGACACTGCTCAAGGAGCGTTTCTCGTTCGTGCGCAACGGTGAGACGGTCGTCTCCTTTCCGTTGATCGGTTTGATTCAGACCGTGATCCTGAATCATTCGATTCATCATCGCGGGCAACTGTCCGTCTATTTGCGGCTGCTGAACATTCCTGTTCCCGCGATGTATGGCACATCCGCTGACGAGAGCATGTTCGATAGGTAGCTCTGTGTTCTCTGTGCCTCTGTGGTGAAGGCTTTTCACCACAGAGACACAGAGGACACGGAGAAATGCGGATCATCGCCGGCGACATCGGCGGCACCAAGACTCTTCTGAGATGCATCGAGGACGGGGAGGTCGTCGTCGAGCAGCGCTACGACAGCGGATCGTTCAAGACGTTCGACCTTCTGCTGACCGAGTTTTTCAAGCGATGCCGAAAGCCGATTGACGCAGCCTGCTTCGCTGTCGCCGGTCCCGTTCTCGAGCATCGCGCGGAAATCACGAATCTGAAATGGTCGATGGATGCCACCGCGCTCGCGAAGGCATTCGACATCCGCGAGATCTCGCTCATCAACGATTTCTCCGCCGTCGCCCTCGGCGTACCGCTTCTCGGGGCCGCGGATACGATCTCGCTCCATCCCGGCACGCGCCGCACTCGCGAGCCCATCGCCATCCTCGGCGCCGGCACCGGACTCGGCGAAGCGATCGTGATCTGGAGAGGCGAGCAGTGGAACGTGATCCCGTCCGAAGGAGGGCACGCCGACTTCGCTCCGCAGGATGAGCTGCAGACAGAGCTTCTGCTCGCTCTTCTCGAACGCTACGGACATGTGAGTTGGGAACGCGTCTGCTCCGGAATGGGTCTCGAAAATATCTACGCGTTCCTCACCGACAAAGTGGCGGATCCCGCGAGCATCGCAGCGCTTGCGCAATCGGGCGATGCGATGGGGCTGAAGACTTTCGACATCTTCGTCGATATCTATGGTGCCGAGGCGGGGAATATGGCGCTGAGGGTACTGGCGAGGGGCGGTGTGTATCTCGCGGGCGGCATCGCGGCGAAGAACATCCCGTTCTTCACGGACGGGCGATTCGTCGAAGCTTTCCTGCGCAAGGGCCGTTTCACGGAGATGTTGCGCGAGATGCCGATCGATCTGATCATCGACGAAACAGTGGGATTGCGAGGTGCTGCAGAAATGGCGAGGCGTATCGCTTCGTTGAAGCGCGCGCAATGGGACTGAGTGTTGGAATCGTCGGGCTGCCGAACGTCGGAAAATCCACAATCTTCAATGCGCTGACCGCCGCCGGTGCGCAGAGCGCAAATTATCCGTTCTGTACGATCGAGCCGAATGTCGGCATCGTGCCGGTCGTCGATCGCCGTCTCGACAAGCTCTCGCAGCTCGCGGAGAGCAAACAGACGATCTACACCGATCTGAAGGTCGTCGATATCGCCGGCCTCGTACGGGGTGCATCGAAAGGCGAAGGCCTCGGCAACCAGTTTCTCGCGAACATCCGAGAGACCGACGCGATCCTCCATGTCGTCCGCGCATTCGAAGATCCGAATGTCGTGCACATCGAGCACTCCGTCGATCCGGCCCGCGACATCGAGATCATCGAGACCGAGCTGCTGCTCGCAGATCTCGAAACGCTCAACAAACGCATTGAGCGGATCGGGAAGATGGCGCGCGTCGGCAACAAAGAAGCGCAGCAGGAGCTGGAAGAATTCACCAAGGCGCAGAAGGCTGTGGAACAGGGGACTCCGTTGCGGGCGATCGGATTCACCGCCGATTTCAATCTGCTCACATCGAAGCCGGTCCTCTACGTCGCCAACGTCGCCGAATCCGACCTCGGCAAAGAAACGGATCACGTGAAGAAGGTCCGCCAGGTCGCGGCCGAAAAAGGCGGCGGGGTGGTCGTGATCTGCGGCGAGCTGGAGGCACAGATCGCGCAGCTTCCGCCGGCGGAGCGTCACGAATTCCTCGAGCACATGGGGCTGAAAGAGTCAGGACTCGATGCGCTCGTGCGCGCGGCGTATAAGCTCCTCAATCTCGAGACGTTTTTCACAGCCGGCCCGAAGGAATCGCGCGCCTGGACGATCCATCGCGGTGAGACGGCGCCGCAGGCTGCCGGAAAGATTCACAGCGATTTTGAACGCGGCTTCATCCGCGCGGAGACAATTGCGTATGACGATTACATCTCCAGCGGAAGCGAGCAGGCGGCTCGGGCGGCGGGCAAGATGCGGAGTGAAGGGAAAGAGTACGTTGTGCAGGACGGAGATGTGATCCTGTTCAGGTTCAATGTCTAAAGTTCCGCATGTGGATTTGCGTGTGCCACGCGGCGCGCAGGCGCTCGTGATCATGCTCCACGGCACGGGGGCATCGAAGGATTGGGGATTCTTTCCGTGGCTGGCCGAGGTCTTGTGGGACTCCGGCGTCGCGGTCTGCCGTTTCACGATGTCAGCGCCTGGCGATCTCGTGAAGGTTGTGCAGCATTGCCAGACACGCGTGGCGCTGCCGACATTTCTTTTGGCTCACGCCGAAGGTGCGGATGTTGTGAAAGACGTGCCGAATTTGCGCGGAGTCGTCGTCTGGAGTGCCGAGCGTGTTCCGAACGTTTCCGTTCCGCTTCTGCTGATCAATTCCGCGGAGTGTGATGCGACCGATGTTTCGCGCCTCACGATCTTCCGCGCCGATCGGAATTTCACCGAGCGGCGCGATCTGATTCTCGCCGCCGACGTGACCGTCCGCTTCGTCTGCGCGTATTCGTAGTCTGGAGTGCGGCGGCTTGCCGCCGCTCTGAAGCCGGCAGCTTGCTGCCGGCGGCCGCGGCAAGCCGCGGCCGATGAAAGCGGCGCCAAGGCGCCGCACTCCAGAGAGGCCTACGGCCGTCTGCGCCTGCGGCGCCGCCCTGGTTGCGGCTGCGCATTGGCAGCCGGCTCCCCGACGCGATCCTCGAGTTTGTCTTCATCGAGCAGCCACACCCACTGCGTTTCCTGTTTTTGCTCTTGGACAGGTTGTTGCGGCCGCGCCTGGCGATCGCGAAACGATCCGCGGATTCGCTCGGTTGCTCGAGTCCGCTTGAGCCGGATCAGCACCTCTTCGCTCAACCGCCGATTCACGGAGATCAGATCGGCGACCAGACCGATGAGCATCGTCTGAAATCCGACGATCAGAAACACGGCCGCAAGAATCAGCGACTGCACGTGTCCGCCGCGGTCGCCCGCGAAGAAATACCAGAGGAATCGGGCGCCGATCGCGGCTCCGATCAGGATCAGCAGCGATCCAATCAGAAAGAATATCTTGAGCGGCTTGTACAACGTATAGATGCGAAAGACGGTCACGATCGATTTCCGAAGGTACGTTCCCATCCCGCGATAGAGACGCGAGGGACGCGAAGGCGCATTCGTGCGGATCGTGACCGACTGGACACCGAGGTTGCGGTTGCCGGATTGGATGATGGTTTCGAGGGTGTACGTGAACGGATTGAACACGTTGATCTGCAACGCCGCTTCGCGCGAGAACGCGCGGAATCCGCTCGTCGCGTCGCCGACGCGAATGCCGGAGGCCAGACTGACTGTCCATGTGCCGAGGCGTTGCAACATGCGCTTGAGAGGGGACATGTGCGGCGACTTCGAGACTTCGCGATCGCCGATCACGACCTCCGCGCTTCCGCGAAGGATCGGCGCGACGAGGCGCGCGATGTCGGCGCCGGCGTACTGATTGTCGGCGTCGGTGTTCACGATGATGTTCGCTCCGAGCCGCAACGCCGCGTCTACCCCCGCGACGAATGCTGCTGAGAGCCCGCGATGACTCCTGAGCTGCACGACGTGCGTCGCGCCGGCTTTTCGCGCCGCGTCGACGGTGTTGTCGGTGCTGCCGTCGTCGATCACCAGCGTCTCGATGACTGAGATGCCGTCGATTTTCTTCGGAATGTCGCGCAGTGTTTGCGCGATGGTGGCTTCCTCGTTGAAAGCGGGGATTTGAACGATAAGCTTCATGTGGTGAAGGTCTCTGTGATTATGCCTGTCGAACGGCTCGGCGGAGATGCCGAGCGGGCGATCGGATCCGTGCTGGCGCAGGAGACGACGTTTCCGTTCGAGCTGATTGTCGTGTCAGCCACTCCGCTCTCTGCGCTATCCAAAACCGGCGTACGCAACGTTGTCGAGATCAATCGTAATCCCGCAACTCGAAGAAATCGAGCAGTTTCCGAGGCGAAAGGCGAGATTCTGGCGTTCATGGATGATGATGCGATGGCCGATTTGAATTGGCTCGCGACGGCCGCCGCGTATCTCGATGCGTTTCCAAAAGTAGTGTGTTTAGGAGGTCCGGATCCAGCGCCGGACGATTCACCGCCCGCGGAGTTGATCTCGGAGACTCTGCTGGCGACGCCGCTGATCGGCAGCGGGATTGTCTGCCACGAGAATCGGCCGGGCATTTTTCCGATTCGGAAGGCGAGCGACATCGCGCTCGTGAATCTCTTCGTCAGGCGCGAAGCTTTCACCGGATTTGATGAGTCCGTCGGGTACATCGGCGAGGACACGGCGCTGATCGAACAATTGATGCAGCGCGGAGGAGTCGTTTACCACTCGGGCGTGCGCGTCCATCACCGCCGTCGTGCATTTCCTGGTCCCTATTTGAAGCAGCGATGGCGCTACAGGGTGAAAACCGGACAGCGGCGGATCCGAGATAATCGTGTGTACGCATTTCTGATCGCCGGCACCATCACGCTGGTGAGTCCGCCGCTCTGGCTTGTCTATTACCTCGTCACCCTGCTTCTCGGCGCGCACACAACGCGGCTGCCGAAATCGTACTGGCCGATGCTGCCATTCGCGTTCGCGCTGCATCACCTGACGTACTACTTCGGCATTCTGTGGGGACGCCTGACCGTTCGGCCGCGATCTCTCGATGCGACCAGTTAGTTTCTGCGGGAGTCGGTCGCTTGCAACGCCGGTCCGCGACATGCCACGATCCGGGTAGACGCCATGTACACGCATGAGAACTTCGCGGCGGATGTCGCGCGTCACTTCGAGTTCCTGGAGTCGGAATACGGGATGCG
>DATBSF010000288.1:0-12208 GCA_036559905.1 Thermoanaerobaculia bacterium | reverse complement strand
CGTCGTCCTCCTCCTCATCCTCCTGGTCTTCCGATTCATCCTCCTCTTCGTCATCGTCATCCTCCGATTCATTCTCGGGCGGGGGTGGATCAGGCGGCGGGGGAGGGGCGAGCGGGAGTTGGTGATCAGAAGCCCTGGTCGGAGTGCTCGCCGAAGGTTTTCTTCAGCGTCGCCACGATCTCGCCGACCGTGCATTCGCTGCGCACGCAGTCGACGATCTTCGGCATGATGTTTGCGCCGTCGCGCGCGGTCTTGTCGAGAGACTCGAGCGCGGCGCGAAAATCGCCGCGCCGTTTCTCGCGAAACGCCCGCAACCGCGAAAGCTGATCGGGTTCGACACTATCGTCGATCTTGAGGATCGGCAAAGACGGCGTGTCGTCGACGAAGTCGTTCACGCCAACGACAATGCTCTTCTTCGATTCGATGGCCTGCTGCGCGGCGTAGGCGGCGTCGCCGATCGCGCGCTGCACGAATCCCGACTCGATCGCCGCCAGCGCGCCGCCCATTCCGTCGATCTTCTCGATCAGCTCCAGCGCGCCGCGCTCGATGTCCACCGTCATCGATTCGATCGCGTACGATCCGCCGAGCGGATCGGCCGTCGAAGTGATTCCGGTCTCATGCGCCAGGATCTGCTGCGTCCGCAGCGCGATCTTCGCCGACTCCTCGGTCGGCAACGCCAGCGCTTCATCGCGGCTGTTCGTGTGCAGCGACTGGCATCCGCCGAGGACCGCGGCCATCGCCTGGTAGGCGACGCGCACGACATTGTTCTCCGGCTGCTGCGCCGTCAGCGTCGACCCGGCAGTTTGCGCATGGAAGCGCAGCGCCACCGATCGCGGATCCTTCGGTGCGTACCGATCCGTCATCAATCTTGCCCACAGCTTTCGCGCCGCGCGGAATTTCGCGACCTCTTCGAGAAAATCGTTGTGTGCGTTGAAGAAAAACGACATGCGCGGCGCGAAGACATCGACGTCCAGGCTTCGATCGACGGCCGCCTTCACGTACTGCAATCCATTCGCGAGCGTGAATGCGACCTCCTGAACGGCCGTCGATCCTGCTTCGCGAATGTGGTACCCCGACACCGAGATCGTGTTCCAGCGCGGGACTTCCTTCGCGCAGAACTCGAAGATGTCCGTCACGATGCGCAGTGATGGTTTGGGAGGGAAAATGTACGTGCCGCGTGCGACATACTCTTTGAGGATGTCGTTCTGGATCGTGCCGTTGAGTTTTTCCCACGCGAGGCCGCGCCGCTCCGCGACGACCAGCAGCAGCGCGAGAAGAATCGACGCCGGGGCGTTGATGGTCATCGAAATGGAGACGCGATCGAGCGGAATCTGATCGAGCAGCGTTTCCATGTCCGCGATCGAATCGATCGCCACGCCGACTTTTCCTACCTCGCCGCGCGCGCGCGGGTCGTCGGAGTCCATTCCGATCTGCGTCGGCAGATCAAATGCGATCGACAGTCCGGTCGTGCCGCGCTCGAGGAGGTAACGATAGCGGCGGTTCGATTCCGCGGCCGTCGAGAAGCCGGCGTACTGACGCATCGTCCATAACTTGCCGCGGTACATCGATGCCTGAGGACCGCGTGTGAACGGAAACGCTCCCGGCACGCCCAGATCGGTGGCCGGGTCGAAGGCCCGCATGGCGAGGTCGCCCTCGTCGTAAAACGGCTTGTCGTCGTCCATTCTCTGAGAGCGTATCAGGACGCCGTATACTTTTTGGCCCCAATGGGCGTAAGTGGCAATCTCAAGACGATGCTTCCGGGCGACCTGCTGCAGTGGCTCAGCCTGGGGCAGAAGACCGGCACACTCGTCGTCAGAAGCAAATCGGTCGAAAAGAAAATCTTTTTCAAACAGGGCCGCGTCATCTCCTCAGCCTCCAACGATCCCCGCGACTATCTCGGCCAGTTCCTGATCAGCCACGGATTCATCAGCGAGCAGGAGCTGATGAAGGCCATGGAAGTCCAGCAGCAATCGGGGATCCTCCTCGGCAAGATTCTGGTGATGATCGACGTCATCCCCGAGCCCGATCTGCTCCGCCTCATGCGGCTGAAGGCGGAAGAGGAGATCTACGACATCTTCCTGTGGCGCGAGGGCGAGTTTCACTTTCTCGATGACGAGCTGCCGACGATGGAGATGATCCCGCTGCAGGTCGACGTCACGGGCATCATCATGGAGGGCACACGGCGCGTCGACGAGTGGTCACGCATCCGCGAGTTGATCCCGCACGACGTGATGATTCCGATCGTGGCGAAGACGATTCCGCCGGCCGATCTCAGCGACGTCGAGCGGACGATCGTCAATGCCATCGACGGAAAGCGGACGATCGCTGAGATCGAGCTGGAAGCGCGCGCCACGTTGTTCATCGTCTGCTCGACGCTCAATCACCTCGCGCGCGACGGCTTCATTCGAATGGCCGAACCGGGGGGTCCAGTCGCTGCCGATAAAGCGCCGTTCGAAGAAGAACAGGTCAGCGAGAGCGACGAGGTGGCATCACTGCTCGCGCGCGCGCAGCAGGCGCTCAAGAGCAAGGACTACGACAAGACCCAGCGTCTCCTGAAGGCTGCCGAGAATCTCGATTCCGGTCAATCGGGCGTGCGCAGCGCCATCAAGGGTGCCGAGGCGGTGATTCTGGCGGATTTGTATCAGCAGGGGATTACGGACTCGAAGGTGCCGCGAATCTCCAAGCCGATTTCCGAAATCACCGAGATGAATTTCACGCCCAACGAGGGATTCATCCTCTCCCGCATCAACGGCACCTATAACCTCGGATCGCTCATGAAGATCAGCCCGATCCGGGAGTCGGATGCGATGCTGATTTTTTACAAGTTGTGGAAGGACGGCATCATCGCGTTCGACTAACATGCTCGCTGCCGCGCTCTTCGCCACCGCGTTCACGCCATGTACGATTCATGAAGTCACCGGGCCGACGCAGTGTGGAACGATTGCGGTTCGCGAGGATCGAACGCGATCCGACGGACGGAAGATTGATCTCAACGTCGTGGTCCTGCCTGCCACCGGCGCTGCCGAGAAAGACGCGATTTTCATCTTGCAGGGCGGGCCGGGACAGGCCGCGACACGGCTGGCGGATTTCTACGCAAGCGTGTTCGCGGGTGCTCGTGATCGGCGCGACATCGTGCTGGTCGATCAGCGCGGCACTGGCAAATCGAATCCGCTGAATTGCGATTTCGGCGATCGCATCGATGAGCTCTTCCCGCGCGATCGTGTCGCCGCGTGCCGTGATGCGCTGACTCCGAATGCCGATTTGAAGCTCTACGCGACGACGGAGGCGGTAGACGATCTGGAAGAAGTCCGTCGCGCCCTTGGCTACGACCGCCTCGATCTCTACGGGACGTCGTATGGCTCCCGAGTCGCGTTTGAATACATGCGTCGATATCCGCAGCGCACACGGTCCGTCATTGTCAAAGGTGTAGTTCCTCCGGAGATGCGTTACACCGTCGATCCGGCGATCGACAGCGATGCATCGCTGCAACGCGTCATCCAGCAGGTCCCGCAGGTTCGGAAGGATCTTGATGCTCTTCTGAGCGACGGAGCCGTGCCCCGCAGTGCGATCGCGGTCGCGGTGCGCAATCTGCTGCATTCGACCCCCTCGATCCAACGCCTTCCGGCGGTTCTACACAATCGTGAGCAGTTGAATCAGTTGATGGTGCAGTCGCGCCGGGCCATTTCGCGGGAGCTCAGCCTCGGGATGTATCTTTCAGTCACGTGCGCGGAGGATGTCTGGCGCGTAACCGACGCCGAGGCGCGGCGCGAGACACAGGGGACTCTTCTCGGCGACTACTGGCATCGCGAGCTGCGCGCTGCGTGCGAAGAATGGCCGCATGCCAAACCGGCTCGCGGCCTCGCGCGTCCGCTGAAGTCATCGATCCCGACGCTTCTCATCTCGGGTGCGTATGACCCGGTCACGCCGCCGCGCGAGGCCGCGATGGCGGCGCGCACGCTGAGCAACTCGCGTCACATCGTGGTCACAAATGGAAGTCACTCGTTCGCGGGAATGCCAGGATGCGTCGACAAGATCATGAGCGCATTCGTGATCCATCCCGATCCTCGAGGAGTGGACGCCTCGTGCGTCGATCGGATTCCGCCGCTGAAGTTCGAGCAGGCTAACCAGTAGGGAGCTGGCCCGTCCAATTTGCATGATCCTGCTAGCCGCCTTCCTCGCCATCCAGAATCCGTCGATCGATATGCCGGGATACCTCGCAGTCGCGAAAGAGGCGGCCCTTTACCGCGAGGCACGGCGCGTTTCGGAGGAGGATTTCATCCGGATGAGCGCCGAGCCGGGCACGATCATCCTCGACGCGCGCAGCCAGAGGAAGTTCGATGAGCTCCACATTCGCGGTGCGATCAATCTGAGCTTTCCGGACATCGCGATTGAGAGTCTCAAATCGACGATTCCCAATCGCAACACGCGGATCCTCATTTACTGCAACAACAATTTCGTGAATGCCGAGCGCGCGTTCCCGTCGAAGATCGCGAGAGCGTCGCTGAATCTGTCGACCTTCATCGCGCTATACAGCTACGGCTATCGCAATGTGTACGAGCTCGCGCCGCTGATCGACGTCAAGAATTCGAAGATCGAGTTTTGCAGCGCCGGCGGCCTCGCCGGCTGTTCCGCCGGCGGCCCGCCGGCGGTGCTCACCCAACCCAAGGCCAATTGACGAGTCCCGCCTTCGCAGGATTGCGGCGAACGTACGCAATCGTGTCGTGCAACTCTCGATCGCTCCGAATGATGTGGTCGTAATATTCGCGCGCCCAGAGTCGCCTCACGCCCAAGATCTTCTTCGCCTGATGCGCCGTGTACGATTTCCACGAGTGAAGGATGTCTTCTAGATTCTCTCCGGAGAACGGGGTCATCACAACGTGAACGTGATTCGGCATGACGCACCATGCCTCGAGCTCGTATCGTGTTCGATGAAAGTGCAAGTTCTCAGCGACGGCGGCTGCCATTCTGCTGTCACGCAGATGCGCGGCGCCGCGACCCTCGTCTAACTCGCGATCGAGCGAAATCGCGAACGCGCGACGACTCAGGATTCGATACTCCTGTTTGAGCCGCGCGATCACCTCACGCGGCAATGAATCGTGCAGGCGATAGGTGACGAAGTACGTTGCGCCTTCGACTTCCCAGTGCGGTAGGAAGCCTCGCGTGCGCGTGCGTAGACGAGTGAATTGATCGAAGGGGATTTGGTGCTTGGGGCCTGTCATCGGTAGGTACGCGAAAGCGCGCGACAGCTACCAACGAGTTGATTGTACCTCGGACGCCGGCGAGGCCGCCGGCGTTACCGGCGGCGGCTCATCGCCTGCTTCATCGGGCTGTCGGTTTTCGTGTAGCCGGCCGGGATCGTCCACGCCGATGGCGGAATCGGCCCGTACTTCACTGCGGTCACTTCGTTGGTCGTCGAAGAGCGGCGTCCCATGATGTTCGTCGACGTCGTGGTCGAGATCGGGTATCCCTTCAGCTTCTTCATCTGCTCCTGCATCGACTCGAAGTTCTTGGCCATCGGGCCCATCGACGCCATCATGCTGTGCACGCTGTCCATGTATTTCTTGTAGCGGTCGTACGATTGCGGGGCAGCTTCAGGTCGTTGGTCAGACACTCTTCCGTCTTGGACATCTGGCCGATCGCGACCGTCCAGTTTTCGCAGCGCATTCCTGCGATCGTGCGGCTCGTGCCGGTCTTCTCGACGCTCACTGCCATCGCGCCGCCCATCATTTCCTGCATTCTCTTCTGCATGTCCGGCGGCATGTTTTTCATCTTCTCCTGCGCGGCCTTCATCTCGGGACTGTTCATCTGTTCCTTGATTGTGGCCGCCATGTCGTCGATGTCTTTTTGCGTGATGACGTAGTACGTCTTCTTCCGCGCATCGAGGATCGTCATGTCGCCCGACTTCAGATCGAGGATCACTTCGTTTCCCTCGGGCTGCGCGACGCGCATGCGATCCGTCGCAATGTAGCTGGTCGTTATCTCCGGCGTACCGCCATCGCGAGTCATCTTCGAGGTGATCGTCATGTCCTCCGCGCTGGCACCGACTGCGGCGAGGCAAACCAGGGACGCGATGGCAAGTCTCATACTCTAGATTGTAGTGCCGGCGGCTCGCCGGCAGTGATCTCCCAACCCGTGGGCAAATTGATCAGCCCCGCCTTCGTAAGATTGTTTCGAACATAGCGACTTCCGCTGCGCCTCGAAACAAGCGACAAGACGCCGGCGGGCCGCCGGCGGAACAGCCGGCGAGGCCGGCGTTACAGGCCCACGGCCTCGCGAATTTCCAGTTCCAGCTCGTTCATCTCGCCTTCGTCCGTCTCGTGGTCGTAGCCCAGGCCGTGGAGGATGCCGTGGAGGAGCAGATAGCGGAGCTCGGTCGCGATCGAATGTCTCTCCTGCGCCGCCTGCTTGCGGGCCTGATCGATCGAGATCACGATCTCGCATGACGCCTCGCCGGGAAACGTCAGCACGTCGGTCGTCTTGTTCTTGTGGCGAAATCTGCGATTCAAAGTGCGCATCGTCGCGTCGTCCACGATGGCAATCGAGATCTCGCGAAAATCGTCGAGACGATTGAGTGCGTGCAGGACCTTGCGCGTGAAGGTGGTGATTTCGCGCCGGTAGCGCGCTTCTCCGGTGACCTCGACCTGCGTCAAGACCTTTTCTCGGCCTTGTCGTAGGCAACAACGATCTTTTGCACCAGTGGATGGCGCACGACGTCGCGGTCGCTGAACTCAAAAAACTTGATGCCGTCGACGTTGTTGAGGATCTGCCGCGCCTCGCGCAATCCCGATTTTTTTCCTTCCGGCAGATCGACCTGCGTGACATCGCCGGTGACGACGGCCTTCGATCCGAATCCGAGCCGCGTGAGAAACATCTTCATCTGCTCGGGCGTGGTGTTCTGCGCCTCGTCGAGGATGATGAAGGCATCGTTGAGCGTGCGGCCGCGCATGAACGCCAGCGGCGCGATCTCGATGACTCCGCGCTCCATCAGCTTGTCGACTTTCTCGAGCCCGATGATGTCATAGAGCGAGTCATACAGCGGGCGCAGGTACGGATTCACCTTTTCCGCGATGTCGCCCGGGAGAAATCCGAGGCGCTCGCCGGCTTCGACGGCCGGACGGCAAAGGACGATGCGCTTGATCGTTTTCTCGGAAAGGTTGGCTGCCGCCGCCGCCACCGCCAGAAAAGTCTTTCCCGTTCCGGCGGGACCGATCGAAATGGTGATGTCGAAATCCTGCATCGCCTGCAGATACAACTTCTGGGCGACATTGCGCGGGGTGACCACGCGCCGGACAGCCGCCTGCACGGCGTCGTCGGTGAAAAAGTCGACGAGATTGGTTTCGGGACGATCGCGCAGCACGCGGACGCCGGTCGACAGATCCGATTTCTTGAGCGGATAGCCCTGCTCGATCAAGTCCTGCATTTCGCCGAGGAGCTTTTCCACCGGCGCGATGCTTTCGGCCGCCCCCTGCACGAAGATCTCGCCGCCACGGGACGAGATCTTGACCTTGAACTCGTCCTCCAGCATGCGGAGGTTCTCGTCGCGATTCCCGAACAGCGTGTGGGTGCCCTCGTCGTCCAGTCGTAGTTCCATCAGTGTCGTAGTCTCCTATGCAAAGAATGTGATCCAGACTTCGCCGTACTCGGCCCGTCTTTGCAATCGCAATCGTTTTGTCTCGACGGTGAACGGATTTGTGCGCTTCCGATGTTCCACCGCCACGATCGGATCGGGAGCGAGCTGCTGTTGATCGAGCGCGGCCAGAAGTCCGTCGTAATCCTCGTAGTCATACGGCGGATCGGCGAAGACGACGTCGAACTGCTCGTGAAGGCGGGGAAGGACCGCGACGGCGTCGCCGTAAATCGCAGTCACCGGGACGTCCCAGTCTTTCGCGAAACGCGAGATCGACTCGATCGAGCGGCGGTTGTTGTCGACGGCCGTCGCCGATATTGCTCCGCGCGAAATGGCCTCAAAGGAAAAAATCCCGCTGCCCGCGAAGAGATCGAGAAATCGCGCGCCCTCGATGCGATTGCCGACGATGTTGAAAAACGCCTGACGCGCGCGCTCGGACGTGGGCCGGACGAGGCGGGGAGGAACGGGAACGCGGCGGCCGCGGAGTGCGCCGCCAGTGACACGGAGCGTGGCCACTACTGCTCAGCGGCCCCTGTCGTGCCGATGAAGTAGTTGTAGAGGTCTTTCACTGCGACGTACATGCTGATCGGCTGGCTGGTGCAGCGTAGCTCGACGATGCGTTCATCCATCACGCGCACGACACGATAGACCTTGCGGTCGTCGCCAACCAGTTGATCGCCCGGCTTCGGCATGTATCCCGCGACTGTATTCGTCACCGTGCGATCTTCGGAGATCGCGCGGAGAAGATCGCGAAGCGGCGCGAGCTCGTCATTCATCGGCTTCGGCAGCGCGGCCACCGGATCGAAATTGCGTTCGGTGTACTTTTGCGGACCGCTGTACACGCGCAGGACCGCGCGACGATCGTTCTTCGGCGCGGTCAAGTCCTCCTGCCGGATGTGATCGAGCGGCGCGACCGCCTTCAGGTAGCTCTTGAGCGCATCGGCCGGAATGAAGACGCGCTTTCGAATCGGGCCGCCCGCGCCGCGCACATCGATCACGACGAGTCCACCTTCGAAGATCGACAGCCGCTGCTGGATCTTTGCGTCCCGCGCGAAGTAGTCGACGAGGGGCTGCCGCAGCTCGCCGTTGATCAATTGCGATCCGAGGGCCTGACTGCTGCCGGCGAGCTCGGGGAGGTCATATTTCTCGAGCTGCTTCCGCTGCGCCTCGGGCAACGGCGTCGCCATCGCGCTGCCGAGAGGGACTTTGTCGACCATCGAGATGTCGTGGGTGGGCGGTTCGGGAGGAGGCTGCTGCGCGACCGCGGTTGCGGTCACCATCACAACGGCCCAACATCCCAACGTCCCAACTCTCATTTGACGTCGCTAACTTGCTCCCGATTAAGATACTTGATCGCCATCCTCTGCGCAAAAGCTCGCGCCTCCTCGGCGCTGATCTCCCCGACGAAAACGGCCTCTCGCGTCCGTTCCAGCGCCTTCGCGATGTGCGGTCCGATCGGGACATCCAGGTCGTTCCCTCGCAGCGCGAGTCGGAAATTCTGGTAGTCGTGAAAGCGTGCGACGTGCTCCGCCGGACCGCTCGCGGCGAGCACCGCCAGCATCTCCGGCGCGGCGTGCTTCAGCAAACGGAATCGCTGGCGCTCCGTCTCGGCCTCCGAAAGCGCATCCGTGTACCGTCCGATCTCGTTCGCAATCTGCATGACGTTTCGGGCGCGCTTTTGCGAGAATCCCGAGCCTTCGAGATCGACCGGCGACGCGTTCCCATGCAGGATCGCGCCGGTGTAGAGCACTTCGCGATCGAGTGACGGATTGGATTTCGCGATCTGCTCGACGCGCTCGAGTCGCGCTCGATCGATTTCGCGCGGACCGAAAAGAACTTCGAGCGCGCCGGCCTGGTTCAACGCCTCGATGACTGCCGGCGCATTTTCTTCTTCGAACGCCAGCGTCAGCTCGCGCCACAGCCGCTCTCTCGACGCCGTGCGCAGCGCTCCACCGGCGATCGCCTTGCGCATCAGCTCCTGCGTGTGCGGCTCGATCGCGAATCCGAGCCGCGTCGCGAGGCGGATCGCGCGAAAGATCCGCGTCGGATCGTCGATGAAGCTTTCGTCGTGCAGGATGCGAATCAACTTCTGATCGAGGTCCTGCTTTCCGTTGGCGGGATCGTGCAGCTGCTCCGACACGACATCGAGCGCGATCGCATTGATCGAGAAATCGCGCCGCATCAGATCATCCTGAAGTGCGCCGGCGCTCACGGAAGGAAGCGCTCCCGGAGCGCGATATTTCTCGCTGCGCGCCGAAGCGATGTCGATTTCCGGCAGCTCGTTCGCGGTGACTTTGTAAGTCAGAAACTGTGGATACGATCGCACGCGTCCGTTGAGCCGCTTGGCGAGCGACCGCGCGAGAACGGAGCTTCCTTCCTCGAGCGTGAAGTCGAGATCGATGAGGCTGCGGCCGAGGAGCAGATCGCGGACCGGACCACCGACGAGGTACGGCTGCAGGTTTTTCTCGGCGGCCACTTCTTTGATCATGTCGACCGCGCGACGCTGTGGTGAGGCGAGAGTATCGAGATGGATCATTGTTTTGCGGTTGCCAGCAGTTGCGTCAGCGCACGCAGTCGCTGGCGAGGATGAAATTTCGAGATCGTTTGGCGGGCGGCCTCGATTTTTTGCTGCGCAACTTCCGGTTTGAACAGTGCGGCAAGTATCGCATGAGTGAGTTCGTTGGCGTCGCCAGGCGGAACAAGGATGCCGGTGCGCCCTTTTTCGAGACGCTTGACGTTGATCGGCGTCCGCGATGCGACCACAATTTTTCCCGCCACCAACGCCTCCGCGACGAACCCGTCGTAATCGTCATCCTCGATCGCGGGATCGACCCACGCATCGAACTGCGCGAAATCTTCGGGCGTCGGCGGTGCATCGAGCAGCAGCCATTCGACGTCTTCGCGCGTGCGATGGATGCGCGGAATGGTGCGTTCGATCATTCGGCGAATCCCGCGCCGATTGAAGGTCCCGAGGGCGTAGGGGCGCGCAGCGCGCGCCCGCTCCTCTGTCGTCGGCTGCGGGCGCACGCTGTGCGCCCCTACGAAGTACCCCTCCTCGACCGCCTCCGGGAGATCTAAGTTCGCGTAGTTCAATGTGATATCGGGATTCGCGGTCACGAGCTCATGCTCCGGGCTGAGCAGCTCGAAATCGATCCGCTGCGACTTCTTCTCGTACTCGGAAGCCCCTCGCCGTACCACTTGGGAAATGCGCATCGCGGCGGCGCATTGTAGAATTAACCGGTTGATTCAGCAGACGATCGGGATTTATAGCGCGTCGGACCTGGTGTCGAAACTCCGACACAAGTGTCCCGATCTGACCTTCGCCGATTCCGGAATCGAGCGGGAAGTCAGCCGTATCGCGGTCATCGATACCGATTCGCACGCCGCGCTCAATCCTCCGCCCCGCAAGAGCATCGTCCGCATCGTCCTGGGCATGGACGAACCGGCGCAGCGGCGGCAGGGCGAGATTTTCATCGATCGCAAATCGTTCCTCGCGCAGCCGACCGAATATCTGTCGTTCGCCGCCGATCTCGTCGACGCCGCCGTGCACGCGTCGCAGCTCGAGACTGAGGTGACGTTCCTCAAGCAGATTCACGAGTTGATGTCACTGCAGGACGCGCAGGAAGTTTCCGAACGCATCACGCGCACGGTCCTCGATCTCCTCGGACTCTCGCGCGGAACTTTGTTTCTGCACGATCCGCGTCTCGAGCGCTACGTCGTCAGCTTCACGAACGATCCCGACGCGCACGAGACAGGCGAGTTCCTTCCTGGCATTCCGTCCGATCTTCTGCAGAAGGCACTTTCATCCGGACACTCGTTCGCGGCCGATCGCGCATCGGGGATGATCGTGATTCCGTTGCAGGTCGAGCACGATCTTGTCGGCGTGATCCGCATTCCACTCGCGGCGACGGACTCGATCGATGACGCTGCGATCGAAACCGTCACGCAATACATTCGCGCGGTCGCGTCGGTCCTCGGCAACATTCATCATTTGTCGCATAGCCGAGACCTCGCGATGCGCGACGATCTGACCAAGGCATTCAACCGCCGATTCTTCGACAGCTACCTCGACGAAGAAATCGAGCGTTCGCGACGTTACGGTTCGCTCTTCAGCATCATCTTCCTCGATCTCGACGATCTGAAGATGGTCAACAATTTCTACGGACATCTCACCGGTTCGCGCACGCTGCAGGAAGTCGCCAAGCGTGTTCTGACCGCGGTCCGCGCGATCGATAAAGTCATTCGATTCGGCGGCGATGAATTCTGCATCGTACTGCCCGAGACCGATCAGGAGCAGGCGATGGCGGTTGCCAACCGCGTTCGCAAATCGCTGACCGCGACGGCGTTCGTCATCGACGGCACCGTCGAGATCTCGATCACCGCCAGCTTCGGAATCGCGACGTATCCGACGCACGGCCTCAGCAAGGATGATTTAATTCGTCAGGCCGACGCCGCGATGTACCGCGTGAAATCGACGACCAAGAACGCTGTGGGGATTGCGTCAGTCGAGCACATCCGTCCGGCGGTCTGACCGGACTCACCTTCTCCCATCGGGAGAAGGTGCCGCGAAGCGGCGGATGA
>DATBSF010000287.1:0-5813 GCA_036559905.1 Thermoanaerobaculia bacterium | reverse complement strand
TTCGGACGCTGGCGGCCAAATCCCTTTTTGAGCAGCGGCGTGATCACGCCGGCCGCGATGATCTGCGATTCAAATGCGTCGCGGCCGGTATCGCGCAGACTGTCGCTGCGCGCCAGCAGACCGACTGCGATCATCGCCGCGGAAAGCTGCAATCCGCGTCCGCCGCCGATCGGCGTCACGGCCTTCGCGATGGAGTTTGTCTGAGAGTCTCGCCGCGATTGCACGGAGCGCGCGATGTGCTCATCCTCGTGCATCAGCACCGCGATCGTGCCGACCGTCAGCGCCGCTTCCTGCCATTGGCGCCGCTTCCATTCCGACGGCGCGAGCACTTCCGCTTTCAGATCACGCCCATATTGCCGTGCTTCGGCCGCGACCGCTTCGGCCGCGCGGCGAATGGCACCTTCTTCCGCGGCCGCAGCAGGTCGGGAAATGAGCGTGCACGCCAGGAGCGCGGCGGCAAAATTCACCGGCGGAGTATATGTTGCGCCGATCGCCGGCGCGGGAGTAGCGTACGCGCCATGAAAAAGATCGCACTTGTTCTCGCTTTCGCTTTCGCGACGCAACTCAGCGCTGCCTATCACGTCATCCGCCATATCCCGATCGGGGGAACGGGCGGGTGGGACTACCTGACCGTCGACAGCGCGGCGCGCAGACTGTACGTCTCGCACAGCGACCGCGTCGAAGTCGTCGATATCGACCATCAGAAAGTCGTCGGAACGATTCCGAAGACCGAAGGCGTGCACGGCATCGCGATCGCGCCCGATCTGCATCGCGGTTTCGTCAGCAACGGACGCTCGGGCTCGATGACGATCTTCGATCTCGACAAGCTCACTGCGATCAGCGAAGTGAAAACGACAGGCGACAATCCCGATGCGATCCTCTACGACCCGGCGACGAAGCATGTCTTCACGTTCAACGGGCGCGGGCAGAACACAACGGTGTTCGACATCGATGGCAAGGTCCTCGCGACGATTCCGTTAGGCGGCAAGCCGGAGTTCTCGCAGAGTGATCGCGCCGGCCATGTCTTCGTCAACATCGAGGACAAGAGCGAGATCGCCGACATCGACGCGAAGACTCTCACTGTCGCGCATCGCTGGCCGCTCGCGCCGTGCCAAGAGCCGAGCGGACTCGCGATCGATCGCAAGAACCATCGACTGTTCAGCGTGTGCGACAACCAGAAGATGGTCGTCGTCGACAGCCAGAGCGGCGCGGTGGTCGGATCGGTCGGGATCGGAAAGGGAGTGGACGGCGCCGCGTTTGACGAGAAGAATCAGATGGCGTTTTCGTCGAACGGTGCGGACGGCACGATCACCGTCGTCCGCGCAGTCTCGCCGACTGAATTCAATGTTGTCGACAACGTGACCACCGCGCGCGGCGCGCGAACGATCGCCTTCGACGAAAAGACCGGGCACGTCTTCGTCCCGACCGCGCAATTTGGCCCGCCCCCCGCCCCCACACCCGACCGCCCCCGCCCGCGACCGTCTGTTTTGCCGGATACATTCGAGGTTATCGAAGTATCGCCATAAACTCTGTGTCCTCTGTGTGCTCTGTGGTAAAGGCTTTTCACCACAGAGACACAGAGAGCACAGAGATGAAGAGCCTGCAGGCGCTGGCCGAGAAGTACTGGATCGCCCGCGATTACGAGCGTGTCGTTTCCACTTTGGAGGAGTTACAAGCCGCCACAAGAACTGTCCCTCCCGCAGACCGCGCGGCGCTGGCCGACATCGTTCGCCACTTCCTGAGCGTCGAGCGGCTCAACATTCTGTTCCTCGATTTTGTCGGCGGGGCGATGCCGGCGCCCATCGCAACGCGGGTCTGGAATCTCGTTCCCGACGAAGTCATCTGGCCGATCCTCCTCGATGCCTGGACGCGGCTACCCGACGGCGAGAATCGCAATCTCGTTCTTGCGACGCTCCGTAATCGGCTGGCTGCGAACGGCGAGCTGTTGTATCGCGGCCGTCCGCCGGAGAATCTCGTTCGACTCCTTCGATAGAATCCGCCGATGCTGACAATATTGGCGGCCGTGATCCTCACCAACGGAAAAATCTGGACTGGAAATCCGCAGCGGCCGTGGGCCGAAGCGGTGGCCATCGAAGGGAATCGGATCGTTGCGGTCGGATCGTCGGCTGACATCGGACGCAACGGCACGATCATCGACCTCAAGGGCCGCCTCGCTGTTCCCGGATTCATCGACAACCACACGCACTTCATCGACGGCGGCTTCGAGCTTTCGCGCGTGCAGCTTCGCGACGCGGCCACTCAGCAGGAATTCGCGCGCCGCATCGGCGAGTACGCCAAACGCATCGGGCCGGGAAAATGGATCACCGGAGGCCAGTGGGACCACACGATCTGGAATCCCGCGTCGCTGCCGACGCGTCAGTTGATCGACGCGGTCACGCCGCAGAATCCGGTCTTCGTCTCGCGGCTCGACGGGCACATGGTGCTCGCCAACTCGGTCGCGCTGAAGATGGGCGGCGTCACGCGCGACACTCCCGATCCCGCCGGCGGAACGATCGTGCGCGACGCGAACGGCGAGCCGACCGGCGTCCTGAAAGATGCAGCGCAGTCGTTCGTCGATCGCGTGATTCCATCGGCATCGACTGACGATCGCGTCACGGCGGGACGCGCGGGACTCGCCGAAGCGGCGCGCTTTGGGGTGACGGCATTCGTCGACATGTCGGGCGGCAGCGGAGCATTCGAGGATCTTCGCGCCTATCAGCGCCTCGAAAAGAGCGGCGATCTCACCGCGCGCGTTTACCTATTTGCACCAGTTTTGGAATATCAGCGGATGCAGTCCTCCGGAATCGAAAAGGCGTTCGGAAGCGATCGCCTGCGCATCGGCGGCCTCAAAGGCTTCGCCGACGGCTCCCTCGGATCCGCCACCGCCGCGATGTTCGAGCCGTTCTCCGACGATCCGAAGAATCGCGGCTTGACGATGCAGGCGATGACCGACGGCCGCATGAAAACCGCCGTGACCGATGCCGACGCGCACAACTTGCAGATTGCGATTCATGCGATCGGCGATCGCGCGAACGACGAAGTCCTCAAGATCTTCGAATCGATTCCGAACGTGCGCGAGCGCCGTTTTCGCATCGAGCACGCGCAGCATCTCAATCCCGATCTGATCAAGCGCTTCGCTGCCGACCGCGTGGTCGCGTCGATGCAGCCCTATCACGCGATCGACGACGGGCGGTGGGCCGAGCCGAAGCTTGGCCACGAGCGCGCGCGATGGACATACGCGTTTCGTTCGCTGATCGATGCCGGCGCGACGCTCACGTTCGGCTCCGACTGGACCGTCGCGCCGCTCAATCCGATCCTGGGCATCTATGCCGCCGTGACGCGGCGAACGCTCGACGGAAAAAATCCGAACGGATGGATCCCCGAACAAAAAATCACAGTCGAAGAAGCGCTGCGCTGCTACACCGCCAACAACGCCTGGGCGATATTCCGCGAAAACGAGATCGGGAAGATCGCGCCGGGGATGTTCGCCGACATCGCGGTCCTCTCCGACAATCTCTTCACGATTCCGCCCGAGAAAATCGAGAACGCGAAAGTCGATCTCACGATTTTTGATGGTCGCGTGGTTTACGAACGAGCAAAGTAGCCGGGTTCAGCGATCCGAAAGTAATCACCATCCAGAACACTGTTGACGACGGTGAGCTGACGCGTCGAACGTCGCAGCCAATGTCCGTAAACACCGCCGCATACTGTCGGAAGTGCCGGATATCCTCGATGAGAGCGAGGGAACCCGGCTTCATCACGCGGGCGATCTCGCGGATCGCGGCCGCGCGGTCGCCGGCGTCGTAGAGATTGTGGATCGCGGCGCGGGACACGATGACGTCGAATGTTGCATCGTCGAACGGCATCTTTCGCATATCGGCGGTTTTGATCTCCACGTGATCCGCAACGCCTTCTCGCCTGGCATTCTCCAGCGTCGCTTCCATCGTGTTTCCCGACAAATCCTCGCTTTGCCAGATGTCGACGCCGGTCGCCTGGCCGGTCGTCAGGCGTTTTGCCACGCCGATCAGAAGCAGTCCGCGGCCACAGCCGACATCGAGCACCTGCTCGTCGCCGCGCCACTTGATGAGCGAGATGAGTTTTTCGCGTGCGTTGACCTTGCCGTACTTGCTGCTCCACCACATAAAGATTCCCGTCGCCAGCAACGCGATTCCCATCCAGAGAAAGCCGATGATGCCGAATCGCAGCGGTCCGACGCGTCCTGACCAGACCCCGGTGGCTCCGAGGGCAAAGAGAATGAACGCCGCCGCGGCCGCGATCAGCAGATTGCGGATGACGTACGGCGCGTCGATGCCGTAATCAGCCGACGATGACGTCGAGCTCATTCAGAATGTCGGTGATCGAGTGAAAAAGCAGTGACTCAGGGTCGGCAACCAGACCGTCGAGCGCGGGCGTCGAGAATCCTGCCGCCGCGAGTTGCTGTCGCAGCGGCACAGCCTCCTTTTGCAGGTCCGCCGGCGGATGCGGCAGCTCCTCGGCCGGCGCTCCTTCGGGGCGATACGTCTGCCGCTCGATCGCCGCTCGACGCGCTTTCAACTTGGTTTGCAGCGCTCGAATCGCGGTCGTGACGGCCGCCGGCAATGCCGTCGCCTGTTTCAGGCGATCGACGTCTTCCTGCAGAAGCTTGACGATCGGCTCGATGCGTTCGGCGTCGGCGGCGTTCAGATCCCGCACGATGCCGGCGAGATCGCTCAGCGCGAACTCGACGTCGTTCACAGTTGCGGGACTGACTCCGGCGCGCGCGGACTCGATCGCGTTCGCCAGCATGCTGACCATCAGCTGCACCTGCGAAGCGCTCATCGGATCGACGTCGGCAGCGGCCGCCTTGAGCTGGAACAGCGCTGCCTCGATCAGCGCCAGCTCTTCGCTCATTGTTTCATCATCTGCTTCACAAACCCGCTGATGATGTCGATTGGGATTGGGAACACGATGGTGGTGTTTTTCTCGACCCCGATCTCCGTGAGAGTCTGCAAATATCGGAGCTGCAGGGCGGCTGCCTCGGAACCTAAAATCTTGGCAGCGTCGGCCAGGCGCTGCGATGCTGCGAACTCACCTTCAGCGTGAATCAATTTGGCGCGCTTCTCGCGCTCGGCCTCGGCCTGCTTGGCCATGGCGCGAAGCATCGATTCGGGGAGATCGACCTGCTTGACCTCGACATTCTGGACTTTCACACCCCACGGCTCGGTGTGCTGGTCGAGGATGGTCTGGACCCGCGCGTTGAGCTCGTCGCGATGCGCCAGCAGCCCGTCCAGCTCGACTTCGCCGAGAACCGATCGGAGCGTCGTCTGCGCAAACTGCGAAGTCTGATAGCGATAGTCGAACACTTCCACGACCGCGCGGCGCGGCTCGATCACGCGCAGGAAGACGACCGCGTTGACCTTCAGCGTGACGTTGTCGCGCGTGATGATGTCCTGCGGCGGCACCTCGAACGCTTCCTGACGCAGCGACACGCGCACCATCCGATCGATCGGCGCGAAAACGAGGAAGATGCCGGGCCCCTTCGGCTCCGAGAGAAGACGGCCGAGGCGAAAGATGACGCCCCGTTCGTACTCCGGCAGGATTTTGATCGAGCTGAGAAGATAGATCGCCAGAAAAACAATGATGATCGGCAAGCCGATGTTCATGCGAAGCCCCCTTAGCGATTCTATAAGGAATCTAAAGGCAGAAGGCAGAAAGCAGAAGGCAGAAGGGTTGAGGGGGCACTTCTGCCTTCTGCCCTCTGCCCTCTGCCTTCTGCCTTACTCAGGCTCGACGATCAGCCGCAATCCATCGACGGCGCTCACTCGCACCCGCGC
>DATBSF010000286.1:0-3023 GCA_036559905.1 Thermoanaerobaculia bacterium | reverse complement strand
CGACGAGAAGCAGCACACGGCCGTGCTCACTGAAGAAGGTGTCCTGCACGCGGAGAAATTGTTAGGCGGGATCGAGCTCTACGACCCCAACAACATGGACACGCTGCACGCCGTCAACCAGGGCCTGCGCGCGCACACGCTGTACAAGAAAGACGTCGAATACATGATCAAAGACGGTGAAGTGATCATCGTCGACGAATTCACCGGACGCCTGATGCCGGGACGCCGCTGGTCGGACGGACTGCATCAGGCGGTCGAGGCCAAGGAAGGCGTGAAGATCGAAGCCGAGAATCAGACGCTGGCCACGATCACCTTCCAGAACCTCTTCCGGATGTACGAGAAGCTCGCCGGCATGACCGGCACGGCCGATACCGAAGCGGCGGAGTTCGACAAGATCTACAACCTCGAGGTCGTGGTCATGCCGCCTAACAAGCCGATGATCCGCATCGACAAGGCCGATCTCGTCTATCGCACCGAGCGCGAGAAGTTCGATGCGATCGTCGAAGAGATCAAGGTCCTGCACGAGAAGGGGCAGCCCGCGCTCGTCGGCACGATCTCGATCGAAAAATCGGAATTGCTCTCCACGCATCTGAAGCGCACCGGCGTGCCGCACGTCGTCCTCAACGCGAAGTACCACGAGCGCGAGGCGGAGATCGTCGCGCAGGCCGGACGCAAGAGTGCCGTGACGATTGCCACCAACATGGCGGGTCGCGGTACCGACATTCTCCTCGGCGGCAATCCCGAATTCCTCGCCAATCAGAAAGCCAAGGACGTGACGGATCCCGAAGAGCGAAAGCGAATCGAAGAAGAAATCCGTGAGCAGTGGATCCTCGATCACGAGGAAGTCGTGAGCCTCGGCGGACTGCACATCGTCGGCACCGAGCGTCACGAATCGCGGCGCATCGACAATCAGCTTCGCGGACGTTCGGGACGTCAGGGCGACCCCGGCGCTTCGCGTTTCTATCTGTCGCTCGAGGACGACCTGATGCGCATCTTCGGCGGCGATCGCCTCATGGGCTGGATGGAGCGCCTCGGCATGGAGGAAGGCGTTCCGATCGAGCACCGCATGGTGACGCGGTCGATCGAGCGCGCGCAGAAGCAGGTCGAAGCGCGCAACTTCGACGCGCGCAAACATCTGCTCGAGTACGACGACGTCATGAACAAGCAGCGTAAGTCGATCTACACGCTGCGCCGGAGCATTCTCGAGGGACGCGAAGGGAAGGAGTACGTCCTCAACGCGGCCGCCGACATTGTCGAGTTTCTCGTCGACTCGCACATTCCGGAGGATGCGCAGGAGCATCCCGATGAGACGGAGCTCAATGCCGAGTTGTTCGATTACTTCGGCGTCGATCTGAAGAGCGCCGGCATCGATCTGACGACGGACAATCGCGAGGGCATCAAGCAGAAGCTGATCGAAGCCGTCACGAAGAAGTACGAGGAGAAAGAGGCGGCCGTCGGTCCGGAGATGATGCGGCTCCATGAGAAGTATCTGCTGCTGCAGGTCATCGATCAGCAGTGGAAGGACCATCTGCTCAACATCGATCATCTGAAGGACGGCATCGGACTCCGCGGATACGGTCAGCGCGATCCGCTGGTCGAGTACAAGAAAGAGTCGTTCGATCTCTTCCAGGACATGATGGAAAGGACTCAGGACCGCGTCGTCAAGTATCTGTGGAAGATGGAAGTGGTGGTCGAGCGCGAACAGCAGCCGCGTGTGCAACGTGTTGCTCCGCCGAAGCCAAAGCAGCAGCCGATGTATTTCTCGAGCGGAACGACCGAACCGCAGACCGTGAAGCGGAAAGAGGCGAAGGTCGGCCGCAACGATCCCTGCCCGTGCGGGTCAGGCAAGAAGTACAAGAAGTGCCACGGCACAGCGGCGTGAGCGTGGATCCGAAAGTGATCCGCTGGCAGTCCGCGATCGCGCATAGCGGCGTGATCTTGTGGCAGGTTTACTCGGCGGTCACGGCGTGGCGCAGCGGGGTGGTGTTGCAGAAAGTGCTGAACGGCATGGGTGCGGAAGTCGGGCCAGGCGTGACGTTCTTCCTGCTGACATGTCGCTGGTGGCTGATCGTGCCGATCGCCTCCACGGTCTTGTCGATCATGGCGATCCGCGTGATCGAAACTCGTCCACGCTTCGCAATCTCCGTGTTGGCCGGCGAAGTCATCGC
Organism: Thermoanaerobaculia bacterium; assembly: GCA_036559905.1. Lineage (GTDB taxonomy): Bacteria > Acidobacteriota > Thermoanaerobaculia > Gp7-AA8 > Gp7-AA8 > Gp7-AA10. The sequence continues at coordinate 855 of DATBSF010000286.1, read as the reverse complement.
GGCGCTGATCATGAACATCTGGTGGCGCGAGTCGTGGTTCGGCCCGCTGTTCAGTTTGATGCGGCAGGTGGGGTAGCGCGCGGATAGACTTGCGGCCATGACGACCAAGAAGTCGATCGGATTCGTCGGTGCCGGCAACATGGCCGAGGCGATGATCCGCGGTTTGTTGCGCGGGAAGGTTTTCGCGCCCGGGCAGGTCACTGCGTCCGCGCCCCGCGAAGAGCGGCGACGCGAGCTGTCGGAAAAATATTCGATCCACATGACGCAGGAGAACCGCGAAGCGGCGGCGCAATCGATCGTCGTCCTCTCCGTGAAGCCGCAGATCCTCAGCCGCGTTCTCGATGAGATCAGCGACTCGATCCGCGCCGAATCCCTCGTGATCTCGATCGCCGCCGGCGTTCCGGTCGCTGCGATTCAGGCGAAGCTGCGAACAGGAACTCGCGTCGTGCGCGCGATGCCAAACACGCCCGCGCTCGTCGATGCCGGTGCCACCGCCATCGCGGGCGGCGAACACGCGCAGGAATCCGACCTCGAGGATGCGAAGAAGATTTTCGACGCGGTCGGCCTGACAGTCGTTCTGGACGAAACGCTTCTCGATGCAGTCACCGGTCTTTCGGGATCCGGCCCGGCCTACGTCTTTCTGATTCTCGAAGCGCTCAGCGACGCCGGCGTGAAAGTCGGCCTCTCGCGGCGCACCTCGCAGCTCCTCGCGGCGCAGACACTCCTCGGATCCGCGAAGTTGCTTCTGGAGACCAACGAGCATCCCGGCAAGCTCAAAGACATGGTCACGTCGCCCGGCGGAACCGCGATCACCGGCTTGCACACTCTCGAACACGGCGGCGTGAGGACGACGCT
>DATBSF010000285.1:0-6945 GCA_036559905.1 Thermoanaerobaculia bacterium | reverse complement strand
GGCCAAGCTCGCCAAGGCCGAGATCTATCACCACGGCCTGAACGACTATCCAAAGGCGATCGAGCAGTACAACCGCGTCATCAAGCTGACGAACGAGAAAGAGAGCGCGAAGATCCACAATCGCGCTCGGGCCGCGATGGCCGAGATCATGGAGATGCTGTCGTAGAGCCCGTATACTGCGATCGATGCGCCGGCTGATCGCCATTCTCTGCATCGCGTTCGCGATTGTTGCGCTGATTGCGCCGGTCGCGTTCATCGAGCTGCCGCTTCTCGACGACAGCTTAGTTCCAGCCGCGAATCAGTCGGTCCGAGAAGTTGTCCGAACTCGCGATTCCGGCTTTGCCCTCACCGTACTGACCTCCTGCCGCCATCTCGCTCGATCCACCGTTCCAGCCGCGTAGGACTCTCTCCCCGAGTTCGCCGCAGCTGGAGGTGTTTTCTTGAAGAATCGTATCGTTCGAATATTTCTTTATTTGATTTTCGAGATCGGCGCGCTGTGTGGAGTTCCGATGCGTCCGGATCAAATCGAGCGCGAGATGCAGATTCAGCAGCGTCCCGAGATCCGGCGCCGGCAGGACAGCTCTACTTAGGGGGTGCGCTGTAGTTTTCGGGCAGCGCGCTGTGCTCGCGAGGCTTCGCGATGGCTCGCCACCAAAAAGTCGGCGCCGCTAGAGGTCCCCAATGCCGCGCCTTCTCCTTCCAGAACTCTTGCTCGCGCGCGTCAACCTCGCCGCGATCGACCATGGAGTCGAAGTATTTCTTCATCAGTCGGCCGACCATGAAAAAACAAATGAGCAACACCCACGAAACCATCAGCAGCTCCTCGCTGATGCGTTCGAACGTAACCAGCAAGACTAGAAAAATAGCGATCGCGATCAGCGACCCGAACGACCCGATGCCGAGAAGAACTTTCCGCACAGTCAAACCCAGCGCCTCACGCTTCGCCGATACTCCTCGTACTCCGCTCCGAACTTGCCGGACAGATAACGTTCCTCCGCCCTTACGACTCCAAACTGCAAGAGCACGAAGAGCAGCACAATCGACAGCAACAGCCACGCATTGTTCGCGGCGATGGCCGTCGCAAGCACGACGATGAGGAATGCGATGTAAATCGGATTACGCGAAAAGCCATAAATGCCGCTGCTGACGATCGCAGATGTGGGTTTGTATGGATTCGGATGCTCTTTGTGCTTGATCAGTTCTCGCCGCGCCACGAAGACGATGGCCACGGGAATCAGGAACAACGCGACAGAGAACGCGACTCGAACCGATGAGGGACCAGGAAAGAACGGGAGCGGCTTGAAACGCGCAGCGATGAAGCCGGCAGCAATGCAAGCAAGGCCCAGAAGTGGGGGAGGGGCGATGATTGCCGGGCGATCTTTCACTGCTTCGACGTTCGCACTGCTCCAGCGGGCGTTGGGACCATCGATCGGGTGGCGGCGATTTTCCATCCGTCTTTTCCGTTCACCAGGACAACGGTGATTTTGCCTTTGCGGCTGCCGCCTCCCGCAATGTTCGTGATGTCGAAGGTCGCGTCCGCGATGGCCACATTCGGCGCGATTGATTCGACCGAGTCGACGGTCGTCTGCATTTGCGCGCCTTTGTATGCGCCTCCGCTCCATGAGTCCGCAGTGTTCTTCTGAATCTGCGCACGTCCTTTGTACGTTGCGCCGTCTGAGTTCATGACCGTCGCGTCGGGCGTAAAGAATTGGGCGTACCCGGCCCAATCGCCTTTGTGCCGAACGTCGTCCCTCTGTTGCAACAGTTTTTGCACGGCCGCTTTACTCGGGGCTGATGTTTTGCCCCACGAGCTCACAGGAACTACGAGAGCCGAGACGACGAGAACTCCGGTCACTAATCGCATGGGCGCGAGGCTACGACATGTGTAGTGAATCCGCAAACGGTATGCTTTAGACGATGCGATCAATCATCATTGTTTTGCTCCTGGCGCAACCTGTCGCGGCTCAGCACGAGCATCACGGCGCAGTACCGGAACGGTTGGGAGCCGTGTCGTTCTCGACATCGTGCAATGCGAACGCGCAGGCCCTCTTCACGCGTGCCGTCGCGCTGCTGCATTCGTTCTGGTACGAGGAAGCCGAGAAGGCGTTCCTCGAGACTGCCAAAGCGGATCCCGCATGTGGAATCGCGTGGTGGGGCGTGGCGATGAGCAACTACCACCAGGTGTGGCCGTCTCCGTACTCTCCCCCCGAGCTCGCGCGCGGGATCGCGGCGGCTGCGAAGGCCCAGTCTGTCGGTGCGAAGACTCCGCGTGAGAAGGCTTACATCAACGCGATTGCGACGTTTTATCGCGATGCGGACAAGACCGACATCATCCCGCGCTCTCGCGCGTACGAAGCGGCGATGGAACGACTCACGACGCAGTTTCCGGACGACGATGAAGCCGCGATTTTCTACGGGCTGGCGCTCGTCGCACACGGGATGTCGACACCCGCTGACAAGACGTACGCGTATCAGAAGCAGGCGGCCGAGATATTCAACCGGCTGCTGGCGGCGCATCCCGATCATCCGGGGATTGCGCACTACTTGATCCACAGCTTTGACTATCCGAGTCTCGCGCCGCTCGCGCTCAACGCGGCGTATGCGTACGCGAAGATCGCTCCGTCGTCGCCGCACGCCCTCCACATGCCCTCCCACACCTTCGTTCGCCTCGGCATGTGGAAGGAAACGATCGATTCGAACATCAGCTCGGCGAACGCAGCGCGCGAATATACGGCGCTCGCGCATCCCGGCACGATGTCGTTCGATGCGTTGCACGCCAGCGATTACCTCGCGTACGCCTACCTTCAACTCGGCCAGGACGACGAAGTCCGGCAGCTCAACGAGGAGCTGTCGACAATCAAGGCTCTCGACGTCGAAAATTTCGCGGGCTATTACGCGCTGGCTGCCGTTCCGGCACGGTTTGCATTGGAGCGACGCCGCTGGGCCGACGCAGCCGCGCTGGAAGTTCGACCCGCGAATTTTCCGTGGGATCGCTACACATACGCCGAAGCGGTGACGTGGTTTGCGCGCGCAGTCGGCGCGGCACGCAGTGGCCAGCCGGCCGCAGCGCGCATTGATGTCGAGCGCCTGAAGCAACTACGTCAGAAGCTGGTCGATCAGAAGAGCCCGTACTGGGCGAATCAGGTCGACATTCAGATTCGCGCGGCGGAAGGCTGGATCGCGCGCGCGGAAGGACGCAATGACGACGCAGAGGCCTCGCTGCGATCGGCCGCCGATCTCGAGGATTCCACGGAGAAGAGTCCGGTGACGCCCGGATCGATCCTTCCCGCGCGCGAAATGCTCGGAGACTTTCTGCTCGAGACGAATCAACCGCAGAAAGCGCTGGACGCCTACGAGCGATCGCTGAAGGACTCGCCGAATCGGCTCAACGGTCTCTCAGGCGCGGCACGCGCCGCACAACTGACCGGCGATCGCGAGAAGGCGCGAACGTACTACGTCAGTGTCGCGAAACTGCTTGCCCATTAAGGCTCGGAAGAGCCGTGGTCGACGATGTAGAGCCATTTCCCGTTGCGCTTCTCCGCCGCCGATGAAAAGCGTCCCGTCGAGACCACCGGCTTGCCGGTCGCCTTCGGAACATAGGTCATCGAGGATTTTCCCCACGCGACGGCCAGGTTCCCGACTGTCCTGTATTGCGTATCGCTATCTGTGATGGCGACGACGGTGTTGGCCGCGAAGAAGTCACGATAGGCCTGACGGATGGCTGCTTCTCCCTTCGCTTCAGGCGCCCCTGGCTCCCAGTCGACGGCGTCCGGCGCGTAACAGGCCATCACACCTTCGAGATCGCCCGCCTTGAAGGCCTTCATCCATGCTGCATCGAGCGCAGCCGGCCCCGCGTCGTTCGATGTCGTTGCGCAGCCAACGACGAAAAGAACCACCAGAGCGGCAACCATGCTGACGCGCTTCATCAAGACTCCTCTCGGCTGCTCAATCACAGTGAAAGATCCGGCGTGGGCCTCATGGACTGCTACCGGTTGCGCACGGCGGCGCGAGCAATCTCTGCCAGCGCTCGCGTTGCGGCTTGCGCGAAGGTCTCGATCGAGCGACGCGGTTTGATGCAGGACTGGGGTGTCTGCGCCGGCGGCGTTTTCGGCACGGGAGAGGCGGCGTTCAGGTGCGCGACCAGCAAAAACGCGGCAGGAGATAGCAGCATTATCGATCACGCTCCAACACGAAATCGAGTGCTGTATCGAGCGCCTCTTTCGCGGCCGAATCGGGGAATGGTTCCAGAGCCGCCCGCGCGCGCGATGCGTAGTCGCGTGCGATCGCGCGCGTCTGATCGAGCGTGTCGTATCGCGTCACCAGCTCGATCATTTCGTTGGGGTCGACATCCTCGAATGACTTCGTCGTCGCGACGCGCGCGATCTGATCGCGCTCCTTCTGCGTCGCTCGCGGCATCGCGAGCAGCAGCGGAAGCGTCAGTTTTCCTTCTTTGAGATCCGACAGCGCCGGCTTGCCTAACACTTCCGTGCTCGACGTGAAATCGAGCAGGTCGTCGATCAACTGAAAACACACGCCGAGGTTGAAGCCGTAGTTGAAGAGGGACGCCGCGGAGCTTTCGGGAAGATCGGTCAGATATGCCGGAATGCGGCAACACGCGCCGAAGAGTGCCGCCGTCTTCCGTCCCACGATCTCGAAATAGTCCTCGGTCGTCAGATCAGCATGGCCGTTCTGCTCGAGGCCGATGATCTCGCCCTCGATCATCCGAATCGTGACATTCGACAGCAGCCGCAGGATGTCCAGATTCCCCTCGGCCAGCGCCAGATTCATCGAGTGCGTGTAAAGGTAGTCGCCGACGAGAACCGTCAGATTGTTTCCCCAGCCGTAGTTGATCGACGTGCGCCCGCGCCGGATGGCCGCCTCGTCGATGATGTCGTCATGCACCAGCGTCGCGGTGTGAATGAACTCGACGACCGCCGCGTACACGACGTCGCGATAGCCGTCGTAGCGCAGCATCTTCGAAACGAGCAGTAGCAGCGCGGGCCGCAAACGCTTTCCGCCGCCGCCGAGGATGTGCTCGCCGACGTCGTGGATGGTCTTGATGTTCGACTGGAAATTGCGCCGGAGCTCTTCCTCGACCAGCTGCAGTTTCGGCGCGATCAGATCGATCAAACGCTCGGCGCGCGAGACCTGCTCGTAGGTGGGATGAGTGCTCACGTGATGAAGAATAATCGAAGGGGACGAGAGTGCCTAGTGCCGAGTGCCGAGTGCCGAGTGCCGCCCACCCTCGGTACTCGGAACTCGGCACTCGGCACTCGGCACTGATTCAGCCCCGGTAGTTCGTGAACTGCAGCGGGATGCCGAAGTCCTGCTCGCGCACCAGCGCCATCGCCTTCTGCAGCTCGTCTTTGCTGCGGCCCACGACGCGCACCTGATCGCTCTGAATCGATGCCTGCACCTTCAGCTTGGCGTCCTTGATCGTCTTCACGATCGCTTTCGCTTTCTCGCTCTCGATGCCCTGCACGATCTTGGCTTTCTGCCGCACGGTCGCCCCGGCGGCCTGCTCGACGGTGGCGTAGTCGAGCGCCTTCAGCGAGACCTTCCGCTTCACGAGCCTGGTCTCCAGGATGTCCTTAACGCTGCGCAGCTTTCCTTCATCATCGGAGTTGAGAGTGATCTCGTCGGCGGCCAGCTCGATCGAGCTCTTGCTGCCTTTGAAATCGAAGCGCTGCGCCAGCTCTTTCTGCGCCTGCTGGATCGCGTTGGCGACTTCCTGCATGTCGGTTTTCGAAACGACGTCAAACGAAAATTCCTGCGGCATCAGTTCCTCACGATGCTGAGACTACTTCCACGCCCGGCGGCGGCGTGAAGCGAAAAAGATCGGGGGAAAGCGCGCGCCGTCGAAATCCGGAGAAGTTGAAAACGGTGCGATTTCCTTCGCGATCTGAATATTGGATTTGCTGGATGAGATGCGTGTTGGCCGCGATCGTCAGCGTGATGTTGCGGATCGTCGCGGACGCGTCGCGCGGCTGCAACGAGACGACGGTGTTGGCGCCGCTGCGCGATTCCTTCACGACGAACAGACGCTCGCGCGCGGCAGGATCGCCAATGAGCAGAAAGGGGAGCTCGCTCTTGCGACGATCGTCAAGGGTCGCGACGGTGACCTGTTTGTCAGCCGCGACGTAAAACGACGACTTGCTGCCGTCGAACACGAAGACTTTTTCCTCGGGCTTCGAGTAAGTCCAGCGCATCATCGGAAGCGTTCCGAAAATCACCGAGCCGCTCTCCACCTGGCTGTTTGTAAAACCCTTCGGTGTGAATCGCTGCGTGAACGACGCCTCCATGCCGGCCATCGCGGCGGCGGCGTTATCGATTTCTGCGGCGTGTGCGACGGACGTCGCTAGAACGAGTCCGATTATGAGTGATGGTTTTCGCATGAGAGTTCTTGGTTCCTGGTTCTTAGTTCTCGGTTCTCGGTTCCCACCCTAAGAACCAAGAACTAAGACCAGGAACTGCTGTCAAAGTTTTTCCACCTCGATCGAAAGAATCGCGGAGTTCACAACAAAGATCCGGTCGTTTTTGCTCCGATCGAGCGGAAAAAGATAGAAACCGTTGCGCTCCGGGTTGTAATGCGCAACGCCGCGAATGACTTCGCCATCGGCGAACTCGACCGAGAGCTGACTGCCGACCGCCGGCTCGAGCGAATCGTCCGGCCCCTTCTGCGGAAAGAACACGGCCTTCAGCACGCTGAAGGGCACATCGGCCGACTTGCCGCCGTCTTCCTGAATGCTGAACACCTCGCGCTCGGTGTCGGCTGTCAGCAGCGTGCCACGCTGCGTCTTGCCGTCGCGATACCGCAGCACGACCTCCGGGTTGTTCGCCATCAAAACAGCTCCAGCCCCCACAAATCGTGCAGGTGGATCAGGCCTTCCACGCGTCCATCGGCATCGGTGATGAAAAGCGATGTGATCTTGCGCTGCTCGAGCA